>JAFCGC010000040.1 GCA_017608305.1 Candidatus Pacearchaeota archaeon
ATTGGAAATTCTGCTATAAATGGGAACAAAACATTTTATGTGGATAGTGTTGCTCCTGTGCTAAGTATTAGCGAGCCAAGTGGGGAAAAAGCAAGTAGAACTGGAATCATATTTGATTTTTCTGTTACAGATGTTTCTCCTTTAATTTGTTATTATAATATTACTACTTCTGTTGGAACTGAGATTGTTAATGATGTAGAGATTGTGGATTGTTTAGATACTAGTTTTGATGTTAGTTCTGATGGAGATTATATAATTTATTTATTGGTTATAGATTCTGCTGGAAATAGTGGATCTGTAAATTCTAGTTTTAGTGTTGATAGTTCGGTTGTTAGTCCTCTTAGTGGCGGAGGTTCTAGTGGAGGAGGTAGTTCTGGTGGGGGGGGTGGAGGAAGCTTTATTTTACCTAATCAAACCGGAAAGATGGAGGTTTCTTCAATTGGAGCTATTATTGCTTTTCCTGGAGAGAGTAAAAATTTATCTATAAATGTTAAGAATACTGGCAGAGTTTTCTTAAATAAATGTAAATTAGTAGTCAATGGAGATTTAAATAATTGGATTTATTCTAATGTTCTTGAAGGAATTGCTCCTGGAGAAAATCTTGATTTTATATTTAATATAAATGTTCCTGATGAAATTACTCCTGGAGATTATTCTGGGGAATTAGAAGTAAAATGTGATGAAGGGAATGATGTTCAAGAAATTAATGTGAGCATTCCTGGATTTGGTGCTATTAATATCGGAGAGATGATTCAAGAAGGTAAAATTTTAACAATTAATTATAATTTTGATAATTCTAAGTTTATTGGAGAATATGTTTTAATAGATATTTGGGTTGTTGATGAATTAGGTGTTGAGGTTCAAAAGATTCAAGATAGATTTGAAATAAATACTGATGCTTTAATTGAAAGAGTAGTTGAGATTGATGTAAGCGATTTGTCAGGAATGTATGAAGTTTATTTTGCACTTTCTTCTAATCCAGATGAATCTGTTAAACATTCTATTCTTTTAAATAAAAAAGGTTTGACAGGATTTGCTATTTTAGATGTTACAAGAAATAAAACAATAGTTTATGTTGTGTTTTTAGTATTAATTGGTATTTTTGTGTTTTTTATTTGGAAAAGACATGGTAAAAAGGATAAATCTAACCCACATCGTAAGAAGTTTAAGCATAGTAAGCATTCTTGGTTATTGAGGAAACCTAAGAGGAAAAAGAAGTAAACTTAGGTTTGAGGTTTTACAAAAATTCAGGAAGGCAAGCCTAACTTGAATACGAGTGATTTTGATATCTTATAATTTATTTTATGATGTTTATTAGGCAGGCAAAAGACTCATCTTTGTAGCTAAAAATGTTTATTAGATAATAGTTTATAGTGGTATTTGGGTTAGAGGCACTCTTCCCAAATTTAAGCATTAGACAGATAAACCATAGTTTTAAATATTAATTTTTTGTTGTTTTTTTATGCCCTTGTAGCTCAGTTGGATAGAGCACCTGACTTCTAATCAGGGGGTCGCAGGTTCGAGTCCTGTCAAGGGCATACAAACTTTTTTTTAGAAAAACAAGTTTGAACAAAAAATACCTTTTCTGAGAAAAGGTAAACCAAAAGCGATATTAGGACTCGAAAGAGTTTATACGCAGGAATAGCATAGTGGTGATGCACTCCCCTGCAGAGGGAGATACCCGGGTTCGATTCCCGGTTCCTGCTTGGAAATTTTATAATTCTTCATTATAGAAACCTATTTAACCCCCATTTTTGTTGATTATTTATGAAATATATTAAAGAATTTAAAAGTATTTCAAAGGAAGATGTAGAAATTGCTGGAGGCAAAGGTGCTTCTCTTGGAGAAATGACTCAAGCAGGGATACCAGTACCAAATGGATTTGTAATATTATCAGAATCTTTTGAAGAATTTATAGAAGAAAATAAACTAGATGTTGAAATAGATGCAATATTAGATAAAGTTTATCCTGAAGATATTAGTAGTGTTGAAGAGGCTTCTAGTAAAA
>JAFCGC010000002.1 GCA_017608305.1 Candidatus Pacearchaeota archaeon
CCTTGGAAAACTTTTGTCCTAAAAAGTGTGTTGAAGGTTGTTGTAGTAATTTTGAGTCAGGCATTAATACATCTGAAGCGATTGAATAAACTGATCCTGGAAAATGATCCCAATTTGGTCTTTTCATTACCAGAGAAGGAATTCCAAATTTCTGATGCATGACTTTTTCTGTTATTTGAATGTCTTCTTTAACTTGTTGTTGTGCTTGTTTTTCTGTTGCAAAACAATCATGTCCTTCTATCCACATAAATTCTCTTGCTCGAATTAAGGGTCTTGTTGCTTTTGTTTCATATCTGAAAATATTTGCCCTTTGATACATTTTTAATGGAAGATCTCTCCATGATCTTATCCATATAGAATACATCTCATACATCGATGTTTCAGAGGTAGGTCTTAGTGCTAATTTGTCTTCTCCTTTTATTTTTTCAAGCCAAAAAACATCTGGTGAAAATCCTTTAACATGAGAAGATTCTTTTTTGAAATTTTTTTCAGGAATTAATGTAGGAAAAAAACTTGGTTTGTGTCCTGTTTTTTGCATTTCTTCTTCATAGAGTTTATACATGTTTTCAATAGTCATTGCTCCCCACGGCCTTATTACTATGAATCCCTTAACTTTATTTCTTATGTCTGTGACTTCTGCTTTTTCAATAACTTGAGTATACCACTCACTAAAATTTGTTTCTTTTTTTGCGGTTATTCCTTGAGTAGTTATTTTTTTCATATTAATTCTTTTTCTAAAACATCTAAAGCAATTTCATTTACAGCATCTTTTAGATAATTGCTTTCGAGTGCAAATCCTAGGCTTTCTCCTCCGCTTATTTTAAAATTGTTTATTCCAATGACTTTTCCTTGTTTGTCTATTAGTGGGCCACCTGAATTTCCTGGATTAAGAGCAGCATCTGTTTGAATATATGCTTCTAATTGGCTAGGTCCGATTCTATGAACTCCTGAAACAATTCCTTCTGATACACTAAATTGTAATCCTAAGGGATTTCCTATTGCAATTACTTTTTCACCTATTTCTATATTATCTGAGTCTCCTAGGCTAAGTTCCTCAAAGATTCCTGGAATTTTTAATACTGCAATATCTAATCTCCCTTCATATCCTATAAATTCTGCTTCTAGAATTTCTTGCTCATAAGTTATTGCTTGAACTTTTTTTGCATCTACTAAAACATGGGCGTTTGTTAAAATATATCCATCTTGGGTTATTAGAAATCCTGTTCCTTGGCCTACGTCTGTTCTTATTGTGACAACCCCTTTTACGGCATTTTCAATTATCCCAGAAAAATCCTCGCTTGCAGAGGCTTTTAATAAATCCATTTCCTGGCCAATTGACCCTACTTTTAAATTTAAAGTAGTGATTGTGCTTTCTAGGTTTGATTTAGTGTCTATTAAGTTGTCTGTTAGGGTATTTATGTTGCTTTCTGTATTTGTGACTCTTTGATCTAAAGAACCATATTGAACATTTTGTTTTATAAATAAAGTGTACATGAATATTCCGCTGACTATCATAAAAACAAATACAATTGACCCTGCACTTCCAATTATGATCTTATGGTGTTTTTTAAGTGGCATTGAAAACCTCCTGCGGGTTTTCGATCCAGCATCCTGGAGTTTCTTTTGATACCTCCTAGGGAAACTCGATGAAATCCTTTTTGGTTATTAATAATAAAATATTAACATATAAAAACCTAATCTTTTATTTTCTTAAGATATCCTCTAACCCTTTCACTTCCTATTTTTTTTAATTTTTGTTTTAATTTTTTGTCTATTCTGATAAGATAAATTTCAGGATAATTCATCTTTTTTTCTTTTCCAGTCATTGTATGATTTAGTTTGCAGAGTTTATAAATATTTTTGTATTACAAATATATACTCTATTACAATAAAGTTTATATACTTATATGTATTACAAATATGATGGTAGATATGACTCCGGAATTAGCTGAAATTTGTGGAATTCATGCTGGAGATGGTTATCTTAGACATAGGATCACTAAGATAGAATTGGAGATTGGTGGAAGTAAAGAAGAAAAAGAATATTATGATGGCCATGTAATCCCTCTTATAAATAATTTTTTTAAACTTAATATCACTGGAAAATTTTATGTTAAAGGGACTTATGGATTTGTAACCACTAACCCTAATTTTAGAATTCTTAATGATCTAGGTTTCCCTTATGGTAAAAAATCTCTTGTTGTTCAAGCTCCTAGGGTAATTTTGGAGAGTAATAATAAATTGCTATATGTAAGATTTTTAAGGGGATTATTTGATACTGATGGATGCATTCATTTTAAAAATAGAAAAACAGGGAAAAATTATGGTGATTTTAAAAGAAAATATAATTATTACCCTATTATTTAGATTACAACGATTTCAAAAAGTTTAGTAAAATCTGTCCTTTTTATGTTAAATAAGTTAAACATAAAATACTCTCTTTATGGATATCAACCTAAAGATGTTAGGGATCGTTATAAATATGTTATTTATATTAGTGGAACAGAGATGCTTGAAAGATGGATGGATTTAATTGGTACTAAGAACCCTGTTAAATTAACTAGATATTTAGTATGGAAAAAGTTTGGTTTTTGTCCACCCCATACCACCCTCCAACAAAGGAAAGATATTTTAAATGATAAATTGGATATTTATAGTATAGGCTCGTGATGTAATGGACAACATAAACGGTTTCGGCCCGTTTTACGAGGGTTCGAATCCCTCCGAGCCTATGTTTCAAAACATAGGCCAAAACGTGCTACTTTCGATGCGAGTCGCAGGAGAAAGATTTAAGTAGAGTTATTTTTCTTTTTGAATATGATAGAGAGAATAAACTTGAAAAGAGAAGTTCAGCCTTTTGTGTTTGCTAAGCTTCCTTTTAGGTTTCCTGATGTTGTAGTTTCTCAGGGTTATTTTGGGCCTTATAGTCATTTTGCTACTAGACATATTAGAGAGAATGGAAATAGGGAAGGGGTAGTTATGGATGATAGTTATTGTATTGATTTTGTACTTCCTTTAGGAACTCCTGTGCTTGCTTCATATGAGGCAGATGTTGTTGGAGGTTTTTATGATTGTGATGATTTTTATGAGGGAAGTGATTTTGAGATAGGGAGGAAAGTTAATACGAACTTTCTTTTTTTAAGAAATAATGATATTCATGATTCTGTTTGCATCTACTCTCATTTAGAGAGAGGGAGTGTGCAAGTTTCTCCAGGAGAAAGGGTTTTTGCTGGACAAGTTTTAGCAAGAACTGGGAAGTCTGGTTGGATTGGAGGAATACCCCATCTTCATTTTGGAGTTTATGAGTTTCCTAGAGATCAGAGAGGAATTTCTAGACTGAGTTTTCCAGTAAAATTTGATGGTTGTGACATGAGTTTTTTTCATAAAGATTTAAAGGATAAATAACTTTTTATACAACCTCTCTTTCTTTAATTTATGAGAAAATCAAACACAGCTCCAGGAGATTATGTAGAAGTTCATCTTACTAGGAAGGTTTATGAAGGGATTTTATTAGAAGCACCTGAAGAAGAGAAGAGTATTGTTTTGTTGAAGTTGAATTCTGGATATAATATTGGGCTTAATAAAAAAGATATTTTAGAGATTAAATTAATTGAAAAGAGTAAAGAAGAAAAATCAGATATTAAGATAAAAGGAGATTCTTCTAAACCAAATATTGCTATGATTATTACAGGGGGAACTATTGCTTCACGTTTAGATTCTAAAAAAGGAGGGGTTACTCCCCTTGAGACTCCTGAAGATTTGTTTAGATTTTATCCAGGAGTTTTTGATAAAGTAAATGTGGTAAAGGTGGAAGTTCCTTTTATGAAATTTTCTGAAGATATGAATTCTAAAGACTGGCAAAAATTAGCTAGAGTTACTGGAAAATTGTTAAATGACCCTAATATTAAAGGAATTATAATTACTCATGGAACAGATTCTTTGCATTATACTTCTGCTGCTTTGAGTTTTTTTCTTAGAGATCTTAATAAGCCAGTTGTTTTGACTTATTCTCAGAGGAGCATTGATAGAGGAAGTAGTGATGCTAATTTAAACTTACAGTGTAGTGCGATTGTTGCTCTTTCAGATATTGCAGAGGTTATGTTAGTAGGTCATGCTTCTGGTAATGATGATTTTTGTTATGCAATGCCTGGAACAAAAGTGAGAAAATTACATAGTTCTAGAAGAGATGCGTTTAAAGTTGTTAATTCAAAGCCTTTTGCAAAAATTTTTCCTGATAAGATTGAGATTTTGAGGGATTATAATAAAAGAACAAAGGGTAAAGTTAAACTTGATATTAAGTTTGAAGATAAAGTAGGCTTGATTAAATTTTATCCTGGACAAGATCCTGATATTTTAAATTATTATTTAAGAAAAAAGTATAAGGGTCTTGTAATTGAATTTTTAGGTTTAGGTCAGATTGCTTCTAAAGATTCTAAATTAGGCTGGTTAAAAAAGTTACAAGAACTCCAGAAAAAAGGAATAATTGTTTGTGCTGCTAGCCAAACAATTTATGGTAGATTAGATGGTTTGGTTTATAGTTCTGGTAGAGAGTTTTTGAAAACAGGAGTTATTTATTTAGGAGACATGTTGAGTGAAACTGCTCTAATTA
Source organism: Candidatus Pacearchaeota archaeon (assembly GCA_017608305.1). Taxonomy (GTDB): domain Archaea; phylum Nanobdellota; class Nanobdellia; order Pacearchaeales; family GW2011-AR1; genus JAFCGC01. The sequence goes on from JAFCGC010000002.1 coordinate 4,610, forward strand.
AGCTTGGTTGGGTGTTAGGGCATAGGAATTGGAATGTAAAAGAAAAAATGCTCGAGAATTTTGTTGGGGAGTTTAATGATAAATTAAAATGAAGAAAAAATATTGGATAGTTGTGATTGTTGTTTTAATAATCTTATTTATAATGGTGTTTAGACCTGGTGGAGAAGATTCTTGGATTCAGGATGATAGAGGGGTTTGGATTAAACATGGAGTTCCTTCTTCAATTCCTGACTATGTTCAAGAACAACAAGCAGTTATTAATCAGGCTTTGGTTTTGTATGCTGGAAAAAAAGGAGGTATTGAGTTTAATAGTCAGTGTTTAGGGGTAGTAGGGGATTATGCAATTGATATTGTTCATGTACCTAGAACTGATGAAGATGATTTAGTTGAAAATCAATGTGGGGATTATAAAAGAGGAAAAGTTAATCATTTTATTGAATTAGATAAATATGGGAATATTGTAAGAATTGAATAATCATTTCTTATATCTTTTTCTTAATAATAGATTTCTTATTTCTCTAATTTCTCTTTCTGCTTTTTTATTTATTCTATAATCAAATTCAGCCTTTATTCTATCTCTTTGAGTTTGTCTGTTTTGACTCATTAAAATTATAGGGGCTTGAAGTGCGGCTAGACAAGATAAGGCTAGATTTAAGAGTATAAAGGGAAAAGGATCAAAAGCTTCTCCTTGTTTATATTGGATTAGATAATACCCATTAATAAACATCCATACTATTATGAAGAATAAGAATAATATGATAAAAAACCAACTTCCTGCCCATTTTGTTAACCAATCTGATGCTCTTTGTCCAGCAGTTCTTGCTGTTTTTAGTTGAGCAATTGATTTTATGTAATTAATTTCTTGCTTTAATTTAGATTCTTTTGTTTTGTTTTTGGAAACCTTTTCTAAAGGTTTATCTTTCACCTTTTTTTTCATGTAATCTAAATGATTGATTAGATTATAAATCTTTTTTTCTGCTCTTTATTATTGGTAGTAACTTTATAGGAGTTACAAATAGTAAGGTTTTTAAGTGTGGATGAAGTAGTATTATTATGATAAAAAAAGGCCACATTCCCCATGGTTTAGAATCTTTTCCTTATTTTGTTGGTGGAAATTCTGAGATAATTCATTATACTTGTAATGCTCCTTCAAAAGAAATTCTTGAAAAATATGGCATCAAATGTATTGGGAATGATTTTAATTGTATTGATCCTAAGGAAGTTTTAAGAATACCCTTAAGGGTTTATGAAGGAAAAGGCTTTTCTGAGCTTAAAGATCGGGAAGTTCTCAAGATTAATCTAGAAAATATGTTAAAACAATTAAAATGAAAGAAATTCATTTAGTGTATAATCCTCTTCAAAAAAACTATATTTTTTATGAAGGCAAAAAAGATGGGATACAGAGAAATAGGAATGAGTGGCCAGAAGAAAATTTAATTGATGGATTAAAAAATACTCTTGATTTTGATAGAAAAACCATTCTTTATTTAAAAGCAATTCCTGGAAATATGGCTCGAGAAATTTGGAAATTATTAAAAGGAACAAAAATCAGTCTTGACAAGAAACTAGAGTCAAATTAATAAACTCTTTTCTCTTTTATTTTTATATGGATCTTGATTATGGTAAATTAGGCTTTAAATCTGGATTAGAAATTCATCAGCAGTTAGATACTTCTAAATTATTTTGTAATTGCCCTAGTTTATTGAGGAATGATGAGCCTGATTTTGAGGTTAAGAGGAAATTGCATGTTGTTGCTGGAGAAAGTGGAGAGATTGATGTTGCTGCAAAGCATGAGGTAGAACAAGATAAAGAATTTGTTTATCAAGGCTATGATAGTAATTGTTTAGTTGAATTAGATGAAGAGCCCCCACATGAAATCAATAAAGAGGCACTTAAGATTGCAATCCATATTTCTTTGTTGTTAAATGCAAAAATGGTTCCTATTACCCAGATCATGAGAAAGACTGTTCTTGATGGTTCAAATACATCTGGTTTTCAGAGAACAGTGATGATTGCTTATGATGGTTATGTTGATAGTTCTAAAGGAAGAGTTGGAATTGATTCTATATATTTGGAAGAGGATTCAGCAAGACGTGTTTCTTCAGATAAGGGGGGGGTTGTTTGGAGATTAGATAGATTAGGAATTCCTTTGGTTGAAATTGCAACTAGGCCAGATATTAAAGATGCAGAACATGCAAAAGAAACTGCACTTAAAATCGGAGAGATTTTAAGGTCTTGTAGGGTTAAAAAAGGAATTGGAACAATAAGACAAGACATTAATATTTCTATTAGAGGTAGTAATAGAGTTGAGTTAAAAGGATTTCAAGATCCGCGTATGATGATTAAGACAGTTGAAAATGAAGTTAAAAGACAATTGGAATTTGTTGAGAAAAATAAAAAAAATAAACCAGAAGTTAGAAATGTTTTAAAAGACGGATCAAGCGAATTTTTAAGACCAATGCCTGGTTCTGCTAGAATGTATCCTGAAACAGATTTACCTTTATTGAAAATTTCTAGAGATCTTGTTAATGGATCTAGGAAAACAATTCCTAGATTAAGAAGCGATGTTGGAATTGAATTAAGGAAACAAGGACTTGGTGAAGAGTATGTTAAAATGTTGTTTAAACAAAATAAACTTGAATTGTTTAGGGAATTAATTGAGATTGTAAAAAATCCAAATTTAATTGCTAAAGTTATTTTGGTTTTTCCAAAAGACATTGCAAAAAGAAAAAATAAAAGTCTAGATAAGGTTGAAAAGATTTTAGAAGACAATTATAATAGTGTTTTAGATTTAGTTAGGAAAAAGAAAATTAATGAATCTTCTATTAAAGATGTTTTAGAAGCTTTAGTTGATGGAGAAGCTCTTGAAGATGCAACCAAGTTCGAGAAAGTAGATTTAGGTGAAATTGAAGAAAAAATTCATAAGATGATTAAGGAAAAACCTGGATTAAGTGATAAGGCTTATATGGGTTTAATTATGAAAGAGTTTCGAGGAAAAGTGGATGGAAGAAGTGCGATGGAAATTATTAAAAAGTATATGAAGAAATAATTTCCCTGGGGTGTAAACCCCTACTCCATTTTCTGAAGAAAATGTCGGATGGAAATTATTAAAAAGTATATTTAACTTTAAGAAAAATGAAGAGGACTTATATTTCAGATTTGAAAAAAAGCGGTAAAGTAGGTTTGACTGGTTGGGTATTTGAGTATAGAGTATTGGCTAAAATGGCTTTTATTTTGTTAAGAGATTCTACAGGGGTTGTTCAGTGTATAACTAAAGAACCTAAAATAATTAAAAAAATTTCAGGGCTAACTTTAGAAAGTGTTGTTGGTGTTGAAGGTAAAATTAAAAAAGCTAAAGTTAAGGCAAGATATGCAAAACATGATATTGAAATAGAAATTAATAAATTAGAAATAATGAATAAAGCTTCTAAGCTTCCGATTCATGTTAATGAGAAAACAGTAAAGAGTTCTCTTCCTTCTAGACTTGATTTTAGGAGTTTGGATATTAGAAAGCCAGAAATTAAAGCAGTGTTTAAAATTCAGTCTACAATTATCAATGCTTTTAGGGAATATTTTTATAGATTGAATTTTATTGAGATGCAGCCTCCTGGAATAATTGCAACTTCAACAGAAGGAGGCACTGATTTGTTTGAAGTGAATTATTTTGATAAAAAAGCTTATTTGGCACAGAGTCCTCAGTTGTATAAACAATTAGCTGCAATTTCTTGGGAAAAAGTTTTTAGTACTAGTCCTGTTTGGAGAGCAGAAAAACATGATACATCTAAACACATTAATGAGATAAGGCAAATGGATATTGAATGTGCTTTTAAAAATGATTTAGAAATTATGAAATATATGGAAGATGTTGTTAAATTTATTGCTAAAAAAGTGATTAAAGAATGTTCTAGTGAATTGAGATTATTGAAAATTGATTTGAAAGTTCCTAAAACAAAATATTTAACATATAAAGAGGCAATTGATTTATTGGCTGGCAAAGGCCTTAAGATTGAGCAGGGTGATGATTTTGAACCTGAGGCTGAAAGAAAACTTTGTGAATTATTTCCTAACACAATTATTTTTACATATGAATGGCCTATTGAGTTGAAGCCATTTTATATTTGGCCAAAAGATGAAGTTTATGGTGTGAGTGGAGGATTTGATGCTGTTTATGGGAATATAGAGATTTGCTCTGGGGGTCAAAGAGTTCATATCCCTGATATGTTAACCAAACAAATTGAAAATAAAGGTCTTGATTCTAGTCATTTTAAATGGTATATTGATGCTTTTAGGCATGGTGCACCTGTTCATGCTGGTTGGAGTATTGGTTTGGAAAGATTAACTCAAGCTATGTTGGGGTTAGATAATATTCGAGAAGCTACTTTGTTTCCGAGGGATAGGAAAAGGTTGACTCCTTAGATTTTTAAATGATATTTTCTTTGTAAATTTATGAAAAATTTGCATAAAGGAATACTTGAAATATCTTTTGCTGCAATTTTGTTTGGTTTGATTCCAATAATTGTTAAATTTAGTTCCCTTGATATTTATAGTCTTTCACTAGGGAGAATTATTTTTGCTACATTGTTTTTGGCTTTTTGGATATTTTTTACAAAAACAAAAATTCAGTCTGTTAAGCAAAATAAAGGTTTATTTTTTTTATTTGGATTATTCCATGCACTTATTATTATTTGTTTTTTTATTTCAATAAAATTAATTAGCACTCCTATTGCAGTTTTGCTTCTTTATGCAGGAGCAATATATTTGGTTATTTTGTCTAAAATATTTTTGAAAGAAAAGATCGAAAAAATAACTATCTTTTCTCTTGTAATTTCTTTTGTTGGATTATTTTTGATATTTTATACTCCTGAATTGAAGAATAATTTGTTTGGATATCTTGCTGGTTTTTTTGCAGGATTATTTATGGCTTTTGTTTATTTAATTGGAAAGATTTTATCTAAAAAATATGACCCGATATCAATTACTTTTGTTCAAAATCTTATAGCTCTTCCGTTGATGTTGCCATTATTGTTTTTAGCAGAATTTAGTGGAACCTTTTCAGGTTTCTTTACCTTAATCCTATTAGGAATTTTTTGTACAGCAATCGCGTTTCTATTATTATACTCCGGAATGAAAAAAGTAAAAGGGCAGAAAGTTGGTATACTTTTACTTTTGGAAGTCCTCACCCCCCTTATATTAGCATTTTGTTTATTTAATGAAATTCCTCTCCTTAGGGAAATTGTTGGGGGAATTTTGATTTTTATTGGATTTATTTTGCTCATTTTATTTTCAAAAAATCCTGAGCAGTTGACTCCTTGATGTGTATTCTTTAACACTATAATTTATTTAAATATTTTTACTAATTGTTTTGTATGGATTTAAAAGATAAAGATTATACTGAAGCTGATTTAGAAGATTCTTTAAGAAGAGCTTTTGTTGAGGGGGGTGCTGATTTTATTTTTCTTGATGGACATTCTATAAGCAACTCTTTTTTGGCAAATGGGATTAATTTTGGTATTGAAAATAAGTGGGTATATTTTGATAGAGAAGGTGGAGATTCTCAATACACTACCTTTGAATACAGATTAACTGGGGAAGGAAAAAAACATTTTGGGTTGGCCCCGTAAACTTAATAAACTCTTTTTCTTTATTTTTACTATGGATAAAGCTATTGGTCTTATGGATATGGGAATGCATAGTTCTAGTGGAAATAGCAATAATTAAAAATCCATTTTTCTTTTCTTAATATAAGGTAAAATGTTAAAAAAATTTATATCAATTAGCGATGCAATACGTAAGGGACGAGGAAAAGTAGCTGTGCGTGGGTGGATTTATCGTGAGAGAGGTAGTGGTAAAATGAAGTTTGTGGTTCTTAGAGATGTTTCTGATATTATTCAAATTGTGATTAAAAGAGAGAAATTTGAAAAGCAGTGGAAAGATATTGATAAATTACAAGTTGAAGCTAGCCTTGAAATTGAAGGAACAATTAAACCAGATAAAAGAGCCCCAACAGGTTATGAAATTGAAGCAGATAAAATTACAATTGTTGGAACTAGTGATGAATTTCCAATTCAAAAACATCTTAGTGAAGAATTGTTAGGAGATAGGCGTCATTTATGGTTGAGGAGTAGGAAGATGGTTGCAATTATGAAGATTAGATCAACTGTTATTGGAGCCTTACATGAGTATTTTAGATCAAAAGATTTTTATGAATTTCAAAGTCCAATTATTATTCCTGGTGGAGCTGAAGAAGGACCAACAATGTTTGAAATTGATTATTTTAAGAAAAAAATGTATTTGTGCCAGACTTGGCAATTATATGCTGAAGCTGCAATGTATGGGTTGGAGAAAATTTATTGTGTTGCTCCTAGTTTTAGAGCTGAAAAATCTAAAACTTCAAGGCATTTAACAGAATATTGGCATACTGAAATGGAAGTTGCTTGGGCTGATTTAGATAAATTAATGGATTATGCAGAAGAAATGACAAAGTATGTCGTTAAAAAAGTTCTTGAAAAACATAAAAAAGAATTAGAATTTTTAGAAAGAGACTGGAAAAAATTAATTCCAACTACAAAAAAGAAATTTCCTAGAATAACTTATGATGAAGCTTTGAAAATTTTAAAACAAAAAAAGAAAATGAAAGTTGTTTGGGGTAAAGATCTTAGGACAATTGAAGAAGAAAAATTAATGGAAAAATATGATACCCCTGTTTTTGTTCATCATTATCCTAAAGAAGTTATGGCATTTTACAAACCTAGAGATAAAAAAAGCCCAAAAACAGCTAGATGTTTTGATATGTTAGGTCCTGAAGCTCATGGGGAATTAATCGGGGGGAGTGAAAGAGATACAGATATTAAAGAGCTTAAAAAATCATTAAAAGCTAAAGGAGAAAAACTTGAAGATTATTCATATTATTTTGATATTCATAGTTATGGACCTGTTCCACACGGAGGATATGGTTTAGGTACAGAGAGGTTAATTAAGTGGATTTGTGGTTTAGATACTATTAAAGATGCAATTGGTTTTCCTAGGACAATGACGCGGATGAGGCCTTAGTTGTTACTTCTTTTAAGTAGTTAGGATAGAAAGATTTATAAAAGGAATTTGGGTTGGGATTTTATGAAAAAAGTATATGAACCCAAGATACTCAAACCAGGAAATGTAATTTTAGCTAAAGTAGAAAATTTAAATCATTTGCTTAAAAGAAGAGATAGAGAAAGTGTGCAAAAAGTTAGAGATTTTTTAGCTGCGAAAGATATTGATACTTATCTTACTGGGGGTGTTATAGATTCGGCTATTTTTTCTGGATCTAAACATTATGGGGATGTTGATCTTTTGGGAGTATTTAAAGAAGATAAAAAACCTGATTTTAATTCAATAAAAAAAGATTTAGGAAGTGGAGAATTTATTAGGATAAAAGGACTTGATTTTGTAGCATCGGATCTTCATAACCAGATAGCTTATTGTGGGTTTCCTGTTGATGCTAGGTATATTTTATGTCCAGAAAATTATCTTGGGATTATAGAAAGAGCAAATATTGATTTAAGTTTTATCTCAGAAGAGAGATTTAATGCAGGAAATTATTTTACTGCTCGTCAATTTCCAAGTATTTACTCGTGAGTAGTTTTATAAATTAGTTTTTCTTTTTTTTATCATGAAAATATTAGTTATTGGAGATCCACACGGAGGATATGGTTTAGGTACAGAGAGATTAATTAAGTGGATATGTGGTTTAAGTACAATTAAAGATACGATTGGTTTTCCTAGGACAATGACAAGGATGAGGCCTTGAAATGAAATCTACAAAAGAACATACTTGGAAAGAAATTGAAGATGTTCTTATTAAAGAACTTAAAAAAACAAAACATATTATGAGTTTTGGAACAATTGGTTCTTGTGACGTTGAAAAGGATATTGATTTAATTATCCCTAAGAAACCTAAATCAAGACCTGTTGATTTTTATAAAGAAATACATGGTTTATTTGATAAATTAAATAATTTTTTGAAGAAAAAATATAATAAAAAATTAATTAGGTTTTCTCACTTTATTACTGAAAAGGAAGTTTTAAAAATTGGGAAATACCAGAAAGGAGATTTAGCATTACATACAATGCTTTATTTATCCTGGTTTGATATAAAAACAAATTGGACTTTAACAAATAATTTTGATGTCAGAAAATTTTTTGTAAAAAATTATAAAATCTTTTTTGGAAATCTAAAAGACTTATTTAAAAAAGAGTTTCAACAAAAGGGAGAGTCTGATCTGGTTTTTAAGAAAATTGTAAATATGGATAGAATAAACTCAAATTATCCCCTAGATTTTTTAATAGAATGTATGGATTTTCTTTATAATTACATATCAAAACATTATGGGACAAATAGGAAATTTAAATCAAAAAATAGAATGGAAGTCAGAGAAAATTTTTACAAAGTGTGTGATGAATTAGAAAAATGAAAATAAATGATGTTTTAAAGTTCTTTGTAAAAGAAAGTTCAGAAAAACTTAATTTGATGTCTATTATCCAATTTGGATCTTCCACTTATTCTAAAGATCCTCAAGATATTGATTTAATTTTCTTTTCTAATGATGATGTGTTTTCTTCAGGAGATTATGTTAAGCTTTTTAAATTAATAAAGAAATTCGAAAATAATTACGAAGATGTTGTGTTTGATATAGGTGCAGGAATTAGAATAAGGCAGGGCAAATACAAAATTTCTATAGTTCCTTTACAAAATTTTAGCTTGGAATTGGAATCTGATCCCTTTTTTGCTAACAATATTTTTAAAGATAAAGATAAAAAAATTCTTTTTGGAAAAAATCCTTTTAGAAAAGAAATAAAATTGAATAACAAATTTATTGCTTCTAGGATTTTGCTCCAGATTAATTGGTCCTTAAGAGAGTGTTTAGATAATGAAACAAGGAATGAAGCTATTAATTTTATGTTTAAATCAGTGTTAAGATATATGCTCTCTAATGAGAAGGTTTCTAAAAAGGGTCATTTGATAAAAACTTTTATTAAAATTTATCCCAAGATTAAGCTTCCAAAAGATTCAAAAGAAATATTGAGTAAGAAAATATCTAAGGGAGATTTAAAAGATACTATTGATTTTGCCAATGAATGTGTTAATTTTTTAAGAAAATGAAAATTTTAGTTATTGGAGATCCGCATGGAAAACTGCCTAAAGGTTTAACACAGATTGTTAGAAAGAATAAGCCAGATATTCTAGTTGTTTTAGGTGACTTTGGAACTTCTAATAAAGTTAGAGAAATTTGTTTTGGAGAAAAAGAAGGAAAGACCTATTCAAATAAAGAAAAGAGAAAAGCTTTAGACGGTCTTTATAACAGTACGCTTAAAGTTGTGAAGAATTTATCTGGTTATTGTTCAGTTTATGTTCTTTATGGAAATTTGGAGGCATTGCCAACTATATTATCAAAGAAAAAAACATTTGCAGAAGAATATAATTTGACTAGTAAATTGAATTCAATTAAGGACATAAAGGTAATAGAAAATTCTTTTATTAAGGTAGAGGGAGTTAAAATAGGCTTTTTAGAATATTTTATTGATGATTGTTGGGTTAGAGAATTTAAGCCTGGAGATTATAAAAACAAATTAAAAAAAGCAAAAAAAGAAACAACAAAAGCTAAAAAAATTTTAAAGAGATTTGGTAAATTGGATATTTTGGTTTGTCATCAACCTCCTTATGGATATTTAGATAAAGTTAATTTTAAAGGAGCTCCGAAAAATTGGCAAGGAAAACATGCTGGAAGTAAAGTTATCTTGAATTATATTAAAAAATATCAACCAAAATATGTTTTATGTGGGCATATTCATGAGGCAAAGGGAAAAAAGAAAATAGGCAAAACAACAGTAATTAATGTTGGTGCTTATGGAGATTATTTTATCATTAGCATATAATATCCAAAGGATTTATTAATAGCTTTTATGATTTATTAATTAGAAGATAAGAAAATAAAATGACTAAATTTATTGTTGCATCAGGGCCTGTGATTATTGAAGAAGGAAAATTATTAGTTAATAAAGATAATAAAGATGATTTTTATAAAATTCCTGGAGGAACAGTTGAATCTGGAGATGGTTTATATGAGGCATGTATAAGGGAAGTTAAAGAAGAGATTAACGGAGAGATTGAAATTATTAGGCCCTTGAATCCGATGATAATATACAAAAATCCTCAGACTAGTGAAGAAATGACAATTGTTTTGATCCATTATGAAGCTAAACTAAAAAACAAAAATGAAATTAAACCTATTGATCCTATTAAAGAAGTTCAATGGTTAGATATTGAAGAGATAAAAGCAGGTAAACATAAAGTCGCTCCAAATATTGAATTTTTAATTGAAAAAGGAGATATCCAATGAAAATAGGTGAAGTGGAAATAAAATGGTTAGGGCATGCAGGCTTTTTGATTAAGAATTCTAAAGTAATTTATGTTGATCCATATAATATTAGGGATGGGTCGGAAAAAGCTGATTTGATATTAATTACGCATAGCCATTATGACCATTGTAGTGTTGCAGATATTCAAAAAATTGTTAAAGAAGACACAAAAATAATTCTTACTGCTGACAGTCAGAGTAAAATAACTCGTTTTGATGTGCCTATTAAGATTGAGATAATTGAGACTGGACAAGAGATTGATTTGCATGATGTTAAGATAAGTGCTGTTCCTGCGTATAATACTGATAAACATTTTCATCCTAAAGATGAAGCTTGGATAGGTTATTTGATTAAGATGAATAATGTGATAATTTATCACGCAGGCGATACAGATGTTATTCCTGAAATGCAAAAGCTTACAGGATATAAACAAGAAGGCACAGAGTTTGTTGCTTTACTTCCTGTTGGTGGAAGATATACAATGACTGCAGAAGAAGCAGCAGAAGCTGCTAAGATTATTAAGCCCAATATAGCAGTTCCAATGCATTATGGAAGTATTGCAGGTAGTGAAGATGATGCCAAAGAGTTTGTAGAATTATGCGAAGAAGTCGGAATAAAAGCAAAAATTTTGGAGAAGGAGTGAAATGAAAATTGGAGTTATTGGCCCTAGTGATTTTGAAGGAATTGACAAAGGATTAGTTACTAAATTAGCAAAAATAGTAGCTAGTAAAGGACATGAAATTGTTATTGTTCCACATAAAGGATCTGTTTCTGAGTTTTTTGCTCAAGAATATTTATCTAAAGGAGGAAAAAAAGTTTATTCAATTATTCCTTTGGATGATAAGGAGTTTGGTTATGATTGGGTTAATACTGAAATAGGGGAGCAAATTAGTTGTGGGGTATGGAGAAATCAACCTGAAAAATTAAATGAAGAATCTGATGTTTTATTGAGTATTGCTCATGCTGTTGGAGGCATGATTGAGATAGGATATTCAAAATGGTTTAAAAAAAAACCAGTTTATATTATAACAGATATTGATAATGATAGATTTCCTAAGAGAATTGAAAAAAAATTAGATTTAAAATATGTTTCTATAGATGAATTTGAAAAATTAATTTAAAATGATTTCTTTTAATCAACGCAAACAAGATATTTTTTCTAAAAAAGATAAAAGTTTTATTGGTTGTAGAGATGAAAAAATTAAGAAATTATGTGGTAAAATAAATAAAAAAGAAAGTTATTATACAACATCTTCGTGTTCTGGAAGAGTTGTTGTTATTAAAGATAAAGAGAAAAAAGAACCAGGAGTATTTGAATTTGTTAGCCATGATTTATTGGATTTGAGTGAGTTGAAGAAAGAATTGAGTAGAATAATTAGCCAACCCCTCCAACCATTTCCCCAACCACCCGCCCTTAAAAATAAGTTAACAAAAAAACCTGTTAATAATAAAAGAGGTGATAATAATTTTCATACATTTTCATACAAATTCAAACAAGAACCATGTATACTTCATGTTGCTTGTAGAGAACTAGGAGATGCTGAAAAACTTTTGAAAAAAGCTCAATTAGCTGGATTTAAGAGAAGTGGAATTATTTCTTCTAAGGGGAAATTTGTTTGTGAGTTGCTAAGTACAGAAAAACTTGAATTTCCAATTATTGAAGAGGGTAGATTATTAGTGGGAGATGATTTTTTAAAAGTTGTAGTTAAGAAAGCTAATAAAAATTTAGAAAAGACTTGGTTGAAGATTGAGAACTTGGAGAAATCATTATGATAGGGTATAAGTAATTTTATAAATAAAAAATCCTCTTTGTCTTTATGCCAAAAAAAGAGATAACACAACATGTTGTGGATTTTATATATTTAGAGCTTAAGAAATCAGATTGTGAAGGGGTTGAGCTTAAATTATCTAAAAAAGATAAAGGATTTGAGATTGGAGGTTTTATTAATTTGACTCCATGTTCAAGGGATGATTTGCCTACTATTAGTGTGTTGGAGGGTAAAATTTCAATAGAAGAAATATATACTAATGAATCCCATTATACTAAACTCAAGAATTTTGCAGATTCTTTAACAACTTATTTACGGAAAAAACGTTATGAAGGACAAATAAGTACAAGTTTTAAACAAAAGTGATTAATTAAGTTAATTTAATAAATTGTTTTTTCTTGTTTTTTATATGTATCCACAAACACATTTTTTATTTTCATGGTTAGTAGGTTTGATATTCGCAAAGTTTGGAGTATTTAGTTATAAGGTTGCTTTTTTTATTGGGGTTGCGGCTGTTTTAGTAGACATAGATCATTATTTAGTTTATATTTTTAAGAGAAAAGATATGAGTCTTAGGCATGCTTTTAATAAAATGTCTTTAGGCTTTATGGGAGGAAGGAGTTTTCTTCATCATTTGACTGGGTTTATTTTAGTGACTGCTGTTGTTGGATTTTTATATTTTTATAATAGCGATTGGTTTTGGATAATTGGATTGGGTTATTACACACATATGCTTTTTGATTATGCTCATTTAAATATTTTAAAGATCAAAGGAAAAATGACAATTAAAAATTTAGGTTTTGTTGAGAGGATTAATAAGTTTGAGGTTTTATTAGATATTTTTCTAGCTATTGGGATTGTTTTGTTAATTTTATGATAGACAAAAAACATCAAAATCTTTAAATAGAACTAACTACTATTATTTTTATATATTAATTAATTCGCGGTTAATTAATGTTGTGTATAAAGGGGTGATACCCTCTTTTTTCTGATAATATTAGCTGGAAGTTTAAGGGGTATTTAAATTTTTCGCAACTTTTCTTTCAGTAGAGAGTTATAAGGAGGTTAGATAATAAAAAAGATGGCTTTAGATTTTGCAAAAGAGGCAATTGATAATGCTAATTCCCATAGTATTAATTTTGATGAATTAAGAGCAGGAAAAGCTAATATCAAAGTTATTGGTGTTGGAGGTTGTGGTTGTAATATGGTTACCTGGTTATTCAATAAAGGAATTAATGGTGCAACAGTGTATGCTTCTAATACTGATGCCTTACATTTAAGTGTAACAAAAGCTGATGAGAAAATCCTTATAGGTAAGGAACTTACTCGAGGGTTAGGTGCAGGTGGAAGACCTCAAACAGGTCGAGAAGCTGCAAAAGAGGCTCTTGTTGATATTAAAAAAGCTGTTGGTGGTGCTGATATGGTTTTTGTCTTAGCAGGCATGGGTGGTGGAACAGGAACAGGTGGAGCTCCTGTGATTGCTCAAATTGCTAAAGAAACCGGTGCTGTTGTTATAGGGGTTGTTACAATGCCCTTTGAAGCAGAAAAAGCAAGAATAGACAAGGCTGAATTTGGTTTACAAGAACTCAGAGAAATGACTGATACTTGTATTGTTTTAGATAATAATAGACTTGTTGATATTGCTGGTCAGTTACCTATTGAACAGGCTTTTGCTGTTGCCAATGAATTAGTGAGTACAATGGTTAAAGGAATTGTTGAGACAATTACTCTTCCAAGTTTGATTAATTTGGATTATGCAGATGTTTCGGCGATTATGAAAGATGGTGGTGTGGCAGTCATAGGAATAGGAGAAGCAGATACGCAAGATCGTGTTTTAGAAGCAGTTAAGCAAGCCCTTACTCATCCTCTACTTGACGTGGATTATCAAGGTGCTACTGGAGCTTTAATACACATTACTTGTGGACCTGACTTAAAATTAGAAGAATTTGATGTAATAGGAAGGTCTGTATCTGAGAACCTTAGTCCAAACGCCCAAGTCATTATTGGCGCAAGAATTAGCAAAGATTTTGTTGGTAAGGTACGAGTGATAACTATTATGACAGGAGTTAAATCTCCTTACATATTAGGAAGAGAAATAGAAGAGCAAGCTCTCCCTGCCTCAAAAGAAATTTCAGATCTTGGAATAGAAGTTTGGAAGTAGTTTTTATTTTTTATTCTCCGGGGTTATTCTCCGGAGGTTTATTTTTTTAAAAAGATTTTTAAATTGTTTTTGATTGGATTAATTATAAAAGATGGTGTATAAATTAAAAAAAATTGGTGTGATGAAATTAGCTCTGTTTATGGGGCTTTATGGTGTTTTTGTAGGATTAATTACAGGAATAATCTTTTCTTTATTTTCTTCAATGGTAAGTTCTGTTGCAACTGCTGAAGCTAGTTTAGGTGTTGATCTTTTAAGTTTTGGATGGTTAAATATAATTTTTATGCCTTTGTTTTATGGAATTTTTAGTTTTTTGATGGGAATAGTCTTTGGCCTTATTGCTAATGTATTATTAAAAATAATTAAAGGGATGGATTTTCATTTTCTAAAAGTAGAAGATCCTTTGCCTAAAGCTCCAAAAATTCAAAAGTTAGTTAAATTTAAACCTTTGAGAGAAATTAAAGCCCAGGATAAAAAACTTGTTAAAACTCAACCTAAAAATCCTGTTTCAAAAGCCAATAAACCTATTCAAAATCAGAAAATAGTTCCTAAAATACCTAAACTCCCAGACAAAAGAAATTAAACATCTAATTTTTTGGGTTTTTTCATATTTTTGTTTTTATATTCATCAAAGTAAAGAATATTGTCTAGATCTATCTTGTTTTTTCCCCTTTGTTTTCCGAGTTCATATCCTACTGGAAAAATTGCTTCAACATTTATTTCTTTAGGGATTTTTAAGGTTTCTTTAATTAGATAATCTACAAAATGTCCTACCCATGTTGTAGCTAACCCTTTTTCTTGAATTTTTAATAAAAAGTTTTGAATTCCTGCTCCTGCTTGTTGCCTTAAATAGATTTTTCCTCTTTCTTCATAAGCATTTACTGTCCTAGAAGGATTGCTACATACAACTACAATATAAGGGGCTTTTGCAATATATGGTTGTTGTGCTGCTTCTGCAATTTTTTGTATTTTTTCTTTATCACTTACCAGGATAAATTTTAGTGTGTAATTTCCTCCAGACATTGGGGCATAACGAGCTGCATCTATGCATTCAATTATATCTCTCCAATCTGGTTTTTTGTCTTTAAATTTCCTAACACTATGTCTTGCCTTGATGACTTTGTTTATGTCCATAGAAAATCCAAGAAGATGCATTATAAAAATGTTTTGAGTATTAGTAACCTTTAAAAGTAAATTTAAATTAAAATTATCAGGTCCCCGTGGCTCAGTTGGTTAGAGCGATCGGCTGTTAAGGTTGAGAACATTTAGTTCACAAACTTGCTATGAAATCTTTTGATTTCACAGGAACCGATAGGTCGGAGGTTCGAGTCCTCCCGGGGACGCTTTATTTTCTTGAAAGAGGTTAAGCACAAATTATTATTTTGGATTTTCTAGAAACAATTAATCACTCATATTCTTTCTTAACCATAAATTCTTTTTTAAATCTTTTTTCATATGCTTTTGCTAAATCTTTAGCTTGTTCAAGCAACTCCGGTGTATCTACCATAATTTCATTTCCTGACCAAAAAGCTTGAAAATATCTTAAACGTCCAATTGGTTTTGAGGATAAAAATCCTTTTTTATTAAATCTTACATATACATCCCCACCCCAATTAGATATGTTTGATTCAGGGAAAAGTTCAAAGGCAATTTTCTCCAATTCTTCAACCCTGGCCTTTTCTTTCTTCTCTTTTTTGTTCAATCCTTCAATTTTTACCATTTTAATTGATTAGAAAGAAGGTTTTTAAGGATTATTGCAATAAATAATTAGATGATTATTTATCCTTTAGCCCTAAATCTTCAACAGATTTAACTTGGTGTTTTTCTAAATGAGAATAGACGTTTGTTTGTTTTGAACCTTTGATAATTGAGATGATTGATTCTTGGGCATTTTTAATACATTCTGGGCTTCCTATTATTCCCACAGAATTATCTTTGATTTCAAAATGACATTGAGATAGATTTGAGAGTGTTTTTAGTGTTTTACCTTGTTTTCCAATTATTCTAGCCCTTATTCTTTCTAAATCATGTCTTTTAGTATAATCTTTTATACTGATTATTTCAAATATAAAATCATTTTCTTTGATGAAAACCGCAGTTGAAAATGGAAATCCAAAATTAAGAGCATCAATTACTTTTTCTGCAGCATATTCTGCTTCAGGTTTACCTGAAATATTTACTTCTTTTCCTCTATTAGTTATTTTAATATTTAGTATTTTTTCAAGTCTTTTTTTATTTTTAAGAATTCTAGGAAGTTTTTCAGAGATGATTGTTTTCATTTAAAATCCTTCTTTTTCTGTTTTGAGGTAGTTGTTTCTTTTTAGCCAAGCTATTTGATTTGGCCTATATTTGAAGATTACATCTCCTCGAGTATTATCTAATTCCCAGGGTTCAATAATTACTACATCATTTGGCCTTAGCCAGAGTTTTCTTCTTAATCTTCCTGGAACTCTGCAATTTCTTGATTTTCCATCTAAACAATTCACCATCATTTTATTTCCCCCTAATCTTTGATCAATTATTCCTAAAACTTCTTTTCCTCTTGGAAGTCTTGCTCTTGTAATTTTTTGCTCTTCTTCTGGTTTCTTGTTTTGAAATCTTGCCATAATTATTTTAGAGGAAGTTTGTTTATAAAATTAATTACATAAGGACTAAAGCAAAACAAAAGGTAAAACCTTTAGCTCGCACTTCTACATGAGTACAAGCGCGAAAGGAATTCCTTGAATTTTTTTAATTCCTCTTTGAGTTATTATTCCTGATTTTAAGGCCGCATTTATTGATCTTTCCCCCACAATATTAAAAGTTGCATCTTCTGTGGCCATATGTTTTATGATTTCTATTACTTCTGATTCTGTTTTTTTATCTCCTTTAAAGAAATTTTCCTTGATATCTAATTGATTTTTTCCTTCTTCAAAGTATTTACCAAGCAATTCTTTATCACAAATAGTTAAAACATCTCTGTAAGATTTAATAAGATTTACTAACATTTAGAATAAAGAAAGAGGGCATTTATAAAAATTTGCCCTTAAAAATTCTTTTTCGCTTCACCAGCTTTGATTGCTGCTTCTGCTTTGTCTTTTGACATCATTGCGCAAACTGTTGTTCCACAATCAGGACATTTTCCTTTAGCCATATATCCACCCCTAGCAGTCTGATTTATGACTGGTTCTTTTATTTTTTGTCCTTTTTTCTTACATTTAACACAATATCCTTCAACCATTTTTTTACCTCGTTTATTTAATTATTGATTAATTTCCTAAAGGAATTTTATTTTATAAAGATTTGGTTCTTCAGTTTCGATGATTAATCCTTCAAGATTTTTGTATTGAAATCTTGTTGTTATTATTTCTCCTGTTTTTTTATCTTTAGAAAGAAGGTCATAAAATTTATTATTTTTATAGGTCTTGATCTGTCCTAGGAGATAATATTTTATTGTAGAATCTTTCACACTTGCATTTACTTTGTTTTTATCTTTAATTGTTTTTATTCTTTCCTTTAAGGGAGTGCAATCAGATATAACAGTTATTTCTAGAAACCTATAATTAGGAATGTCCTCTTTTTTAATCATAGTAATTTATAGTTGCTGAATTTAAAAGAATTATTGAGGTGTATTATATTTTTCACTGATTTGATAATTTATTAGAGAATTAGTGAGAAACCTTTTTTTTAAATTTTCGCTCTTACAGGGTGTTTTGCACCACAAGCTAAACAATGTAAAAAAGTCAATCTACCTTGTTTTTTTAATTCTGTGTCGGGTTTTTGACATTCTTTACACAAGACAAATTCTTTAACATATTGTTTTATTTTTTGATTGATTTTTTCACTTGGGACTTTGATGTTTAAAACTAGCCTATCTTTATCTTGATGGCCTGAAGCAGCAAGTTCTTTTAATATGAATTTTTGAAAATGCTCTGGATTTCTTCTAATATGGGATGCAATTTGAAAGAAATTAGTTAATATTGTTTTTTTACCTTCATGATGTCCTTTTATTTGAGGAATTTCAAACCTACCACTAGAAGAATCAGTTTGTTTTAGGTTTTTATATGCATTATCTAAAAGTTTTTCATAGTTTTCCATTGTAAGACACCTAACGGTTTCTTGACAGTCAACTTCCCTTAAGATAGGGTTATGCCTGATTATATTGAACATAAGAAAGAGTTTATAAATGTTTTATGTTTTATTTATCCATGAAGATAAAAGATATTATTTTAGGTATTGCAATTATAATCCTTACTATATTTGTGACTTTTTATGGAATTAATACTTTTTTCCCTAAATCTCAATATGAGGATTTTTGTGGTGAACCTAAGTCAATAGGAGTAATTGAGACATTAGAACAATGTGAAGCTGTTGGAGGAAAATGGGCTGATTATGATATAGTTGCTAAGCCTAGTGTTGAGGGAGAGAGGGTTGTAGAAGGGTATTGTGATAGGGACTATGAATGTAGGCAAGAGTTAGAGGATGCTAATAGAATGCGTTCTAGAAATGTGTTTTTTATTGCTTTGCCTTTAGGAATTATAATAATTATTCTTGGAGCTTTTTTATTTAAATTAGATGCTGTTGGTGCTGGTTTGATGGGGGGAGGAGTTGGAACCCTTATTTATGGCGCTGGAGCATATTGGCCTTATTCTGAAAACTGGATAAGATTTTTGATTTCTTTAATAGGATTAGTGATTCTTATTTGGTTTGTTTATTATTTTAATAAGAAGTTGAGTGGGAAGTGATTGTTGGTTTTTCTTGAGTAAATAATCTACCCCCACAACAATATATTGCTTATAAAGGAAAAAATAAGAAATAAATAATTATCTGATTTTTTAGGAGAAGAGTTAGTAATTTATCTCAATATTAAATTTATCTGCAAGTGATAATAATTTATGTGCCCAAGATAATGATTCACTTCCTCCCCCTATTGCAACCTTTATGGTTGCTTTTAAATTATCCAGCTTAATATCACTAGGAACTTCTACACTAACACCTTTTTCTTCTGCATATACAAGGACTTCTAATGCAGAGGCTGTAAAGGGAGGGTTTTCTCTTATTATTTTGTAGGCTTCTTCAGCTACTCGTTGAGGATCAATTTCCACGAACTTTTTAGATTCTTTACCAAATACCTTGTGCCGCAATTTTTTAGGATCATTAAATAACTCATCAACACGTCTAAACGATTTATCACCATAATTCGGTATGTTTCTATAAGCCCATTCAACTATTTTCTCACTTTCCACTGGAAACCCCATATCTTTTAGTGTTTTTAAAGCCATTAATCCCTCAAAATTCTCATCAAAAGAACCAAGAACTAAACTGTATAATTTCTTTTTAAATGCCGACATATCCGCGGAGGGATTTGTACATAAAGCATCTTGATAAAGTGAAACTATTCTCTTGCATCTAGAATTAGGAATGTATCCAGAATTAGAAGGTGAAGGAAGTTCCTTTAATAATTTATCCATTGCCCACATCTTTTCTCTTTCACTACGTGCATGAAAGGCCTGATGAATACTTCCCATAAGAAGACTATATTTTATCTGCTTAAATAAATTCTTGTTCTCCAAAACAAACAACCAGATGATTAATCATCCCAAATATCTAACTTTTCCTGGTCGAGGTTCAAATATGATTCCTTCTTCAAGAAGTTTTTTGATTTCTTGATTTATTATTGCTGGGGAAATGTCTGTTAGATTTAAAATTATTTTATCTGTATCAATTCCTCCATTTTCTTCTGCGTTTTTTATTGTTCCTAGAATTTTATCTTTGACTGCTATTATTTGTTCTTTTCCAAGAGGATCTGTATTTTTTTCTTTTTCTTTTTCAGTTTCTAATTTTCTAACTAAAAGATATTTTGGATCTTGTTCTTTTACTATTTCAGGAGAAATATAAGTTTCATCATTCCAATGCCTTAACACTCCTATTACCACAACTGTTAAACCTTGGGTTATATATTTGAATTTTTCAACATCATCTCCAAAAACTTTGAGTCTTATTTGACCTGAACCGTCATCTAACATAAAAAAAGAATATTTAGATTCTCCTTCACTTTCAAATTTGTCTACAATATTTCCAACAATATTTACTCTGACTATTCTTTTGTTTCCTAATTCTAGAAAAGAAAATCTTTCGTTGTCAATTATTGGTTTTCCAATAAGAATATTCCCGATTCTTAATTTGTATGCTGTGTGTCTTTTGTATTGTTCTTGCTCAGCCATTGTAAGGAAAATTAATTGGGCTTTTTAAGTTTTTATGGGATTTAACTAAATAAGTATGGATATTTTTTTAAACTAGGAATAATTAAAAGATATATGGGTTTAATTAGAAAAATAATTAATACAGGTTCTAAAATTGCATTAACTGCTTCTTGTTTAGGGATGTTATGCTACTTAGGAAAGGCTGAACTAGATTATATACCACATGAAGAGTTTGGTGTAGCTATCTTATGTCCTGTGATTGTAGCTTCGTCCCTTCTTGTTTATGGTTTTTCAAGGCCAGAGAAGAACCATCCTTCTTCTAATAATGAAAATTCAAACTATTCTATTTAAGTTACATCCTCTGAACATAACCTTTTCTTGGTTTAAAGATTTCTGAGTTGATTACTAATTTATTTATTGCTTCATCTATTTCTTCTTTGGTCATTTTATCTTCAAGCTCTTTTTCGATTTCTTCTATTGGAATTAGTTTTCCTAATCTGTTTTCTAGTTCAATTATTGTGTCTTTTACTGTGAATATTCTACTTCTTTGTGAACTAGAAAATTTACTTCCTATTCTGTCTATGTCGATTGTTTTTGTTTCATAATCATATCCTACTTGCATTAAATAATATTTCATTATTTCTATCGCATTTCTTGCATCTTCCACTAAAACAGTATTGCTGAGTCTTATTTTTGCTGAGGCTTCTGCCATTCTTATTAAAGCTTGTAATTGTCTTGCTGAAATGGGAATTGGCCTCATTGCACTTTCAGATGCTACTGGTTTGTTTCTTAAATCAACGTAAAATGTTTTTATTTCTTCAACTGCTTCATTACTTAGAGTTGGTTTGATTCTTTGTTTTGCATAAGCAACATATTTTCTAAAAATTTCTCTTGGAATAAACATTTCTTCTCCTGTTTTTTGATGTTCTAATAAGACGTGGGTCGCTATTTTTTCATCTTTGTCTTTGTCTGGAATATCTCTTAGAGTAAAAATTATGTCAAATCTATTGATTAATGTTGGAGGTAAGTCAATTTGTTGGGCAACTGATTGATAGGGGTCAAATCTTCCGAATTTAGGATTTGCTGCTGCTAATACAGATGTTTCTGCTCTTAAAGTGGCTTGAACATTAGCCTTACTTATTGTGATTGTTTGTTGTTCCATTGCTTCATGCATGGCTGATCTATCTTGAGGATCCATTTTTTCTAATTCATCTATACATACAAGGCCTTTATTTGCTAGAACCATTGCTCCTGCTTCTAGGCTCCAACCCCTTAGATATTCATCTCTTACTACTGTTGCTGTAAGTCCTGCTCCTGATGCGCTTTTTCCAACAACATATCTTCCTTTTGGAGAAATGCTTGCCATAAAGGTCAATGTTACGGATTTTGCTACACCAGGATCCCCTATTAATAAAATATGAATGTCTCCTCTGCTTTTTTGTCCATCTGCATGAGTTTTTTTTACCCCACTAAATAATTGAAGAACAAGAGATTTTTTTATTTCTTCATAACCCCATACACTAGGGGTTATACTTTTTGCTAAGTTTTTAAAGATTTTCGGATCTTGAGATAATTCTAGGATTTGTCTTTCATCTTCTTCTGAAATATCAAGCTCTTCAAAACTCTCTTCTAAAGGAATGAGATTGTTTGACTCAATTGCTAATTCAAATCTTGTTGATAGTCCTCCTGTACTTAGAGGTACAGGAACTTCTTTTAAAACACCAATCACCTTTATTCTGCTACCAGGAGTTGTTTTTTCTTCCATTCTTGGTTCAACTAAATCTTCTTTTACAAAAGTGTTTATTCTTTTTGGTTGTTCTCCTCCTGATAAAGATTCAGGAGCTTCTTCTATTACTAGTCTTTGGGTATCAACCATTTCTTTACTTATTAATTTAAAACCACCTCTTCTTCCACAGGAGCACCTCATTGGTTCTCTGAATTTTTTTTCCATTTGTAATACCCCTATAACTGTTCCACAACTAGGACACTCAAATTTTGCATTGACTACTTGGGGCCTTACATCAGAAGCCTGTCTTATAATTCCTTCCACAACAATCATCTCATTAAGATGTTTAGAACGAATATTTCTTACTTTTATTTCTTGAGATTTTGGGAGATTGTACAATCTCACTCTGACATTACTTACTAATCCTGATTCTTCAATAGCAAGTTCGACTAATCTTAGAATTTCTTCAGGGTTATTTAAAATTTCTTCAGAGAGAACATTAGAAAATTCAGTTAAACTCATAAAATCAATGTAGATTACATTTTTTCCTTTTCTTAAAGAATCTCCAATATTTTTTTTATAAAAATTAAAAAAGTTTTTTGCTTCAATTAATAATTCCTCTTGTTTTGGTTTTGTGTCTTGTGCATCCCCCATATTAAAACAACCTACGGTTTTTTTAGATTTTCCCTTTTATTTAATGTGAACTGAATCTTTAAATGCCTTCCAAGGATTCAGATATTACACATCACCGAACTTCTAGTTTTTATAGATTTATATGCACTGAAAAAGAGTTTTGAAAGGAAATAGTCATTTGAAAGGGGTGGAATGAAATTATTTTGAAATAATGTGAATAAACCGAAAAATATATAAATTATAACAATTATAATATTTATAAGGATTATAAAATGGAAATAACTACAATTGCTGTTGAAAAAAATGTTAAGGAGAAGATCAAAGAATTTGGAAATAAAGGTGAGACTTTTTCTCAAATAGTTGAAAGACTGTTAGAGAGTGCTAATAACAGGATATTACAGGATTTGTTGATGGATACTAAAAACACTGTTCCTATAGGAGTTGCATTAGCTAGAGCCAAGAAAAGATGGCAGAAGTAATTGTTACTGAAAATTTAGAAAAAGAGATTAACAAAAAGTTTAAGGTAGAGTCTGTTAAAATTTTTGAGCTTATTTACTCTTTAAGGGAGAACCCAAAAAAAGGAAAGATTGTTGGTCAAGTGAAGGGAATTGTAATTAAAGAATTGAAATATAAATCATATAGATTTTATTTTATTAAAGAGGGTTATAAATTAAAGGTTTTAGGTATTGGCGAACTAAAGAATTTAATAATTAAGTTTGTTAGAATGTCAGATAAAAAATCCCAACAAAAAATTATTAATGAAATAAAAATAGTTTTAAGAAAATTAGGTGAAGAAGGGTTTTAGAATTGTTGCCCTAACGTTATATTATTTTTAATTATCTATATCTTTATATATTATTTACTTATTGTTAAGTGATGGCTAAAGTTTTGGAAGTAACTTTGCTTAGGGAAAAGTTATCAGAGGATTTTAACATAGCTTTTGCATATGTTAAACAGTTTGTTCCCGATTTAAAAGTAAATCTTTTATGTGCTCCATTAGGGTTGAATTATTCTGTTCCCTCTCCAGTGGTTGTTTTTAAAGATGATAACTCTGAATTTAATTTTAGAAGAGAGTATGGAAGAGAGGGATTGTCTTTAGTTCAGGATGTTGTTAAGGGAAAAAAATTCTTTTAAAAATGATTACTTTTTATAATTCTTCAATGCTTGTTTTACGTTTTTCAATAACTGTGTCATGCTAAATTCTAGTTGTTGTTTGTTTTTTGTTCCTGTACAAACAAGTTTTCCATTACTAAACAATAAGAAAGTTGCATTTGGTTCTATTAGTTTATATACTAAACCTGGAAATTGTTCTGGTTCATATTCTGTGTTTTCCATCTCCAGAGCTAAAAAATTGAGATTAAGTTTAAGGTTAATTGTTCCAGAAGCAACAATATTTTGAACTGTTATTTTTGGCTTTGTAGTTATTTTGACATTTATTTTTTTAAGTTGTTTGATTACTGCTTGAATAACTTGTCTTACTTGGGCTACTGATTTTGTTCCTGTGCATACAAGATTTCCTGAACTAAATACTAATACAGCTGATTTTGGTTCTTTTATTCTTAAAACAAGTCCTGGAAATGTTTCTGGATTATATTCTGTATTTGGTTGTGTCCTAGCTAATTTTGTCAAAGGAACTGGTTTTTCTAGAGAAGTAGTTGCTACAATATTTTGGATTTTGTAGTTTGATTTGGATTTTACCATTTTCTATTAGTAAAATGATAGAAAAATCTATTTATAAAGGTATCGAGGAGGGTTTTTAAACAATTTATTGTTGGTTTTTAGATGGTAAAGAGATGCACATGGCCTGGTGAAAATAAGGTAATGATAGAGTATCATGATAAAGAATGGGGTGTGCCTTTACACGACGATAAAAAATTATTTGAGTTTTTAGTTTTAGATGCTTTTCAAGCTGGTTTGAGTTGGCAAATAGTCTTGAATAAAAGACAAGGATTTAGAAAAGCTTTTTCTGGTTTTGATTATAAAAAGATAGCTAAATTTACTGATAAAGATGTTGAGAGATTAAAACAAGATGTCTCTATTATTAGGAATGGCTTGAAAATTAAAGCCACTATTACTAATGCTCAGAAATTTTTAGAAATACAAAAACAGTTTGGAAGTTTTGATAAATATATTTGGCAGTTTGTTAATCATAAACCTATTGATAATAAGTTTAAACATGTGAGTGAATTGCCTGCTAAAACAAAAGAGAGTGATGCAATGAGTGAGGATTTAAAGAAGAGGGGATTTAAGTTTGTTGGTTCAACGATTTGTTATGCATTTATGCAAGCAGCAGGAATGGTTAATGATCATACTATAGATTGTTTTAGGTATGGGGAAGTTAGTAAATAATCATTTGATTATTTGATTTCTACTTCAAATAATCCTTAACTCCCCTATCTGGGTGTTGCAGGATTTTATTAATTAGAAAGTCATTTAAAAGATTGCAACATTATTTCTTTATGAAACCTTATGATTTACACAACCATACTTCTCTTTCACCAGATGGGGCAATAAGTGGGGAAGAATTAATAGATCTTGCAGTAAAAAATGGGGTAAAGGGATTAGGTATTTGTGACCATGATACTTTTCCTGATGAAAGCCTATACGAATATGCTAATAAAAAAGGTTTACGGCTTGCTCTAGGAATTGAGTTTTCTTGTGATAAAGCCCATATTATTGGATATAATATGAAAATCAAGAAAGAAGATAAAGAATTTATTGAAAAAAGACGCAACAAGATGAAAGAAAGTTATGTTTCTGTATCTAAAAAGTTAGTTGATGGATTAAAAAAAGATGGAATTGATATAACTTATAGTGAAGTAGAAAAATTTTATAATAAGAAAAATCCTCAAAAGCTATTTGTATTAAAATATCTTGCAGAAAAACTCAAATTATTTCCTTCTTGGGCAGAGGCAAGAAAACACTTTCAAGATAAAACATACTATGTTAAAGATGGGCAAGATGTTGCTAAGCTTCCACCAGTAAAAATAATCAAATTAATTCATGATGCTGGAGGCTTTGCCATTTGGGCGCACCCGTTTATGACCCCAGAACCAACAAGAAAAGAATATTTTAAGTTGTTTCAGGAAAACGGAATTGATGCAATAGAAGCATCTTATGCATATCACGAGAATGGTTATAATGGAACTGAATCAAATGAAGAATTAGAAAAAGGAATTAGAAAAAAGCTAGAAAAAATGCAAATCCCCATTTCTGGAGGGTCTGATAGCCATTTTCCCCTAAAAACATACGCTAATCTTAAACCAATTATGCCTGGAGATTTTGGGATAACTCAAAGAGAATTAGAAGATATTAATGTAATCTTTAAGAAGGAATAAACAATTCCCTGTTTGGGCGTTAACAGTTAATTTTATATATTTATTTTTTAGATAGTCCATTTTGGTATGGGGAAGTTCAACCATATTTCCAGTTTCTTTTTTGATTGAGAAAATCTCTTTTAACTTCTTCAAGATCTGCAATTTCCGATAGTGGTTTGTCATTTCTTAAGGCTGTAAATCTTGGAAATCTTAAAGCCCACCCAGAATTATAATTTGGAGATTTTTGAATTTCTTGATAGGTGACAGAGATGACTATTTTAGGTTTTATCTCAACTCTTTTTCCTTTTTCTTTAGTTATTAAAGGAGTTAGTAGTTTAGAGAGTTGATCAAAAGTTACTTTGCCTTCTGCTTCTTTTTCATTTATTCCTGTTCCCATTTTTCCTATTTCAAGATATTCCCCTTTATTTTTCCCTTTACATGATAAAATGAATGAAGACATCCAACCAGAACGTTTTCCTGCACCATATTCTGCTCCTGTAATTACTAAATCAAGATCTTTTTCTGTTGGTTTAACTTTTAACATGTGGCCTACTCTTGATCCTGGATTATATTCTGCTTTAAGATTTTTCATCATAATTCCTTCTTGATTATCTTTCAGGGCTTTTTTGTAGAATTCTTCTGCTCTTTTTTCATTTTTAGTAATTATTTGTTTTGCATGAATTATTTTGTAAGGATGATTTTTAATTATTTTTTTAATTATTTTTGTTCTTTTTTCAAATGGTTTACTTAAAAGAGATTCCCCATTATAGTAAAGAATATCAAAAACATTTATTTCAATAGGAAGTTTTTTTTCAAGATCTTCTATATTGTATTTTCTTCTTATTCTCTGACTTATATTTTGAAAAGGTTGATATTCTTTTGTTTTTGAATCAAACCCCACTGCTTCTGAATCTAGAATAAAAGAGTTGCCTTTGGTATATTTTTTAATATATTTTACAACTTCTGGAAATTGTTTAGTCACATTTTCTAAGCTTCTTGTAAAGCAAATTATTTTTTCATATTGTTTGTGAATAATTAATCTAAATCCATCATATTTGTATTCTATTGCACAAGGTTTTCCAAGAGCTTTAAATCCGGCTTTAATGTCTTTTGCTTTTTGAGCTAACATTGCTTTAATTGGTTTTCCAATTTCTACATGCAGTTTTTCTAAATTTTTTGCTTTCCCTGTTTTTGCTAACTCAAAAACAGCTGCAAGATCATTTGATCTATCTATTGCTTTTTGAATTTTAGAAGATGCTTCCTTAGGGTCTTTGAAAAAAGTTTTAGCTAGGCAATCTCTAACTGTTGCTTCTTTTAATCCAATTCGTAAATCTCCAATTAAAGTTCTTATGAGATATTTTGCTTCAATAGGAGAAACAGATGTTAAAAGTTCAGTTATAAGTCCTAATTTTTTTGCAACTGTGCCTTTTCCTTCAAGTTCTGGAAGTTTTCTAAGATTTGTTAGAACTTTTTCTATTGTAATTATATGGGAATGTAGTGTGGATTGCTTTTTCTTTTTTGTGAGTTCTTCTGCGACTTTACCTAAATCTCCAATTTTTTTCCAGTGTTTTGTTACTTCATTTGCTTCTGTTCCTGTTGATTTTGAAATAGCTTTAATTGCTATTTGATTGCTGATCCCAATTCTTCTTTCATCATATTCTGGATAAATATCTCCAAGAAGCAAATACATTACATCTTTATTTTCTTTAGATAGGATATTTAAAAATTTAGATAATATGTCTATTTTTTCGAGCCTTTTTGTTGTAGAAGATAAATTTTCATATAATTGTGCTAGTTTTTTGTATATCATTTTCTCTTTTATTTTTATAAGAAAAATAACTTTAAAACTTATTCGCTTTTCCAAAGCCCATGCAAGTTACAGTATTCTCTTGCAGAGACAGGTGTAAAAGAGAATTCAGCTTCTGGTTTTTGATTTGATTTAAGAAAAACTTTACAAGTATGTCCTGGTTTAGATGTTGCTTCGATCCACTCAATAAAGTGTTCAGGTTCCATAGGATGTTCTATGCTTCCTATTTTTACTTTATTTCCTTCAATTACAGGAATATGTTTTTCTTGAATTCTGTCTGTTGTGTTTTCAGTCATTAAGTTCATTGGTTTTCCGCAACAAACTAATTCTCCTGCTCCTGTGTGTAGAACCTCAACTATGTTTCCACATATTTCACACTTGTATATTTGTTTTAATTGAGTTGGTATTTTACATTATAAATGATGCCTCACCTTTTATAATTTTTTCCAATATTTTTATTGTTTTTTCTACTGGGGTATGCATTATGTGTGAAGAAGTATAATAGGTTTGTACTGTGTTTCTTGGCATATTAAATGAATTTTTTCTTCTTGTAGAATTTCGTTGTGTGTCATAATTTTTATGATATTCATTATATTCTTGAACTTTTTCTGGATTTTTTGATCTCCACCTTCTAGTATATAAGCACCTAATTTCTTTTCTTCCTTGTTTTAGTCCATATTCTTTGATTAAACATTTTTTTTTCTTTTTTGCTTACAATAGGAACTGCATATATTTGAATCATAATTTTTTTAGATTTAAAGACTTTTTAAAGATTGTTTTATTAGAATTAGTATTCTTCATAAATTAGTTCATAATATGCTTTTGGGGTGGTCACAAGAAGGACATATTTCAGGAGGTTGAGTTCCATAAAATGTATAACCACACTCTCTGCATACCCACCAAACTTCCTTTGATTTTTTAAAAAAAGTATCGTTTTTTACTTGTTCTAATAATTTTTTATATCTCTCTTCATGATTTTTTTCAGCAATTGCAATAGACCTTAATCTTTTTGAAATTTCAGGTAAATTTTCTCTTTCTGTTATTTCTGCAAATTCTGGATACATTTTAGTGTGTTCATAATTTTCCCCATTAATTGCTGCTTGTAAATTGTCTTCTGTTGTGCTGTAAACAGTTGGTGCAACTGCTTCTACTGTAATTTCCTCATCAGCCTTTTTTCCTAGTTTTTTTTTGAGCTCTTGAATATGTTCAAATAATCTTTTTGCATGAACTTTTTCTTGATCTGCTGTCAATAGAAATATTTCTGCTATTTGTTCAAATCCTTCTTTTTTTGCAATTTTCGCATAATATGTATATCTATTACGAGCCTATGATTCACCTATGAATGCTTTTGTTAGGTTTTTTAGAGTTTGTTCCATATCAAAACCTCCTGCGGGTTTTAATGAATCCAACATCCAAAGGAATCTTTTCTGATGCCTCTGATAAGATCCAAGTGATTAAGTAATATAATTATGGTTTAAATAAATTTTGGTGAAAATGATTTCATAGGGAATTATTTTGGAATATCTAAATGCTTTTAAATAACCTCTCTCTTTTTTTTTGATGAGTCGAGAAGGACATAGATATATTCTGGATGACCAAGATAAAGGAGTCAAGGTTGATATTACTGTAAATTCAATTCCTGTAGAATGTGATGGAAAAAAAGCAAGAGTTTATTTGCTTCCTGGTGTTCCAAAAGAAGCTGGTCGTATTGATTCAGAAATAGGAGTTAGTCTCGATAAGATGCTTTCTTTTCTTGAGGAAAAAGCAGGTATTTCTACTGATTCTCTTAAAAGATCTAAGAAAATACTTGAAAAATACAAGGGTAGGTTAATTGATACTTCTAGTATCCTTTACTATGCTAACGAACAAAATAGGTTTGATGAGTTTGCTGAAAGATTAGAACAAGAATATTCTAAATTGAGTCATATTCCTTCTGATATGATGTTTGCTAGAACAGATGTTATGGCTTTTTTTCATAAACTTTATATGGATTTAGATATTGGTAATAAAAAAGAACAAAAGAAGTTTATTAATTTTGAGAAGAGTTTAGGTGGTCCTGGTCTTATTGTTTTTCCTGATTAATTTTATTTCCCACGTCTTTTTCCTGCTCTGACACTTGGTCTTGTTTTTGAAGTAGGATGTTTGTTTCTTAGACCACGAGATTTTTTCCCTGCACTTGTTAATCCTCTTAGAACACGCTTTTTATTTGCTGGTTTTGTTATCCAGTTTATTTTTTTATCTTTTTTTATCTCAGATTTATTTGGATCAACACAAATGACTTCATAAAAATAATGAATTCCATCTTGTCCAATAACATAAGAGTTTAGAACTTCGAGATTTTTATGTTTTCTTTGAACTCTTGATTCTGCAATCCATTTATAATTCATTTTTAGATTTTTACGAGTGTGTAATCTTTTTGATCTTCTTCCTTTATTTGGTCTTGGTCTTTTATGGCCACCCCTCTTTAATCTTATTCTTATTATCACAAACCCTTTTTTAGCTCTATAGCCTAAACTTCTAGCTCGGTCAATTCTTAGAGGTTTGTCTACTTTAATCTGAACAGGATCTTTTCTCCAGACTATCATTCTCTCTCTCAGAGTTTTAGTATCTGGTTTTTTCCATGCTTGTCTTATATAGTGATACATTCCTTTAGCCATTTTATTTTTTGTTCGAGTTAGTTTAAAAAGGTTAGCATGAGGCTGCACGGATTTGAACCGTGGACCCCTGCCTTATCAGAGCAGTGCTCTGGCCAGACTGAGCTACAGCCTCATGATATTGTAGTCAGAATGGTCTAGCTTTAGCTTTTGGCCAGACTGAGCTACAACCTCATAATAATTTGATAAGAAAATCTTATTTAAAGCTTTTTGTTAGCTATTCCCCAAATCTTCTTTGTCTATCTGAGAATTGTTGGATACACATCTGAAGATCTTCTTTTTCAAATTCAGGCCACATTTTATCTAAAAAAAACCATTCAGAATATGTTGCTTGCCAGGGTAAGAAATTTGAAGTTCTTTTTTCTCCTCCTGTTCTTATTATAAAATCAGGTTCATTTGTTAACCATAGGAATTGTTTTAAATTTTCTTCTGTTATTTTTTGTCCCGATTCTTTTAGTTTTTTTATTGCTTGGATTAATTCTTGGCGCCCCCCATAAGCAATAGCAAAATTAATCACATAGTTTGAGTAATTTTTTGTTTTTTCTTGGATTTCATTACCTAAGTCTTGTAATTCTTGGTCTAAAAGTTCTGTTTTACCAACAAACCTTACTTTTATTTGATATTTATCTAGTCTTGAGTCTTGTTTTAATTTTGTAGCTTCTTTTTTAAACAATTTCATCAAATATTCAAATTCTTTTTTGGGTCGATTGAAGTTTTCTAAAGAAAGACAGTAAAGAGTGAGTTCTTTTATGTTAAATTCTCTACACCATTCCATTAAAGATTCTAGTTTTTGAGATCCATATTGGTGCCCTTTCCAAGGTTCTTTCATTAATCTTTTTGCAAATCTTCTGTTACCGTCAAGAATGATCCCTATATTTAGGCCTTTCATAGAATTATTTTAGAAAAACTATATTTAAATGTTTGTGTAGGATTAATTAATTTTTAACTCCAAATTCAAGAATTAATTTTTCCTTTAGGATGTTATAATTTATTATTGGTAAGTTGAGAGGTATTATTTTGAAATATGCCTTATCTTTTGTAATGGCCTTTATTTCAATACTATTTTCTAGTTTCATTATAGATATATCTTTTATAGATTTTACTCCTTTAAGTTCTATTTCATAAACTATTTTATCTGCTAATCTTCTTAGATTTGTTTTAGGTTCAATTCTAGGAAGTTTTGAGAAATTTTTTAACTTTGATTGGGGTAGATTTATTTGTTTTATTTTCTTTGGATTTTCAGATTTTTGTTGATTATTTAAATTAATCTCTTTTCCATTTATCATTAATCTAATATTTGTTTTAGGTTTTAAATTCTGAGTCTTCATTTCTTTTTGCATCTCTTTTTCTAACATTTTCATTGCACTGTTTAACATTTTATTAATCATATTTCCACTAATTCCTCCTAACATAGAATTAAAAGGTTGGTTTTGAATGTTTTGAGAATCATTTTTTCCTAGCATCCCCCAATCTTCATTTTTTGAGTCTATAGGTGTTCCACAACTAGGGCAGAAATTATCTTTTCTGCTTATTTTGCTTCTACATTTTTTACATTTATTTTTCTTGAACATGGTTAGTTGTATGTGCTTATGTTTAAATAGTTTAGGGTTAGTTAAACCTCAAATATTTCTTAATTGAGGCTATTTCATGAAATTCTTCTAGAAGAGTTGGTTTGCCTTCTTTTAGAATTAGATTTTTTATTGATTTTGTTCCTTTAAATTTTATTGTTTTCCTGACTTCTTTGAATTTTGGTAACCACCAGAATACAGCAATCATTCTGATGATCCCACCCAATATAAAAATAAATAATAGGGGTTCTATGAAACTAGTATTAAGAAATTTAATTAAAATTGCTCCTAGGCCTGCTCCTAAAAATACTCCAATTCCCACTAAAAGATTATAATATGAAATTCCTAATCCTGTTTTTTCATGCCTTACATTGTCATAGATGAAATTTATTGCAGCTAGATTAAATCCTGCCCAGGCAATTCCCCCTACAACTGATGGGATTAATATTAAATATATTGGAGAAGGAGAAATAATCCATAATATGGGGATTATTGGAACCATAAGAGTTGTTACACATAGGACACTATAATTACCATATTTGTCTGCAAATTTACCCCATAATTCTAGAACAAGTAGAGAAAAAAGAGTGCCTGCCATGACAATTATCATGTATATAGAATAACTGAATTCTAAATGCCGTAAAAGATAAACAGCTACTAATGGGGAGGATACTGCTGTTGCAAATCCTAAGAAAGATCTAAAAATTGTGAATTTACCAAAATTAGTTTTTGGTGCTGCTAAAACAAAATCCCAAAATGAGAAATAATCTTTTTTTTCAAGCTTTAATTTTGGTTCATGGTGTTTTTTGAATATGGTCCAACTTATTATTCTTGCTAGAAATGCAAGAAAAAATAAAATTATAAAACCAAACATTGTCCAGTCGTTTTTCTTGAAATAATCTAAAAATAAAGAAGCAGAAATTGCTAATACAACAGAACTAAATCCTATTATTAAACTTCTTTTTGAAAACCATCTTCCACGTTTACTACCTGGTACAACATCTCCTATCCAAGAAAACCAGGCAGGAATTCCTATGTGTGCCAGTATGGTGAAAATAGCAAAAGTCAATAATAATAAAAGAGGGAGAGTGCTCACAATAATTCCTTTGTAAAATAAAAATGCGATTACAATTAAGGGTAACCAAGTTAGAGCTTCTAAGAAAACTGATTTGAGGACTATTTTTTTTCTTGAAAATTTTTCTATTAATCTTGATCCAGGCAATTGACTTAAAGGACCTAATAAACCTGCTACTGAACCGAATAAAGCTACTAAGGAATTGCTTGCATTTATTGCAATTGCAAAAGGAGAAATATAGTTGATACCAAAAGAAGATTCAACTGACCAGAATATACCTTCTTTTATGCTATTATCTCTTGTTTCTTTTTTTAAATCTTTTTTCACCATCTTTTATTACAATAATAATTAAATAGGGATTTATATTTTTAAATTATATGGCTGAAAGAACAGAGATTGAGAAGAGAGTTAGAAGATTAATCGCATCTGATATTACTTATAGGGTTTTACAGAACCTAGGAAACAAAGGAATTAGAAATCTTGATAAAAAAGTTACTGGTATACTGGAGTACATTGTTGAAAAAGAAATTATTGGAGATAGAGTTTTTGCTGAGGTGGTTTATGAACCAGAAGATAAAAAGGCAAGAAAAATTAGTGAAGCAATTTCAATTTTTAAAGAAAAGCATACAAAATATGGTAAAATTTTACAAAACCTTATTGATGAAAAAAGAAAACAAGAAAGTAATTATCTTATTTATGGACTAAAACAAGGATTTAAATTATCTGAAGAAGATTATGTTCAGGTTATGATTGATTTGGGATTTGAAAAAAGAGAGGCTTCTTCTATTTATCCACATGTTTTATCTATTTCTGAAAGGCTTAAGAAAGCTGATGAACAGGCCGAAAGGAAGATTTTGATTAAAAGTTAATTTTTTATATCTCTTTTTTCTTTGTTTCCTATGCCAAAAAAATTTTATATCACAACTGCAATTGATTATGTAAATGGAAGGCCTCATATCGGTCATGCCTTTGAGAAAGTTATAGCTGATGCTTTGGCTAGATGGCATAAACAAAAAAAAGAAAAAGTGTTTTTTTTAACAGGAGTTGATGAAAATGCACAAAAAAACGTTCAAGCTGCAGAGGCTGCAGGAATTCCAGTTAAGAAGTTTGTTGATAAAAATACAGGACTTTTTCTTGATTTGGTAAAGACTTTAAACATTAGTCATGATAAGTTTATTAGGACTTCAGCAAAAGAGCATACAGAAGTTGTTTCTAAAATTTTAAACAAGATAATCAAAAAAGGAGATATTTACAAAGGAGAATATGAAGGATATTATTGTACTGGTTGTGAAACTTATATCACTGAAAAAGATTTAGTTAAGGGAAGGTGTCCTGAGCATGATAAAGAACCAGAACATAGAAAAGAAGAAGCTTATTTTTTTAAGCTTTCTAAGTATAGAGAAAAACTAATTAGTTTTGCTAAAAAATATATTGTTCCTGAAAAAAGAAAAAACGAAATAGTTTCTAGGCTTAAAGAGGGATTAAATGATTTATGTATAACTAGAAAAGGAGCTGATTGGGGGATTGATTTCCCTAAAGATAAAAAGTATAAGGTATATGTTTGGGTTGATGCTTTAATTAATTATATTTCTGGTGCAAAGTCAGAGTGGCCTGCAGATGTTCATGTTATTGGTAAGGGA
This sequence comes from Candidatus Pacearchaeota archaeon, assembly GCA_017608305.1. Classification (GTDB taxonomy): domain Archaea; phylum Nanobdellota; class Nanobdellia; order Pacearchaeales; family GW2011-AR1; genus JAFCGC01. The sequence continues at coordinate 39,534 of JAFCGC010000002.1, forward strand.
ATTAATTGGTTTCACTCTGTAATTTGGCCAGCTATTTTAATGTCTGCAGGATATAAATTGCCAGATACACTTCTTGTACATGGATATTTAATTACTGGTGGAAGAAAAATGTCAAAGTCTTTAGGAAATGTTGTTGATCCTTTAAAACTATTAGAGAAATATGATGCAGATTCTATAAGGTATGCTTTGTTAAGGTGTAGTATTTTTGATGATTCTGATTTTTCTGAAGAAATTTTAGTTGAAAGACACAATAATGAGCTTGCAAATAAACTTGGAAATTTAGTTTCAAGAGTAAGTGGTCTTATTGAGAAAAATGGAGTTCAGAAGTGTGAGAATAAACTTTTGAAAAAGCTTAATGAAAAGAAAATTGAGAAGTTTATAGGAGGATATGAGTTGGATAAAGCTTTGAATGAAATATTTGCTTTTATTGATATTTGCAATGAATATGTGCAAGCAAAAAAGCCTTGGGAAACTAAAAATGAAAAAGTTTTATTTGAGTTAAAAGAGTCTATATTAAAAATTTCTGATTTACTTTGGCCATTTATTCCAGAATCTGCTGACAAAATAAAAAGGATTTTTAGCGCAAAAAAAATTAAAAAATCAGAAATTTTATTTAAGAAAATTTAAAGACTTCTTCTTTGTAAAAATTGAGAATCTATCTCTTGGTCAGGCATTTTGCAGGTTGCTTTTAAGGTTAAATATGGTTTTTTTGTAATTCTTTTTAACTTGTATAGACTTTTTTTTAATACAGTATAGGGGATCTGAAGTTCAACTAAAATAATATTATTTCTTCTTGTTCTATAATAGTGTTTTTCTATTCTTTTATTTGATCCTGTTCCTTGAAAAATTAAGTCTATTCCCCTCCCTCTTTTAATAATTTCTTCAAGGCTTTTAACTCCAGAATATAATTTTTCACAATCATCACCTATGGCCCTATAAATTTTTATTCTATCTAAAATAATTTTTCCATCTTCTTTTCTTACTTCTAATCTATTAATTTTTTTGAATAATTTTAGATTACTATTTATTTTTCTAGCAAAATTACTAATGCTATAGTATATTTCTTTAGAAAGAGTTCCATAAATAGTATTTTCTTCTTCTCTTTTAGGGGTTTTTATTTTTTCTCTTATTTTTTCTCTTATTTTTTCTCTTTTATATTCTTCAAATAAAACTTCTTGAATAAATATTTTGTTTCTATTTAGTGCCATTAATTTTCTTGGTTTTAAGCATATATAAAAATTTATATATTGTTTTTTTGTGATTTTGCTATGGTAGAGCGAGTAGTTGAGTTTAGTGATTGGAATAAGATTGATTTGCGAGTAGCTCAAATAATTGAAGTAGAAGATATTGATGGAGCTGATCAACTTTATAAAATAACTTTAGATGTTGGCCCTGAAATAGGTAAAAGAATTATTTGTTCGGGTCTTAAGTCTTATTATACTAAAGAAGAACTAAAAGACAAAAAAATTATTTATTTTTCAAATTTATCTCCCAAAAAATTAAGGGGAGTTGAGAGTCAAGGAATGTTGTTAGCAGCAAGTACTGAAGATGAAAAAGAAGTTGTGTTATTGACTCCTGAAAAAGATATTGAACTTGGTTCTAGAATTAGTTAAATTAAAGATTAAAATTTAAGAATAAAATAGTCATTATTATAATAAACATGAATTCTGTTATAAATACTGCTCTTTCATTTTCTTTTATTGTAAATAGGAAAGCTAGAATAGCAAAGGGAATTGAAATAAGAAGAAGATATTTTATGGGATAGAGAATTGGAACCAAGATAAACATTAATGCAATTAAAATTCCTATTATTATTTTTCCTATTTTTTTCCAAAAACAACAGGAATTGTTTGAATATTATTTTCTTTGTCTCCTTTATAATCTTTGATATCTTTGAGTGTAGACCCAAAAGAATAAACAAGAAATACAAGTAAGGGAATTGGAAATGGGAGTATTGTAAATGTTGAAGCTTCCCCTAATAATGAGGTCCCAAAAAGAACAGCCATTAGACTACATAATCCTATGACAATATTTGGGATAAAAAAGAATCTTTTTAATTTATAGGGAGGTCCAGAATAAATAAATGAGTATGCTAGCATAAAGTAAAAAATAATGCTAGCTGCATAAAAATGTACTAGGAATGCAAATATTAAGGAGAAAGCAAAGAAAATTAAAGTAAAAATTTTATGATTTTCAGGTGTAAGCTCTTTTTGTATAAGCGGACGATATCTGTTTGAAATTCTATCTATTCCTCTATCAAATAAATCATTAATCCCTACAGCAAATAACCAGGCAAAACTTAAAGAAATTAATAAGAATATAATTTTTAAAATCGAAATATCTGAAAAACTTGAATTAGTATAATAGGCTCCTAACATTATTCCAATAAAGACTAAAAATGAGTAGTGAATCAGTCTGAAAGGACGAATATTTTTAAAAAGAGATTTAATAGCTTCTTTATTAATTTTAAATTGTTTAAATTCTAGTAAATGTTTGGTGTCTATGATAAATTTTTTTATTCCTGATTTTTTATGTAGTATTATCCAAATAATTCCTAAGATTAACATAATGGTTCCAAAACCTATTGCAAAATCTCTTGGATAAATTAGATAATAATTTATTGATGATAATTCAAATAACTTACTTATAGCTAGTCTATATGACATATAGAAGAAAGTTATTGTATAGATTCCAAGTGCAGCAATTGTTGTTCTAAACCAACTTCTGGTTTTGGTTGCAATATATAAACTAGTAAGTAAAATTACTGCAGCTATCTCAATTCTTATTCCAATGGTTGCTTCCATTCCATATTGACCTGCACTATAAAAAGTATAATAGTTTTCTGCTAAATTATGAAGAACATAAGTCATCACAAATTTTTTCCCAAAGTAAACAATAGAGTTAATAATGGGTGCAATAAGGGTTACAAGCCAACCCAAGATAACTACTTTAGAAATATCTGAAATTTTTTCTTTACTAATTATTTTTAGAAAAACAACAATTGTGAAAAATAATGCAAACCAAAAAATGAGAATTCAAAATGCATGGCCCAATTTAATAAGAATTCTGGACATCCTATAAAATTTTCTAAGAAATCTCTTATAAGAGTTATAGAAATATAAGAAATAATCCATAACCAAGTACTAATTTCTAAATTAATTGATTTTTCTATAAAATCATTGAATTTGTTTAATAAATTGTTGAACCAACGAGTTCTTAAAAGTAGAAAAATCAAGATTGCTAAAATCAAAATTGATATTATAAAATTAATTTCTAAACCCATTTTTTCCTCTTTTGCAATTTAAGGTTCGAGAACTATATAAATTTGTTGCAAAATTATTTTCTTAATCCTAATTTTTGAAGAATTCTGATAATCATTTTTTCTTTATCTTGATCTGAATCATAATTTATATCTAAAAGTTTTGCGGCTATTTCTTTGTAAGCTCTTGAGGCATTACTTTTTGGATGAGTATGTACTACTGCATCTTTTTGACTTAATGATCTTTGAACATCTTTATCTTCAGGTACCATACCTATAATAGGAATTTCTAACATGTCTTTCACATTTTCAGGATTCATTTCTATATCATCTTTTTTAACTCTTGTAACAATAACTCCTAAAATTGGTTTTTTATAATATTCTGCTAATTTTATTGTTTTTAGTGCATCTGTAATTGCTGCTATTTCTGGATTAGTTACTACTATTAATTCATCTGCCATTTGCATTGCTGCTCTTGCTTCTTCACCGAGTCCTGCAGCAGTATCAATAATCACATAATCAGAGATTTTTCCAAAATCTTTTTTGAATTTTTTGAATTTTTCTGAGTCTACTTTTTTTAATTCTTTTATTGATAATGAAGAAGGCATTATTTTTATTCCAGATTCATGTTCATATACTGCTTCAAATGGATCTGCTTTTCCTAATAACACATGGTTTAGGCTTATTGGTACTTCAGGTGAGTTTAGATGGACTCCTATGTTAGGAGTTGTTAAATTTCCATCAATTACCAATACATCTTTGCCAAAATAATTCATAGCTGCACCTAGATTTATAGATGTGGTTGTTTTTCCTACCCCCCCTTTTCCTGATGTTATAATAATAATCTTTTTCATTTTATTATTAATTATTTCCAGAGAAACTTTTAATTCCTATGATAAAAGAAATTGCTTTGTAGTACTTATAAACTTTTCTAACTTATCTGCATAGATTCTTAATTGCTCTAAATTAATATTTACCTCCTTTCCTTTGTAAATAACTTTTAATGTAACATTTTTTCTAAATTCTCCAATTCTTTCTTTTCGTAAATCTCTGATTTTTTTGAACATTTCATACATATCAATAGCTTCTAAAAATTCTTTGTCTTTTTTGAAAACTTTTCTTATTTGTTCTATTTTTCCTACTGGGTTTGTGGAAATTGATGAAATCTTTTTTTTCTTTTTTGCTTTTTTTAATAGGGAATCAATACTTGTTTCAATCATTTTACTCCATCTTAGAAGTAGATTAACTATTACATCACAAGTTTTAGTGTATTTTAAGCTTACATATAATAAATGGTCCGCGCTTATTTTTTCTTGTATTATTTCTTCCATTCCTTTCTTCTTTCTAAATCCCCATTTAGAATTATACAGAATAAGGATAATGGGCTTTTTATATTTTATTGTAAAATTTTATTTTTTGTTTTTTCTAGAATTTTTTTAGATAACAACAAAAACTCTTTTATTTTTTCAAGAGGGATTGTTTTTGTTTCTAAGTTTTCTGATAAAATTACTATTTTATTGTTTTTAACAAATTCCATCGAGCTTTTTTTTTGTTTTTCAACAATATCAAATAACTCAGAAATTAGTTTTACTTCATCTTGACTTATATTATAGTGTTTTGCACATTTTCTTTCAAAAGTTTGGAAATTTGTTTTAGGATTTTTGAAGAGCCTTATTCTCTTATAGAGATATTCATATTGAAGAATTGAATTAATGCAATACTGAAGTGCTTTTTTTACTTCTATCATTGTCTTTAATAGAAGTTTTTTATCTTTAATTAAAGGAAAACTTACATATGTCCAGTGATCTGCTATTTGGATGATTTTTTCTGCTTCCTGTAAATTTTCCAGGAATTTTGCCATGAATATATGAGATATTTAGAATTAATATGGATTATGGTTTTGGAGTTATTCACTTAACTTTAAAATTGCTTCTGCTAAATCACCTGTCTCTTTAAGAGCTACTTTAGCTTCTGACTCTGATTTTCCTGTTTTTTCTGCAACGATTTTAATATCTTCTTCACTAATACCTGTTTCTTCTTGGGGTTGGCCTGTTATTTGAAAGGTATCTTGGCCTTGCATTGATATTTTAGCCACATTTGGATTATCGAAAACAATTTTAGAACCATCATTTTTCTCGATTATTACCTTTGAAGCATCTATTTCTGTTTGATCCATTCCTAATTGTTTCATCATTGCTTGCATTTTTTTTGGATTAAAACCACCTAGTCCTGGAAACATTTTAACTGTAATATACTCCTAAGAAAACTCTGAAGATTATTATTAAAATTATGAATACAATAATATGAAGAGGCTTTAGCTTTATTTTACTAGTATATTCTTCACTAAATCTTGTTAAACCTCCAAATCCTCCTGGCAATTGAACTTTATTATCGGCCATGAAAAAAGTAATGACAAATAGTTTTTAAAACTTGTTGTGTGTTATTAGTTTATGCCACAGCATAATACTAAGCAGGTCGAAGAAAAATGGAGGAATTTTTGGGAAAAAGAGAAAATCTACAAATTTGATCCTAAATCAGTCTCTGGAACAAAGTCCCAGGACTCATCCTCAAAACGAGAACGAAACAAAAAACCTTTTTCTATAGATACTCCTCCCCCTTATGTTTCTGGAACAATGCATATTGGCCATGCATTTTCTTATTCTCAGCAAGATTTTATAGTTAGATTTTACAGAATGTTTACTGGAAATGTATTTTATCCTTTTGGAACAGATGATAATGGTTTACCTACAGAAAGATATGTTGAGAAAATAAATAAAATTAAAAGTAAGAGTATGTCTAGGGCTAAGTTTATTGAGCTTTGTTTAAAAACTCTTAAGAAGATAACTCCTGATTTTATTAATGGGTATAAGGATTTGGGAATAAGCGCAGATTATAATGTTTATTATTCTACAATTGACAAAAATACTCAAAAAGTTTCTCAAAAAGCATTTATTGATTTATACAATAAAAAACTAGCTTATAAAAAAGAATTTCCTACTATTTGGTGCCCTGAATGCCAGACAACTATTGCTCAGGCAGAATTAGAAGATAAAGAATTTGAAGGAATTTTTTCAACACTTAAATTTTCTTGTAATGGAAAGAATTTACTAATAGCTACTACAAGACCTGAATTACTTGGAGCATGTGTTGCTATTTTTGTTCATCCTGATGATAAGAGATATAAGGGTTTGATTGGGAAATTTGCAAAAGTTCCTATTTTTGATTATGAAGTTCCAGTCATAGGAGATAAATCAGCTGATCCTGAAAAAGGAACAGGGGCTATGATGGTTTGTAGTTATGGAGATAAATATGATGTTGATGCAATTAATAGACATAAATTAAGTCCTAGGATTATTTTTGATAAAAAAGGAATTATTAAACAAGGAGAATACAAAGGATTGAAAATTAAACAAGCGAGAAAGAAAATACTTGAAGATTTAAAGAAAAATAATTTGATTAAAGAACAAAAAAAGATTTCTCATGTTGTTAATGTTCATGACAAATGTGGTACAGAAATTGAATTTTTGCCAACAGAACAATGGTTTATTAAAATTTTGGATAATAAAAAAACTTGGATTTCCCAGGGCAAAAAGATTAATTGGTATCCTAAATACATGTATCAGAGATATGTTAATTGGGTTAATGGTTTAGAATGGGATTGGAGTATTTCAAGGGAAAGACATTTTGGAATCCCTATTCCTGTTTGGTATTGCGAAAAATGTAAGGAGATTATTTTGGCCAAAGAAAGTGACTTGCCTGTTGATCCTTTACAAACTAAGAAAATATGTAGCAAGTGTAAGCAAGAGGCTAAAGGAGAAGAAAAAGTTCTTGATACTTGGGCAACCTCTAGTTTAACTCCTCAAATATCTAGTTCATTAATTAATACGAGGTTTGGTGTTCCTTTTTCTTTAAGGCCTCAGGCTCATGATATTATTAGGACTTGGGCTTTCTACACAATTGTAAGGAGTTATTTACATGAGAAAAAATTACCTTGGAATAATATAATGATTTCGGGCTATACTAAATTAGAAGGACAAAAAATGTCAAAGTCTAAAGGAACAGGTATTGATCCTAAAAAACTTTTACAAGAATATGGGGCAGATGCTTTGAGATTTTGGGCTGCAGGAGCTAGTTTAGGAAGTGATGTTAATTACCAAGAACAAGATTTAGTTGCCGGTAAAAGATTTATCAATAAGTTGTTTAACGCTTCTAGATTTGTTTTTATGAATTTAGTTGATTATAAACCAAAAAAGCTTAAATTAATTGAAACAGATAGATTATTTTTATCCAGATTAAATGGTTTGGTTGATATATGTACTAAAAGTTTTAAAGAGTATGAATATAGTAAAGTGAAATTAGAAGCAGGGAATTTCTTTTGGAATTGTTTTTGCGCTAATTACTTAGAGCTTATTAAAAAAAGAGTTTATAATGGGACTAAACAAGAAAAAGAATCTGCTTTTTTTACTTTATATAATTCTTTATTGGTCTTATTGAAATTAATGTCTCCCATAATTCCTTTTATTACAGAAGAAATTTATCAAGAACATTTTAGAAAAAATGAAAAATTTAAATCTATTCATGTTTCTAATTGGCCTGGAAAAATAAAAATCAAGGAAAATAAAGATGATAAAAAAATCTTTGAGGAATTAATCAGATTTAATAGTTTTGTTTGGAAAAAGAAAAAACAAGCTGGAAAAACACTTAAAGATGAAATTTCTGGAATTAAAATTCCTAAACCTCTAGCAAAAATTAAAAAGGATTTAGTAGATACTCATAATATAAAATGATCACAAAAGATGAACTAGAAGAGCTTATTGAAGAACTTGAAAATTATAAGGGCAGACATACAGAGCTGATAACTGTTTATATTTCAGAAGGTTATGATGTGAATAGTGTGCAAAAGCAGTTAGAGGCAGAAAAGAGTACTGCTAAGAACATTAAGTCTACTGCTACAAGGAAAAATGTTATTGATGCTCTTGAAAAGATTATTCGGCATTTAAAGACCTTGAAAAAAACACCTAAAAATGGGCTGGCTCTTTTTGCTGGAAATGTTTCTAAAACAGAAGGTCAGCAAGATTTACAATTATGGCCTATTGAACCTCCAATGCCTTTGAAAATTAGAATTTATAGGTGTGATAAAGAATTTGTTTTAGACGCTTTAAGAGAAATGCTTGAAGTTGATGAGATTTTTGCTTTATTGGTTATGGATAGAAAAGAAGCAACTATTGGGTTATTAGAGGGAAAAAGAATTGAACTCTTGCATAAAATGACTTCGGGTATTCCGAGTAAGGTGAGGGCGGGTGGTCAATCCTCTCAAAGATTTCATAGAATCACAGAGGGATTAACTAAAGATTTTTACAAGAGAATTGCAGAAGAAATGAAAAAAAGTTTTTTTGAAAATAAAAAACTTAAGGGAATTTTGGTTGGAGGGCCTATTCCTACAAAAGATGAGTTTTTAGATAATGATTATCTAGCTACAAAACTAAAAGAAAAAGTTTTAGGGAGAATTGATTTAGGAGATACAAGCGAGTCTGGATTAAGGGATCTTGTTGAAAAGTCTCAAGATATTTTAGCTTCACAAGAAATTATTCATGAGAAAAAAGTTTTAGAAAAGTTTTTTGAGACTTTGGGTGAAAATCCTGGAAAAGCGGTTTATGAAGAGACAAATTTAAGAACAGCTTTACAATATGGTGCTGTTGAAACTCTTTTCTTATCTAAAGAAACAGATAAAAAACTTGCAAAAGAATTAACAAAACTTGCAAAAGATACAGGAGCAAATATCGAAATTATTTCTACAGAAACTACAGAAGGAGATCAATTTAAAAAACTCTCTGGAATTGGTGCTTTATTGAGGTTTATGGTTTAAGATGCCAGAGATGACAAGCAAAACTGCTAATGAAATTGATGAAGGTAAAATTAAAGAAAACATGAAAAAGTTAGAGGCCATATTTTTTGTTTCTGGAAGATTTTTGAATATGCAAGATTTTGTTGCTCTTTCTGACTTAAATCCTATTGTTATTCAAGAGGTTTTGGAAAAATTAAAAGAAAAATATGATAAAGAAGATTCTGCATTGCAAATTATTGAAAAATCTGGCATGTGGAAAATGGATGTTAGGCCCGAATATTCAGACATTATCAATAAATTGGCTACAGGTAATGCTGAGTTTTCAAAAGGAGAGCAAGAAACTCTAGCAATAATTGCATTTAAACACCCTATAAAACAATCTGTTATTATTAAAATAAGAGGGACTAAAGCTTATGACCATATTAAAAAATTTGTTGATTTAGGACTAATAAAGAAGAAAAAAATGGGCCATACTTCTGAGTTGAGCCTTAGTGATGAGTTTTATGACTATTTTAATGTACAAGAGTCCAATAATCCTTTTAAAGAGAATTAGAAAGTTTTTTTAATTCTTTTTTCTATGAATTTAAATGAGGAAAAATAATTGGGGGTTTTTATTAGTTTTTTTGATCTTGCTTTTTTTATTTTTAATTCCTGTTTTGTCTTTTCCTAAGAATGAAGAAGCTTGTTTTATCTTTAACTTTTGATGATGGGTTAAATTCCCATTATGAAATTGTTTATCCTTTGCTTAAAGAAAAGAATTTTGGGGCAACATTTTTTATTGTTGTAGATTTAGAAAAAGACCCTCTTGGTAGAGAATTAATGTCTTCTTCTCAAATCCAAGATCTTGCAAATTCTGGTTTTGAAATTGGAAGTCATACTGTAACTCATCCTTTTTTGACTCAATTAACTGAGAAAGAAATTGAAGAAGAATTTAAGAAATCAAAACAAATTTTAGAAGACAATTATGGTGTTATTGTTAGTTCTGTAGCATTTCCTTATGGAAATTATAATGATAAAGTAATCAATATAGCAAAAAAATATTATTTAACTGGGAGAATTATTTATAATCAGAGGCCAGTTGGGTTTTTACTTAATACAGTTGGAATAAACAAAACTAGTGATGTTGATTCTATTTGTAAGTACATGGATGAAGCTAAAGAAAAAAAATCTTGGGTAATATTGGTTTTTCACGATATTTCTGATTCTCCTGGAGTTTGGGATACTTCTATTGATTCTTTTAAAGAAATTCTGAAATGTGCAGAGAAAGTAGGTATTCGTGTTGATTCAGTTTCCGGATGTAGAGAAATTATCTCCTAAATGCTTAAATATAAGCTTTTTTTCTCAGATTAATCTTTAAAATAGGAGATAAGATGGTGGAATTTGTTACCGCAGTATATTTGTCTTTAATGTTTATTTCAATATATATGGTTTCTTTTTTTATTATTTTGACAACTCGAAATAGGAAAAGACTTTTTGCATATCCTAAACCTAATTCGATTTATAGTGTGACTGTGATTGTTCCAGCTTATAATGAAGAAGATAGTATTAAGGAAACAATTGAAAATGTTTTTGCTTCAAATTATCCTAAAAATAAATTACAAGTGATTGCAGTAAATGATGGAAGTGTTGATAATACAAAAAAAATAATCAAGGATTTATTAAAGAAATATAAGAATTTAAAATTATTAGATAAAAAAAATACAGGAAAAGCTGATTCTATTAATCAAGCAATTAAAATTGCAAAAGGAGAGTTAGTTGCTGTTACTGATGCTGATAGTTTTCCTTCTAAAGAATCTTTGAAAAAACTCACAGGTTATTTTGACAATCCTTTAATGGCGGCAGTTACTTCTTTTGTTAGTGTTAGAAATAAAGAGGGAAATTTGTATGGTAAGGTTCAGGCCTTAGAATATATGATTATGGGGTGGAATAGAAAACTCTTGGATTTTATTGATAGTGTTTATGTGACTAATGGTCCTTTGAGTCTTTATAGGAAAAAATTTGTTTTAGGAGTAGGGGGTTTTGATCCTAAATCTATTACAGAAGATATTGATATTACTTGGAATTTGCTTGCGCATGGTTATAAGACTGGAATGTGTTTAGATGCTCGTGTTTCTACTGTTGTTCCAACTAGTTTTAAAAAATGGTTTAGGCAGAGAGTTAGATGGGGTATTGGAGGTATTCAGGCTTTAAAGAAATATAAAAAGAAATTTTTGAGAAAAGGTATGTTTGGAAGATTTGTCATGCCTTTTGTTTTGTTGAGTATTGTTTTGAGTATTGCGGGTTTTGCATTTTCTAGTTACATTGTTGGAAAATCTATTGCAGCTAGAATTCTAACAATAGGATATTCTATTGCATCTGATATTTCTCTTTTTCATACACAAGATCTTAATTTAATCCCTTCTGTGATGATTTTTTATTTTATTGTTTTGTTTTTTACTTCTTCAATTTATTATAGATATGTTTTAACTAAAACAAAATTTTATGATAAGCTTACCTTAGGAAGGTTTTTGAACCTTGCTTTTTATATGTTGGTGTTCCTTGCATTTTACCCAATAATTTGGTATGGAACACTATATAGATATTATAAAAAAGATTTTGCATGGTAAATGAACCTTTTAGAAACTGGAATTAGAAATTCCGTTAAAGACGTTTTAGAAAAACGCCTAAAGGTTCCCAAACCAGAATGAGAAAAATAAAAATGACAAATAAGAATAAACATGTATTTTGGCAGGCACTCTTAATAGCTTTGCTTGTTTTTTGGTTGGGCATTTTAATTGGTATTTATTTTGAAAAATCAAGAGTAGAACAATTACAGGATTTTTATTTTAATATTGAGACAGATATTTTTGATATGGAACTGGCTTCTGATATTGTTTATGGATTTAATATGGATTGTGATCAAATTGATGATAGGAGCCTTGTTTTTGCTGATAATATTTATTGGCAGGCTAGAAAATTAGAAAAATATGATAATTCTAATAAAATTACCGCAGAATTAATTTCTCTACATAGGAGATATGATTTATTGAGAACTTTGCTTTGGAAAAAGATAATTGATCATGAGAATAGTTGCGAGAAAAAAATTAATACAGTTATTTATCTTTATCAATATGACAATCCTTCTTTAACCACTAAAGCGACTCAAGGTACAATGAGTAGCCTTTTGCTTGATCTTAAGGAAGAATATGGAGACAAAGTTGTTTTAATTCCTATTGCTGTTGATACAGGTGTAGAGTCTTTAGATGTTTTGGGGGATTATTATGGATTAGATAATTATCCTGTTGTTTTTATAAATGAAAAATATAAATTTGAGACAATTGATTCTTTAGTAGGAGTTAGAGAAGTATTATTAAACTAATATTTTGAACAATACAAATATTAAAAAATAGATAAATCTGTATGGTTTTATGGTGGAGGAGTGTTTTAAGTGTGGAATTTCAGAAGAAAAAGTTCGTTTATTTGATGCTATTTCTGAAAAAGGAATTGTGAAAATCTGTAAAGAATGTTCTCAGTTAGAAGATATGCCTGTAATTAATAAACCAACAACTTTGCAGCTTAAAGAATCTGAAGCTAAAGCACAAAGTAAAAGTGTTTATGAGCGACTATCTAAGATGTCTGGATTTGATCCTAAAAACTATGTTGTAAATAATGGAGGTTTACCCCAACAAGATGTGAGTTTAAGGGACCTTGTAGATAAGAATTTTGAGAGAGAGGTTAAAGAAAAAATAGAGCCCCGAGAAGATTTAATTCATAATTTTCATTGGGTTATTATGAGGGCTAGGAGAAGTAAAAAACTTACAAGAGAACAACTTGCAAGAGAAATTGCAGAGGCAGTATCAGCTGTTAAGATGGCTGAACAGGGAATCCTTCCTGAAGATGATTATAAATTAATTAATAAATTAGAAGCTTTTTTAGGAATTAAAATCAGAAAAGCTGAAGCTATTCCTCAGCTAGAAGATAAAGAAAAAGATCTTAGCTTTGATCCTATGGCCACCAAGACCATTACAATTTCTGATCTTAAGAAAATAAAAGAAGAGAAAAATGGGGGGTTGTTTGATAAGTCTGAAGAAGTGCCTGTTCCTGAAGAAGAATTAGAGATTGAAGATGAAGAAGAGGACCGGTTGTCTGATGAAGAGTTTGATGATTTAATTTGGAAAAAGTAAGGTTTATAAATCATGTTAAAGAATTCTTATTATGGAAATTAATGTTTTACAAAACTCAAAAGAAGAAATTGAAATTGGAGTAGGAAGTTTAACAATTGTGGAGATTCTGAAAGTATATCTTAATAAAGATTCTAGTGTGGTTTTTGCTGCTTGGAAAAGAGACCACCCCACTGAAATGCCTGTGCTTAAAGTTAAGACTAAAGAAAAAACAGCAAAAAAAGCAGTTAATGATGCTATTAATGCCATTACAAAAGATCTTGATAAAGTTGAAAGTGATTTTAAGAAATTAAAGTAAATTTTTCTTATTTGAAATGACACTTGATGATAAAACAATAGATTTATTTGAAAAATTATTTAAATGCTAGCAAGAAATCTGTTTGTTTTAACTGACAGATGAATTGCGTTATATTTTTAGTTCTTAGAATATTATAGAGGTTAGGTTAGATACTAACCTCTTTGAAAGTCCTA
>JAFCGC010000025.1:0-6666 GCA_017608305.1 Candidatus Pacearchaeota archaeon
TAAGATTATTAAAGAAGTAAATAATTGGTTTGATGAAAATGTTTTCAAACTTTAAAAATTCGAGATTTATATGGATCTTGAAAATAAAACAGACGCAGATTTATGTTTACTAGCAAGGAATAATGGTTATACAAATAAAGTTATTGACATACTCAATAAAAGATATAAAAGAACACTGGAAGCTCAGGCATATAGAATTGTTGGAGATTCTCATAAAGCAGAAGAAGTTGTTCAAGATTCTTTTATAAAATTAAAAAATAATCTCCATAAATATCAAGAAGGAAAAACTTTTTTTTCTTGGATCTATAGAATTGTTCATAATAAAGCAGTAGATTATTTAAGGCAAAAAAAGCCAATTATAGAGCATTCTTTTTTGGATGAGTTTTCAGCAAAATCTACTGTTGTGGAAATAAAAAATCCTTTAAATCCTTATGAGAATCTTTTAAGAAAAGAATTATTTCAAAGCGTAGAAAAAGCAATAAATGCTCTTCCTTCACCTTATGATTATATTCTTGATTTACGTTTTATAGAAGGTTTAAATGTAAAACAAATATCTGAAATTTTTGTTATTCCTGAGCCTACTGCTTGGTGGAGAATTCATAGAGGAACAACATTATTAAGAAAAAAATTAAAAAACACAAAATCATTTGATAAAGAATATGCAGATTTTTCTTAAAGAAAACATTTAAAAGCCCTTATTCTGTTTTTTCACTATGGCCAAAGATAACAAATCTAATAAGAAACAAGAAGAACAAACAATTCCTGGAATGGAAATTGATCATAAATATTCTGAGAAAAAACCTGGAGTTCCTGAAAACCCAGAAAAAATGCAAAAAGAGATGGATAAAACTAAAAAAGAACTTGAAAAAATTAAGAATTTCATTGTTAAAAAATATAGTTTTATTCAATCACTGAGTATTTTACCCCCACAATCAATTAACTTTTTTGTTGAAGAGGAAGAGGTTCCTAAAGAAACAGAAAAATATCTTCATCTTTATGTTGTGGTTCCTGAAGAAAAAATTAAGAAAATTCCAGAAATGAAAAAAGAAATTATTAAGCAAGTTGAAGTTGTCCAAAAAACCTTAAAACAAAAAATATGGTTGCAAATTAAAACTCCTGTAGATATTTGGGAAGTTGCTTTAGATTCAAAATTTGAGTTGTCTGGGGCAATTGCAATGTCTTTTCCTTTATATGATAAAGGATTTTTAGGTGCTTTAAGAGTTGCAGAAATTCATAAGTCTTTAGTATTGCAAAAATTTGAAAAATATGTTGTGAGCTATGTTGTTGGTGGAAGCTTAGTAAGAGGCGACGCAGTTAAGACTTCAGATGTTGACGTTTTTGTGATTATTAATGATACAGATGTTAAAAGAATGCCAAGATTAGAACTTAAAGAAAGATTAAGGTCAATAATTTATCAATATATAGGTCAAGCAGAAGATTTAGCAGGAGTTAAAAACAAATTATCTCCTCAAATTTATTTATTAACTGATTTTTGGGAAAGTGTTAAAGATGCTCACCCTGTTATTTTTACTTTTATTAGGGATGGAGTTCCACTTTATGATAGACACACTTTCATGCCTTGGAAAGCCTTATTGAGAATGGGTAAATTAAAACCTTCTCCAGAAGCAATTGATATGTTTATGTCTATGGGAGATCAAACAATAAAGAGAGCAAAGAGGGTTTTGTTAGATGTTGTTATTCAAGATATTTTTTATGGAGTTAGTACACCTAGTCAGGCTTTATTGATGTTGTATGGATTGCCTCCTACAAATGTTAAAGAAACAGTTAAGGAAATGAAAAGAATTTTTGTCGATAAAGAAAAAATGCTTGAGAAAAAATATTATGATATTTTAGAAGAAATCATGATCAAATATTACAAAGGATATGAGCATGGCAAGGTTAAAGAAGTTTCAGGAAAAGAAATTGATAGACTTTTGAAAAATATGGAGCTTTATCTTAAACGTTTACAAGAATTAAGAGAACAAATTGAAAAAAGAGCTCAAGAAAAAACAATTGAACAAATCCATAAAGATGTTTTTGAGTTATTAAAGGGTCTTGTTAAGGCAAAATCACAAAAAGAAATAATTGCAGAATTTGATAAAAAATTTATTAAAACAAGACAATTTCCTCCTCAAAATCTAAGAATTTTAAATGATATTGTAAAGGCAAAAACAGAATTTAAAAAAGGAAAATTAAATTCCCACCTTGTGAATGAAGCTAGAAAAAATGCCTCTATTTTAATTAATGACCTTATTGAGTATAATCAAAGATGTGAACTTGTTAATAAAAATAATAACAAGAAGGAGTAAATTTATAAACCATTTTTCTTAATAATTTCCATGACAACTGGAAGAGTTATTCAATTTAGGCGAGGAAGACACACTATTAAAGAAAGACATTTTCTAATAGAGATAGATGAGAGTAAAGATAGAGAATCAGCTTCAAAATTTGTTGGTAAAGAAGTTGAATGGAAATCACCTGCTGGCAAAATAATCAAGGGCAAGGTTTCATCTGCTCATGGAAATAAAGGAGTTGTAAGAGTTATTTTTGAAAAAGGATTACCTGGCCAAGCAGTTACAACAAAAGTGGAAATAAAATGACAGAAGCAATTTTAAAAAGCAATACAATGGTTTTTGATAATCAAGGAAGAGCAACAATAACAGAAGAAGATGAAAGAATTCTTTTAGACAAGGAAGTAAGGGTTGTTGCTTGTGCAGATAATAATCAAGGTATAGCAGAAGTACTAGTTTATTTGGGTGTAATAAAAGCTGAAGAGATTTGGTCAGTAAAAAGAGATTTTGAACAAAGAGGTCTTAAATTAAATAGGTATAAGATATATCAGGTATAAAAATGACTTCAAAATATAATCAAGCTAGAAGAAGATCTCATAGATTAAGAAATTTTTTAGGGGTTAAGAGGTTAGTAATGAGGCAAAATGGAGTAACCAAAAAATTAAAAGGAACTCTTTATTATAATTTACATAATCCTAATGCGCAATCAATAGGGATTGAAAGTGATTATGTTTTAAATAATCAGGGTATAAGCCCAGGATTTCAGTTTAAATTAAAAACACTTGACAATTTAAATAAGTATGTACCTATTCCTCTAAATAGAAAAGGAATGATTATTTTAAGTAATTCAAATAAATTAGAGATAATAATAAAATGAGTCAATATAAAGATGTTGTTACGTTTAGAAAAAGAAATAATTATTTAAAAAAAATAGGACTTATATTGGGTAGAGTAGGATATGGTAATTTAATACCTACAGAGAAAGGCATTTATAGGGCCAGTTCAGAAACAAAAATAAATAATTTGGAAAAAGGAACAGATAATATGGTGGTTTTAGATGAAGAAAGACAAAAAATTATTTTTCATTATTCTTCTCCAGAAGCAAAAGAAAAAAATAACAAAAAGGTTGATTTGTTTAAAAGAATCTTAGGTACTGAAAAATTAACACAATAAAATGGCATCATTACGAAAAGCAACATCATATTCAAAGAAAAGAGTTGTTCCTTATACACGTGTGAGTAAAAAAAGACAAAAATCTTTTATTAAGACTGTTCCACCACAAAAAATTGTTAAATTTACAATGGGTAAAGAACATCTCTTTAATAAGGGAAAATTACCTCACTGTTTGACTCTTGTTTCTGAAGAAAAAGTGCAGTTAAGGCATAATGCACTTGAAGCATGTAGACAATATATTAATAAAAAATTAGATAAAGAGTTTTCAGGTCAATATATGTTTAAGGTTATTCCTTTTCCACACCATATTCAAAGAGAAAATAAAATGCTTACAGGGGCTGGAGCAGATAGAATGCAGACAGGAATGCAATTGGCTTATGGGAAATCTATGGGAAAAGCAGCTATTTTGAAAAAAGGAAGTAGAATATTTTTTGTGACTGTGCAAAACCCCAAGGCAGTGCAGTTTGTGAGGAAAATATTCAAACAAATTAAGTCAAAATTACCTGGTAAAGTGAAAACCATCTATGAAGATATTTCTAATAAGAAAGATTTTTAAACTAATAATATCCTCTTTTTTAATGGTATTTGAAATATATGGTATATTTAAAGATATTTATCCAACT
This sequence comes from Candidatus Pacearchaeota archaeon, assembly GCA_017608305.1. Lineage (GTDB taxonomy): Archaea > Nanobdellota > Nanobdellia > Pacearchaeales > GW2011-AR1 > JAFCGC01. The sequence continues at coordinate 4,088 of JAFCGC010000025.1, forward strand.
CCAAAACAAAGGGTCGAAAACCCAGTTAATACATATTACAGACCAGGAGATATTGTAAAGATACTAGTAGGTCCTGCTACAGGAAGGATTGGAAAAGTGGTTGTAGAAAGAAATGGAAATTATACTGATTACGAACCATATTCCTCTGAAGAGAGTATAGGTGTTGCAGTTCCTGAAAGAGAAATTCTTGCATCTGCAATTGAACAAATGATTAAAGAAAGGATAATTGATGCTGAATCAAGAATCAAAACAATTATAAGATGGTTTGATGGGCCAGAACAATTAGAAATAGTTAAAGAAGCTCATGAAAAAAGAAAAGCTTGATGGTTGATTAAACTGATGTAACTACTCAATGATAACAATATAGAAAGATTTATAAACTATAACCCCTCAGAAATAATAAGAAAAATGGGATTAGAAGATTTAACACGATATGAGCACGCGGTTTTAGCTAGTCGTTTTGCTAGATCAGAAGTAGATCAAATGTATGTGCCAGGAGCACTTAAAAAATTAAAAAATTCTCTTGATGATGATGCGCAACGTGCAACTGAAATAGCACTTGGACTTGGAGGACATGAACAGATAATTCAAACATATGCTGATAAATACTCTAAAATATTAGAAAAATTAACTGTTGGAGAATTATCAACAGGTTATTCTAAGACAATTGATAATTATTTGGATAAAACTGAAGCTGATAAATTAAAAAAAGAATTTAATAAATTCTCTGACAAAACTTTAGAAGGTATTAATAAAGAATTAAAAAAAGCTAAACATATTCTTGATGGAAAAGATGATTACAAGTACCCTGATAATGAGATAGAATGGGCTAAACAAACCAAAGACAAATATAAGCATATAAATCCAAATATAGCAATTTTAGAAAATATTAAGTTTGAAGCATTAAGACCAAATGCTGTTAAAAAAACTCATGAAGAACTTTTGAAAGAACAAGTAGGTAAAATTTAATTATTTCTCGATTAAATCTTTAACAAGATTAGCCATTACATTTATGAATTCTTCTGTTTTTTCTTGCCATTCATCTATTTCAACTCCTTTTAGATCTTTGACTTTTCCATGAGCTATTTTCTTATGGAGTATTAGTAAATCTCTAAATTCAAGAACATATTTCATTTTTAATTTTCCAGAACTAACAAAATGTTCTTTTAAATCAACAGGGATATGTTCTGGTGAAGCTGGTGAAATATTTGCTGCAATTAATGCTGCATGAGAAGCATCAACCATTGCCCAATAAAGTCCTTCAATACAATTTAATTCTGCAATTTTGCTTCGATTTAAATGTGCTGGGGCCCTTTGTAAACAACTATAAATTGCTTCTGGAGTTGATTTTATTTTACCTTTTATTAATAGAAATTTTAAAGGTTCAAAAAATCCTGCAAGATCAATCATTGATTCCCCATATCTTAAAATATTAATTACAACAGGATCTCCCCTCATTAAATCTTCCCACCAAGTACTTAGTTTGATTGTGTTAATATGCAGGCTTTTTTTATAGGGATTTATTCTTAATAATTTTTCAAGTTCTTCCCTATACCATGCAATTAACTCTTGATCCCATTTTATTGAAGTGTCATCTATGATTATGATAAGATCAATATCAGAACCAGAAGTTGCGTCTTTTTTTGTTATTGAACCAATAAGGACAACCGCCTTAACAATTTTATCAAATTTTCTATATACCTTAGCAGCAAAATCCATTGCTATTGCTGTATCTGTTTTGAGTCTAAGGGTAGGAAGATCTTTTTTATCAATTTTTTTAGATATTTTCTTCTTTTTTTGTAATTTCTTTTTCACCATCTTTTATAATTTTATTAGGGATAATTACTTTTTAAATTTACTGAATTATAGTAGTTATTCCATGGGCTTTCCAGTCATTCTGCTTCCTCCTCCAGGTCTTTGACCTCCTAATTCTGTTGGAAGTTGTGAAAATCCTGCACCAAAGACTTCATAATTTATTGAAGGTAACATTTGTCCGTATCCTGAAAAATACCCTTGCTGAAATCCTGGAGCCTGATTCCAATAACTCCCGACTCCTGTTGAAGATCCAAGTGCTTCTAGAGTTGGTTGTAAAGGGGGGGTTGCACCTTGCTCTGAAAAATGTTGCCACCAACTTAATGCTTCTATGACTTTTTTTCCTTTATATCCTTCTTTATCAAGATTTTCTAAAATTTCTTTTATAGGAACATTTCCCATCCCCATTGGTAATTCTGTATGTTCAAATCCAAAATTATCTGATAGATGAACATGTTTAACCATTGGACTAACTTTTTTTGATTCTTCAATAATATCTTTATCTCCATAGCCATATTTTCTAATCATATTTATATGGCCCACATCCCAAGTGACTCCTAGTATTTTCTAAGTTCTCTAAGCTCTTCTCCTGTGCTAAATGCTCCTCCTGCAGGGGGATTTTCAATGCTTATTATTGGAGTTTTATCTTTGAATTTATCATAAGAATTAAGAGCAACACTTGCAAAAGTTTCAACTGCTTTTTCTTTTGCAAATTCATTTAAAGGTTTATATATTTGAGGATGAGTTTTCATTTTATTAAAAGCTTC
>JAFCGC010000025.1:6672-9499 GCA_017608305.1 Candidatus Pacearchaeota archaeon
CAACGCCTTGTTCAATAATGTCTTTCATTTTTTGCACATTTTGAACAGTATTTCCTGGATTTTTTTGTATTTCTAATGCTTTAGGTTCAATTTCTTCTTTGAATTTTTGTAATATTTTTTTATCACTTTCTGATCCATATTTATTTGCTGTTTCAAAAAGTTCTTTGAGTTGCCTATAAGAATCATTTATATAATTTGTTCCCATATTAAAAGAAGAAATAGCTCTTTTTTCTGCCTCTACTAAATCTTTTCCTGCTATTTTTTCTGCTTCTGCCATTTCTTTTAAATCTTTATAACGACTAACAGCTTCTTCACCCATGTCTGCATAATGAGATAAAGTTTTAATGGTCTGGCCCCAACTTTCTTCATTTATTTTTTGAATTTCTTTTTTAACATTTGTCTTACCTTCTCCAGGAAATTCTCTGTCTTTTAGAGGAATTCTATTAATTGAACCTGTATCCGAATTAATAACAAAAACATCTTGTGGTTGTTCTTCTCCTTTTTGTTTTATTTCTCCTGGAATAATTGCTGAAGAATGGAAGGTCACAGGAATATTTCCTTTTGGATTTATCTCGTGGCTTCTTTCAACAGCTTGTGTCATCTGTCTTTCAGTTGCTTTTCTAGTTGATTCAGTAAAGTGTCCTTGTTGATCAAATCCTGAAGGTTCTAGCACAGGCGCATGAACAGAAATATCAACTCCTGTTAATTTGCTTAATCTATGTAATTCTTTTAATTGCTGCTTAGGTACTGCATCAAAAACTTCTGGAGAAACTTGAGTTAGTTCTACTGATTTAGCTCCAGCTGAAAGATTTTTAGAGATTTCTTTGAGAACATTTGCAGTTCTTGCATCACTTGACATGCCTATATTTTCTGCACTAACCCTATACCCTGTAAAAACATCGCCATAACTAGGACTTAAAGAGGAATATCCTCCCTGATAAATTTCATTGATACTATAGTTTGATTTTTCCATTTAAACACCTTTTTAACAATTTTATATAGAAAGAATTATTTATTAAGTTATCTAAATTTGAACTCTTTGTATTTTTTTCTGTCTTCGTCGATTGGAGTGAGGATTCTCCTTTCTATTTCTTGTATCTGTGCCATTTGAGGCTCCATATCATTTTGTAGATTAATTCTCCTTCCTGCCATAGGGTCAATTAATTCTGCTCTTTGTAATTGGTGAGTTTCTCTTGGTTTTAATACAGGAGGTTCTATATTTGATTCATATTTGAATTCTTGATTTTCAGCACTTGTTTCATAATTTACTGAGCTTGTATAATCTAACGGCTTTCCTTGATTCTCTTCTTCAGGTACAGTTTCTTGTTCTAAAACAATAGGTTCTGAAGCCTCTGCTATTTTTTCCAATACAGGACTATAACTTCTAACAGGAGTTTGCATAAATTCTTGAAATTGATCAGATTCAATTATGTTGTCTGGTTCTTGGTCTTTTATTTCTTCTGCTATTTCAGTTAATGTCTCTTCTTCTGCAATTTCTTCTAAATTACTTTCCTCAGAAGATTCTTCTGCATTTGATTGGTCTTCTTTGTCTTTTGGCATGATTTAATAGACTCAAAGAAATATATAAAATCTTCTAAAATAGAAACCTCCACCGGGTTTCTATGCATCCAGGAACCAAAGGAACCTTTTTTGTTTCCTCCAAGAAGGTTCATAAAAAAGAATTATGTATAACTGACCATTCCATGAGCCTTTTTATAAATATCAAATAAATCAAAAGCGGTTTTTTTTGCAGTGTTTGAAGCGACACGCCTTAAATGTTGAGCTTCTATAAAATCATCTTTTTTTATTGGTTGAGTTTTCTCGGATTTGTTTTTTTCAGATTTGGATTCTGATTTAGGTTGTTTATCATAGTGACCTACTAGAGCTAAAAAAGGATTTGAAGTATCTTTTACTTCTTTCATTTTCTCAGATTGTTCTTTTTCTTCTAAAAAGAAATTAATTTCTTCTTGCAACTGATCAAGACTCTCTGTTGTTGTGCCTTCTATTAATTTTAAAACATCGCCAAGATCAGATTCTTTGAGTTCTTCATCTATTTTATCTAATTCTTCTTTGTTTAATGCATATGCTCTAAAAGTTATTTCTGCTCTTCCTCCAAAAGTATAGTGTTGAGTTCCCTGGACCTTTCCAGGAATTGATCTAAATGTAAAATCTACTAAAATACAACTATAATAATCTCTTTTAAGAGTCTTTAGAAATTTTTCATTTGTAAAGTCATTTGGTAAATCTCCTGCGAGTGCTAAATCTTTTATCTTTAATTTTGATTTGCCTAGGAGGGTTAATTCGAGTAAAAGCGTATTGAATACTTTTACTAATTCAGGTCTTTTTCCAGTTTCTCCTGGTTCAAGTTGTTGAGCTGCTTTTAGATATGGTTTTGCCCATCTTGAATAAAGTTTTAAATTATTAACCTGGCTTTTTAAATAAGTTCTTTCAAGATTATATCTTTTTCTTAATTCATTTTCAGATTCTAGAACCCAAATATTAAATTCTTTTATTCTTGGTCCTAAAATTCTTTTTACCCTATCATTTAGATCAAGTTTTTGTACAGCTTCTGGATCTTTTACCATTAAAAAAGCATCTAGTAAAGTTTGAAATCCTGCTTGCATGGCCATTGCCTTGAGAGATGAATTTTGTTTAGTGATGTCAACTTTGTCCATCCAGATTTGTTTTAGGCTCATTATGGCTCCTTCTTTATCGTTTTTATTTTTAGATTTTAAACTATTATAATGATCTAGTCTGATTCTGAATTCTTTTAAGTCATAAATAATATTTAATACACTTCTCATAACAACTCCGATGTCTGCCATTA
>JAFCGC010000026.1 GCA_017608305.1 Candidatus Pacearchaeota archaeon
TTTTATTTTCAGTATTTTTGATATTTTGTTGGCTAAAGTTGTTTTTCCGGACCCTATGGCACCTATTATTAAGATCCTATGATATTTCATTTTATTTTTCTTATTTTTGCAATGAAGAATCCCTTTACTCGGCACCCTTCATTGGTAATTGGTTTATTTATTTTCATTTTAATTTTCTTATTTTTGCAATGAAGAATCCCTCGGTATTATTGTCTTGGGGGTAAATTCTTGCACATTTTTTTACTTCTTGGTTGAATTGTTTGTTTTCCCACTTAGTTATTCCTTCGCGAAATTTTATTGGAAGCTTAATTGTTTCTATTTTAATATCCTTGAATTCGTTTAAAAGTTTTGAAATCACTGCTTCATTTTCTTCAGGAGCATGAGTGCATGTGCTATAGATAATTTCCCCTTTTGGTTTTAATATTTCTAAAGCAGATCTCAATAAATTTATTTGTATTTTTGGAAGGTTCTTGATTGTTTTTATATTCCACATTAAATATGTTTTTGGAGTTGATCTTAGAGTTCCTTCTCCTGAGCAAGGTGCATCTATCAAGATTTTGTCAAATTCAAACCTTCTATTTTTTAATCTTTTACATAAAACTGCTCCTTCTTTTCTTGTTATTATTGTGTTTGTGACTCCACATCTTTCAAGATTTGACGCAAGAATCTTTATTCTTCCTAAACTTATTTCATTTGCAATTATTGTTCCAGTATTTTTCATTTTTGCTGCTAATTGACTTGTTTTGCTTCCTGGTGCAGAACACAAATCTAAAATTATTTCATTTTGTTTAGGGTTTAAAGCAATTATTGGGAGCATGCTTGAAAGTTCTTGTATATAATAATAACCAAGCAAATGTTCAAGAGCTCTTCCTAGTTCTCCTGGCTCAAGATCAACGAGTTTTATTCCACCTCCTCCCCGACCGCCACCCTCAGAGGAGTTATTAATGGAATTTTTAACTTGGTCTTTATACTTATCATCCATCTTGCCTTCTGAACCTTTTTTATTAACATATTTTTCATCAATTTTGCTATTATCAAATTTTCCCTCTACAATCATTATTTCTGGATAATCTTTCCAAAGTTGTTTTATTGTCCAGCCTTTACTTTGGAGTTTTGTTTTTAATTTTTCTGGGGAAATTTTCAGGGTATTACAGCGAATAGATCTTACAGGAAGAATTTTTAAAATCTTTTCATAATTATTAAAATCATTTCCAAGAAGTTTTTTCATTCTTTCAATAAACAGTGGTTTTGGCTCCATTTTAATTAATATAAAGTTAGGTTTATAAATTATTGATTCTTGAATATAATATGGAAAGAGAAGGAGGTTAAAATGTGGGGCGAAGATAGTTTAATTCAGTTGGTACTTTTGTTAAAGGATTTTTTTAATGGAGGTTTTTAGAAAATGTTGCACATAATGGTTGTTGGTGGATTTATCCAAATAGTACTTTGGTTAAAAGATTTTTTATAATTTAACAATCTTTATAAATAATCTTATCTACTTTGGTATATGGAGTTTGGAGAGTTATTTGGAAAGTCTTGGAAGGAATATAAATCTAATTTTGGGGTGTTTTTTAAGATTTTTTTATGGTTTTATATGCTTCCTTTAATTGTTTTTGGAATTCTTTCTCTAGTTTTTTTGGGAGAATTACAGAACTCTTCAGTTGGATCCTTAATTACTCTCGTAGGTTCTCCTTTTTTCATAACTTTTGCAATAATAAGCACTATTGTTACAGCAGTTCTTTATTTTTTCATGACTATTTCTTTTATTTATATTTCAATATTTAAAAATGAAAGTACTAAAATGAAATTTAGGCAGGCTATAAGAGGGGGGGCTCATTATTTTTGGACCTATGTTGGTCTTTCTTTGTTACTCATTGTTTGTTTAATCCCCTTATATTTATTATTAATTATACCTGGAATAATTTTTTCAATATATTGGGCTTTTGCAGGATTTGTTTTATTAAGAGAAAATATTGGTCCATGGGAATCTATGAAAAGGAGTAAGAGAATTGTTAAGGGAAGATGGTGGAAAGTTTTTGGAAATTTATTTATTTTAGGAATTATTCTTTGGGTTATAAGTCTAATTTTTTCTATTCCAGACTTTATATTTAATCTTTTTTCTGGAGGATTTATTTCTTCTGGTGAACTTCCTTCCTTGAGTACTGGTTATTTAGTAGGATCTTTTATTCTTAAGATAATAAAGGGCTTTGCTATTTTAATCACTCTTCCTTTAACCACTTTGTTTAGTAAAAATCTTTATCTTTTTTTAAGAACAAATCCCCACAAGAGATAATTAAAAATCTCCTAAAGTAGTTTGTCTCTTGCCTTCTATGATTTCTTTAATATTTATATTGAAAACCTGAAATATATTTTCAACTGCTGGAAGAATTTGTCTTCCCAAATAATATTCAATATCATATTCTCCTTTTTGATCTGGAAGTTTTACTCTGTCTCTTACAAGAGCTTTTTTTTGTTTTGATTCTGCAATGTAATATTTGATTAAACTTCCTACATCTGTGGATATTTTAGCTTCTATCATTTTTTTTGCTGCAATTACATGGGGGGTTGTGGCCTTGTATTCTGAAAGGGGTTTTTTTAATTGGGTTTTGATGATTAAATCTTCTCTAGGGATTTTTCTTGATTTTATTTTTTTAACAATTTCTTTGAGATAAGTTAGTGCTTTTTCTTGATTTCCATCATTTAAAATTTGCCTTATTATTTTATCTTGTAATTTTCTTGTTAAATTACACCAATCTCTTCTTACTGTTTCAAACCCTCTAATTTTAATTTTTTTATCTTTTCCCAATAAAGCATATTTCTTTTTTGCTCCTGTGATTCCTGCTCTTGTTGTGACCCAGAGACCTCTTTTAAAAAATCCTTCTAGCTCTAGTTCCATTATTCCTGGAAGTTTTGAATTTAGCTTTTTTAATAATTGTTTTATTTGGCTTTCTGATTTTTTGTTTGTTAAAAAAGCTATGGAATCTGTGTCCCCATAAATAACTTTGTAGCCTTGATCTTCTATTGCTTTTATTGTTTCTTTATTGAATTTTCTAACATAAGCTAATATTGATGCTGATGACTCTTTTGAATAATAGCGGGCTCCGAAAAAACCAACATATCCATGAACAGAAGCTGATAAAACTTTGAAAGCATTGCTCCTGGCTTTTGTTATTATGTTGGGATTTTTTTTATAATCTGATTTAGCTTTTTTTCTTGCTTCAAATATTTCTTTTAACATGGCTGGAAGAAAACCTGTTTTTTTAGTGAAATAAAATTTTCCTCTTTTTGTTTCTATTGAATTAGAATTTTTTTCTGGTTTTTCTAATAGAGTTGATTTAGATATATTCATAGAGATGATTATACTTGTGTGCATAGAAGTAAAATCAAACATGGCTAAATTTTCGTATAACCCTGGTCGAGGTTCAAGAACAAATGCTCCTTCAACAGGCCCTTCTCTTCTTCTCTGTCCTAATTCTTCATGAGTTGGTCTTTTTTCAGGAATTTCATTAAATTTTTCTAGATTGTGGATAATATAAGATTCAACAATTTTTGATAATCCTGCTCTTGAAACATCAAAAATAGGTTCTTTGACAATTTTTGTAAATTCAGATAGGTCTAGATAAAATTTTTCAAATAATTGATAAGTTAATACAGAATCATGGAGATTATATTCATAATAGTTTTGCCAATCTTTTTTTTCAAGCTCTGAAGAGTGTTTTATTTTAAATGGTTTTTTTGTATCTCCTAAAAATTCCTTTGCAACTTCATTAAGGGAAAGAGTTTCTGATTTCATATACTGTGCATAAGCTGTTCTAATAAATTTTAGAATATCAATATGAACTATGCCGTTTATTTTTCCTGATAGATTAATTCCTCTTGAAAATTTTGGTTGACTTCCATCAATTCCTAAATCTAATTTTATTTTGTGTTTTTCTGCTCTTGATTTAAGATAAGGTAAATCAAATCCATCTGAAAAGTATCCTACTAAAAAATCAGGAGAGATTTTTTTTACATATTCTTTAAATTTCTTAATGAGTGAAGATTCATTTTCTACATATTCAACATATGAAAGACACCCGCTGGTTTCTTTCGAACTTCTTTTAATTACTTGACGGCGATTTCTAATTGCCTCTGAGGAAATCGCATGGTCTTTTCCTTTCCAAGTTATTACTTTTTTGAATTTGTTTGAAACCAGGGAGATCATGAGTATTTCTCCTTTTCCTATTTTTAGATCATCTGTTTCAAGATCATATGCTAGAATTTTTGGAGAAATTTTTTTATCTTTTATTTCTTGAGCTTTTTCTAGTTTAATACACATTTCTACATCTAGTCCTTGATCAATGTTTCCAAATTCTGAAGAGCCATCAAGAATTTGGCCCTCAATTTCATACCATTGTAAGGGATTAATTTTCTTTTCAATTATATAATGAGTAATATATCCTAGGTCATACCCTCTTCTTTTTTCTATTTCTTTTATACCTAGATGATTTGCAACTTCACTTAGATCTTTGTAGTTTGTTGCGAAGATTTTTAGGGCTTTTACAGGCTTTTCAAGGTATTTTTTATCATGAAGTTCTACTTTTTCAACTTTTGTTTGTCTTCCTTTGACATTGAGTTTGATTTTTGAGATTTTTTGAATGAGCTTATCTATTTTGTTTTGGTTTAGGTTTTCTTTTAAAATCGCCCATAAATAAACATCACAAGAATCAATAACACAAATTCTCTTGGTTTTACTATCTCTACCAATGATTTTTATGTAGTTTTTCCCTTCAAAATCAAAATAATCATAGTCTATAGGGATGAAATCTAGTTTCATGATTTTAGAGGTAGTTTTAATTATATAAATCTAGTGATGGTAAGGTTTATATATAGTTTTTAGGTGATGAATTTATGGATAATTTATCAGATAGGGAACATAAAGAGAATAAAGAAATCATAAATCTAGTTGAAAATACAAATCTTTTAGGTTATGGTAATTCTTCTTCTAAGAAGAAATTGTTAGGTAGTTTGGGAATTGGATTTGTGCTCCAAGGAGGAGTAAAGGTTTCTACATTTTCTGCTAAACCAGATATACTTAATGACCATTTAAGAGCAGCTTATTATTGCGCTTTGAGAGATGAAGGTCTCTTATATAGGTGTAGATAATTATATATATTTTTAATTACTTGAAAAATAAGTTTAGAATTAATATGGGATTAAACATTCGCGAACTAATATCTAGGAAAGAAATTGATTTGCCAGAGCTAAGAGGGAAATTATTTTGTGTAGATGCTTTTAATGTTCTTTATCAGTTCTTAACTACTATTAGACAACCAGATGGAACTCCTTTAATGGATTTTAAAAAAAGAATTACAAGTCATCTTTCTGGACTTTTTTATAGAAATATAAATTTACTTTCAGAGGGAATGAAATTAGTTTATGTTTTTGATGGTGAGCCCCCCAAACTCAAGGATAAGACCCATAAAAAAAGAGGAGAAACAAGAGATCTTGCTGAACAAAAATATGGGGAAGCTAAGCAAAAAGAAGATTTTGATGGCATGAGAAAATACAGTAGCCAATTAGTTAGACTTGAAGATGAAATGATTGAAGAAAGTAAACAATTATTAGAATCAATGGGGATCCCTGTTATTCAAGCTCCAGGTGAAGGAGAAGCTCAGGCTGCTTATCTTTCTAAAATAAATAGAGATGTTTATGCATGTGTGAGTCAAGATTATGACAGTCTGCTTTTTGGGGCTCCAAAACTGATCAGAAATTTAACTTTAGCTAGAAAAAGAAAAACCATTTCTGGTTGGATTGAAATTAAACCAGAACTCATTGAATTAGAGAAAGTTTTGAATACTCTAGAAATTAATCTTGATCAACTTATTTGTTTAGGCATTTTAGTTGGTACAGATTATAATCCAAAAGGTCTTCCAGGAATTGGTCAAAAAAGAGCTTTGGAAATTGTAAAAAAATATAAACAACCTGTTTTGATTTTTGAAAGCGTTGAAGAGCAAATAATGAGTCTGTCTGAGCAAGATAGATTTGAATGGCAAGATGTTTTTGAATTATTTAAGAGGCCAGATGTGAAGGAGGAAGAGATTAAATTTGGTAAAGTTGATGAAGAAAAAATCAAAGATATTTTAGTAAATAAACATGATTTTTCAGAAGAAAGAGTCAATAAACAATTAGATAAGTTAAGAGATATTAAAGAAAAGTTAACTCAAAAAGGATTGGATAAGTGGTTTTAGGATTATTTTCTTTTGAATGTTAAATATCCGGAGACCAAACCAAGAATTAATAAAATCCCCCCAATTCCAAAAGTTGTATTACTAGATAAATTTGAGATAGCATTTCCAGTTATATTAAATTGTAAAAAAAATATCCCTATTAGGATAAATATAAGTGTCAGGCTGTTTTCCCACAACAATTTTCTTTTGAATT
>JAFCGC010000027.1 GCA_017608305.1 Candidatus Pacearchaeota archaeon
TAAATCTAGTGTCAAAAAGATATTCCCTACTAAAAAACAAACAAATAGTAAAATACGAATAATAACCACAAGACTGCTTCTAATAAACCCCATTTTATAAGAAATAAAAAGAAAAAGTATTTATAAAATATTCTAATTTAAACTCAAAAGTTTCTTTTTAATTAGAAGAAAAATCCCCTCATTTGTATCTTGAAATTTCTTAACCATAACTATATCTTCTTTATTTAAATCATATAAAGCAACCCTCAATAACTCAGTATATCCCATAAACCTAAGAATATTTAAAATAGAATAATTATCAGAACGAAGATCACAAATTATAGCATCGTAATCTTTTTTATTTTCTTGTTCTGCCTGTTTTATCATAAAAGCTCCAAAATATCTTCCCTGCAATTTAGGATGGACCCTCATGTTTTTTAATTCCTTAATTCTCGGAAATTCTTTATGGGGTTGAAATACTAAATTTCCAACCAAAAAATCATCACTAAATGCCAAAATAGAATTTTTATATCCTGAAAAAAGTTCTTGTCTTATTCTAGAAACCCAATCCCCATAATGAAGATAACTAAGAGGTTGTCTTAAAAGAAATTTTTCTAGATTTTGGAATTCTTTTCTATCTTCAGCCAACCTAAACTCAAAATCAAAACCCATACCTAAAAAGAGGATAAGTTTTTTATAAGAATTTATAAAGTCTAGTATATAAATTCTAAAATGGTAAGTGTAAATAAAGAAAAATGCATTGGATGTGGAGCTTGTGCAGCAGCTTGTGGAGAAGTCTTTGAAATGAAAGATGGTAAAGCCCATGTAAAGGCTGGAAAAAATGCCCCTTGCATAAAAGAAGCTGTCGAAGCATGCCCTGTCAATGCGATTAGTGCATAAAAGAACAAAAAACTTTATTAAGTTCTCAGAATTTTATAATTCATGCAAAAGCAGCAAAAAGAGAGTGGGCAAACAGATTTTATCAAGTGGTTTTCTGAATTAAACAAGGATTCTGGGAATATTGCAGGTGGAAAAGGAGCAAATCTCTCAGAAATTTATAATTTAAAAATCCCTGTACCCCCAGGATTTGTAGTAACAGCGCAAGCTTATGACTATCTAATAAAAAAAGTAGGATTAGGTAACAAAATAAAAGAACTTCTTTCGGGAATTGATTATGAAAATACAAAGCAACTAGATGAAAATACAAAACAGATAAGAGAATTAATTCTAAATGCAAAAATTCCAAAAGAAATGGAAGTTGAAATCCTAGAAGCATATGAAGACTTAGATGATAAAGGAATCGATGTTAAAAGAGGAACAGCTCATGACATCCTAAAATGCTCTTCAGAACCTATTTTTGTTGCTGTTAGAAGCAGTGCAACTGCAGAAGATCTTGCAGAAGCAAGTTTTGCAGGACAACAAGATTCTTTTGTAAACATCAAGGGAAAAACAGAACTACTAATTCACATAAAAAAATGTTTTGCATCTTTATTTACTGCAAGAGCAACATACTATAGAAACAAACAAAAATTTGATCACCTAAAAGTAAAACTCGCTGTAGTTGTCCAAAAAATGGTAGACTCAGAAAAATCAGGAGTAATTTTTTCAAAAGATCCCACTTACAAAGAAGATAATGTAATTCTAGAAGCAGTCTGGGGATTAGGAGAAGGAATTGTATCGGGACAAATAACTCCTGATAGATACAAAGTATCTCAAAAATTAGAAATTCTAGATAAAAAAACAGCAGATAAAAAAATAGTAATAACAAGAGATTCAGGAGGAAACAAAACAACAATAAAATTAAGAGAAGATAAATCAAAAGCACAAGTTCTAAAAGATTACGAAATAAAAAAACTAGCAGACTATGCATTAAAACTAGAAGACCATTTCAAAAAACCCCAAGATATAGAATTTGCTATTGAAGGAGAAGATATTTTTATTGTACAAACAAGGCCTATCACAACAATTGAGAAAAGAGTAGAAACTGGGGGTTCAAAAGAACTTACAGGAGAAATAATCTTAGAAGGAATTCCTGCTTCTCCTGGAATTGCTTCTGGAAAAATAAAGGTTATCAAAGACTTAAAAGAGATACACAAAATAACTAAAGGAGATATTTTGGTCACAGAAATGACAAATCCAGATATGGTAGTTGCAATGCAAAAAGCATCAGCAATAGTTACAGATCAAGGAGGATTAACTTCTCATGCAGCAATTGTATCTAGAGAAATGGGAACTCCTGCAGTGGTTGGAACTCAAGAAGCAACCACTAAATTAAAAGAAGGTGAAATAATAACAGTGGATGGTTTTAAAGGAAAGATCTACAAAGGAAAAACATCAGATACTGTACTCAAAGAAGTCTTACCAGTAACTGCTCAAACAAAAATAAAAATAAAAGTCATTGTTGATCTACCTAGTGCTGCAGAACGAGCAGCCAAAACAAAAATTAAAAGTGTGGGTTTAACAAGATTAGAAGGAATAATTGCAGAATCAGGTCAACATCCACATTCTTTTCTTCAAAATAAAAACTTCAAAGATTATGAAGAAATAATATTTAAAGGAATTAAAAAAATATCTCAATATTTTGATGAAATGTGGATAAGAAGTTCTGATATAAGGAGTGATGAATATAGTAATCTAAAGGGTGCACCAAAAGAAAAAGAAGCAAATCCAATGTTAGGATTTCATGGAATTAGATATAGTATAAAATATCCTGAATTATTTAAAGCAGAACTTAATGCATTAAAAAGAGTAGCAGAAGCAGGCAAAAAAATAGGGGTGTTATTGCCCCAAGTAATTTCCGTAGAAGAAGTTCAAACCACTAAAAAAATTCTAAAAGAAATCGGATTTGAAAATGTAAAAATAGGGGTAATGGTAGAAACTCCTGCTGCAGTTCAGATAATCGGGGACCTATGTAAAGAGGGGATAGGTTTTATCTCGTTTGGAACAAATGATTTAACCCAATATATTTTAGCAATAGATAGAGGAAATGAAGCAGTTCAAGATATGTATGATGAAATGCATCCTGCTATTTTATATCAATTAGAATATGTAATTCGAGTCTGTAAAAGATATAAAGTTGAAACAAGCATTTGTGGTCAGGCAGGTAGTAAAAAAGAAATGGCTAAATTTTTAGTTGAAAAAGGTATCAATAGTATAAGTACAAATGCAGATGCGGCAAAAGAGATTTCAGATTATGTAGCAGAACTTGAAACAAGTTTAGTCAAAGGGACAGACAAAGAACCCAGACAATATCAACCAGAAAAAAAATCTGAAGAACCAAAACCTCTTAGACCAGAAATAACAAATAAGCCTGACTCAGAGTCTGAGGAAACATCAGGTCTAGTCCCAAAAAAAGGTGAAGAACTGGAAGAAGATATTGAAGCTATTGAAAAAGAAAAGCAAGAATATTTAGAAGAAAATCCAGATTCTGAGCAGAGTTCAGAAGAAAGCTCTGAAGAAGAAGTTAAAGACAAAAAGTCTGAAAAAGAACATCCTGAAGAAGACGAGGAACTAGACATTTTCTAAATATTTATAAATCTATAATCTTTCTATAAATCATGGTAAAAAAGAGAGTGACAAAAAAGAAAACTGCTAAAAAAAAGGTGATTAAAAAACATCATAAACCCCAAATAACTCAAAGCATGGGTGAAGTAAAGGTTGAAAGAATTTTGGTTCAGAATTTTGTATCACTACAAAAAGTTATGACTAATCTATCTGTAAAAATAGATCAACTCACTACTAAAACATCTAAACTATTAGATTTATTTGAATTATCAGCAAAAGCATTAGCTGAAAAAAATTTTGATGTAATAAGACCAGAAACACATAAAGAAGATAAAAACAGCAAAAAAATACTAGAAAAAATGGATAAAATGTTAGACCAAAATAAAACAATAGCAAAGGGATTGACATTAATGCATGAAAAAGAACCTGAACCTGTTTTTCATCCAAAACAAGTTCCAAAAAGATTTCCAGGAGCCCCACAAAAACCTGCTAGCCCAGGATTAATAGGATATCAAAAATCAATTTCTTCTGAAATGCCTGAGCCTGAAGAAGTACCTAACGATTAAAATGCCTGCACACATAACAGGATTAAACAGATTTTCACCAGAATTCGGAAAATTTTTTCTTTTAGAATTTGCAAGAGAACTTATTCACAACTCTGCAACAGAAGAAGTTGTTAAATTAGAGGGCTTATTGAGGAAAAAACAAAAAGAAAAGAAAAGAGAAATCAAAGAAAGAGTCCAGAAAATAGAATTTAAGAAGAGAAAATTACCTGCTCTAACAAAAAAGAGAATTAGTGAAATAGAAAAACAAATTCCTTCTAAACCTAAAAAACAACCCCCATTTAAACCTTTACCAAAACCCCCAATTTTAAAACTCAAACCTCAACTAGCAAGCCCATTAAGAATCCCTGAAATAAGATTTCCTCCAAGATTACAATATTTGAGACCGATTCCAAAAAATATGGAAATTGATTTAATAAAATTAAATCCCTTAATAAAAGATCCCAAAGTAAAAAGCATAGAATGTAATGGGCCAGATCAAAACATAATGGTGATAGGTAACATGGGAAGGAAAAAAACTTCAATAATTCTCACAAAACAAGAAGTCACAGAGATAATTCAAAGATTTGCTCAAGCAACAAAAATACCTGCTTCTGAAGGAATCTACAAAGTTGTTAGAGGTAAATTAATTTTATCAGCAATTATTTCAGAAGTCATAGGATCAAAATTCATAATTAAAAAAATACAAATGCCTCTCTTCTCTCCGCCCATTCGTGGGAGATTTTAAAATGAAAACAATAACCAAATCAAAACTAACAAAATATTATAATTTAACTAATAAAGCCCTAGGGATTGCTAAAAAGAAAATTAAAAAAAACAAGCAAAAACAGGCAAAAGAAATAATTGATATGGTTTCTAATTATTTATCTGATTCTAAATATTTTGAAAAAAAATTAGATTATATCAGTGCTTTTGCTGCAATAAATTATGCTCATGGCTGGCTTGATTCTGGAGTTAGATTGGGGTTATTTAATGTGAAGGACAGTAAACTTTTTACTGTAAAATAGATTACTTTTTTTTAAGAGGCCTTACACCTAGGAAAAGACATAATAGGACTAATCACTTGGTTAATTATTGCATTAGAAACAGTATCTAAATAAAGAGGATTACCTCTATTTTCAGGAAGAGTTGCTCTAAAAACATAATTCTCATCTTCAACTTCTTTAAGGCCTCTCTTCTTAAGATATTTGGAATATTTTCTTCTCTTTCTTTTATAACTAGAAGATCCACTCAAAGCCTTCCTGTCAATTCTTTCCAGAGTTTTAATAAAAGATTCTTTAACCTCTTCAGGAGGAATTATTAAAATTTCCAAATTATTTTTTTTTAAACTAAACTCAAATTTAAAATCTATTAGACTAATTTTACTTGGTGAATCTAAACTAACTTCTTCTTCCAATCCTCTGGCTTTAAGAAAATCATTAATATTATAAACAAGCCTTTCAGTGAGATTTTCTCCAGAATAATTCTTCTTAAAGTTCATGGTCCCCTTACAAATTACACCTTAAAAACCTTTATTGTCTTGAATCATATACAATAGTAAAGCTTTAATATAATAATAAATTTAAGATATTAGATAAAATGAATGACCCCGCGCTAAAGCGCGAGGTATCAATATAAAAAATGTTAAAATTATTGAACCCAAGGTTGAGAAGAAGTAATGTAGTGTTGAACAGCTTCGGTAGTTGTATTTCCAACACTTCTAAAGAATTTTCCAGGACTCCAGAAGTGTCCATGTCTGAAATGGTTTCTCAACCAGGGATGCTTTTTAAAAAGCTTAAAGGCAGAGTGGCCTTTAAACAACTGAAGGGCTTTGCTAACACTCATAGTCGGAGGAAGCTCAACAAACAAGTGGACATGATCAGTAGCGATATGCAACTCATAAATCTTAAATCCTCTTCGGTAAGCAACTTGTCTGATAAAGAATTCACAATCAACCTTCAATCCGTAGAACTTAAAGGGATCTCTTGCGTATTTAATTTTCCAGACAAAATGGAAAGCATTTTGTCCAAAGCTATGCTTCCTAGATTTCAAATCCATTTTTCATCTCCTAAGCCAGCTCATGCTAACTTTACGGTTTATTTCGAAGAGCCTAGTATCCAGGCTCTTCCTAATAGTCAAATAATGGAATTAAATTTTATGGAGGACGGCGATTCCTCCCTGCTTTAAAG
>JAFCGC010000028.1 GCA_017608305.1 Candidatus Pacearchaeota archaeon
GAGATACAATCATTTTAGACCACATACAAGCTTAAGCAATAAAACTCCAGATGAAAGATATTATGATTTTAGTTTATTATTTTAGGGGGTGACATATGTCACGTGGGAGCACATGATTGCAAAATTTAGTTTTAAGAAAATTATTTAAACATCAAAGATTTATGTTTTATATCAAGGAGTAAATAAACACACTCATTGATTTGGACAAAATTGGTTTTGCCCTATCTGGGGTTTGTATATTATTTTAACTTATCATCCTCTAAGCTTCCATTATAATCTTTAAATTTGAATTTTATGGATTTAATTTTTCTTCCCTTATAATCTCTCTTAAAGATTGAAAAATCTAGATGAGGTTCACTAGACCAACCAGTATTTCCACTCAAACCTATAAGCTGTCCTTGTTTTACCTTATCACCAACTTTTACAAATGATCCTTTATGTTTTAAATGAGCATATGTTGCATAAGTTCCATCTGAATGTTTTATTCCTAATTCATTCATCCACTCATCACAAGCTATATGTCCTTTTTTTATATTTTTTCCAGAATAATTTCTTTTTCCATCTACTTTGACTGCTACCACTACCCCCGAACGAGATGTTATTAGTTCTGTTCCTTCTGGCAATATAAAATCCACAGAATAAGTCCAATCTTGATTATCTTCTGGCCAGTCCTTATGACTAAAACCATTAAATCCTTGTGCTATTTTTATGGGTCTCTTTTTAAAAGGAATTATATATGTCATTTTAATATCTCTTATTTTAAAGAATCAAATATGTTATATAAAACTAACTCCCGCTCCGAGAACACACATAAATTAAATTTGGGATGGCCCTGGAGATAATTAATAAAAAGTTATTATTATATTTTATTTAAAGAATAAATAACACCCTATCTGGGTGTTTAGTTATTTTTTATAGAATAAATCAAAATATTTTTTAAATTTAGGCAAAAATTTTTCGGGATCTTTTTGAATTTGCTTTTTTAGTTCTTCTTGAGAGAACCATGCAATTTCCTCTACTTCATCTTCTTGTATTTTAAGTTTATCAATCTTTTTATCAATTTTTAGAATATACCATTGGGTAAAATGAATATATTCGTTTTCTGTTTTGGTTTTTGGACCAATTTGCGGTTTAATATTTTTCAATCCTAATTCTTCCTCTGCTTCTTTAATTATGTTTAATTCATAAGTTTCACCTTCGTCAACAGTTCCAGCAACAGCAGGTCCCCACTTTTCAGGATGATGTAATTTAGTATGGTGCCGTTTAGCAAGAAGAATTTCTCCTAAAGAGTTAGTAATCCATAAAGCAGAGACACGATAGATATCTTCTTTTTTTAAAGTTCCTCTTTCTTTAAATTCAATAACTTCATCATTTTTGTTAACTATAATTATTTTTTGTTTATTCATAAAAAAACAAAATGAAATTGACTATTTAAAATAAACTCCCGCTCCGAGAACACACATAAATTAAAATTTGACATGGCCCTGGAGGGATTTGAACCCCCGACACCCAGATTACTCAGATTTTGACATCTAAACTGGAAAACAAAGTTTTCCGTCAAAGCTGACGAACAAGTTCATCATCTTAAGAGTCTGGTGCTCTAACCAGGCTGAGCTACAGAGCCATATAATGTTGAATAAAATGGAGCATTATTTAAAATTATGGTCAGGGTTGGTTTAGCTTTAGCTTCTTAACCAGGCTGAGCTACAGAGCCATGATTTTATTAGAATTATTTTATTTAAAAACATGTTGCTAAACCGTCTACTATTTACTAATGCTTCTTATTATTCAGGGGCGGTAGTTAGAACTATCGTATTAGAGTCTGGATATTTCCTATTGCATCTGCAACATCTCTTCCCTTCTTAGTTAGCCTTATCAATTTAATTCGCCCCTTTTTTTCAAACTCAACTAACTTAAGCTCTTGAAGTGTCTGCAAAATTTTTACTGCATGGCTATATGTACAATCAACTTCTTTAGCCAGAATACTACCATACCTCATTCGTGAATTCTTTTTCAAAGAGACCAACATCAAAGCTGGCTTCCTTCGAAAAAAGATGTCAAAATTATCTTTCATTTTTTTGAGATGTATAGTTTTTAATGTATATATCCAGATAAGATGGTACTTTTAAATGTTTCGTAAAATACATGTCATAATGTTTATTAACCAAAATACCTATCTTAATATATGGTACTAAAACAGGATAGTAAAAAAAAGCAAACAAAAACAAAAATACTAGCAATAGGAGATATTCATGGAGATACTGGCCTAGTTAAAAAGCTAGCCAAAAAAGCCAAAAAAGAAAATATAGATATAATCATCCTTGCTGGAGACTTGACTTTCGCAGAAATGTCAACAGATAACATTATAGGTCCTTTTGTCAAAGCCAAAAAACAAGTTCTAATAATTCCAGGAAATCATGAGGCTATTGCAACAACGGCCTTTCTCTCAGAAGCTTATGCCCCTTATTCAAAACATTTGCATGGATATTCTTTTAAAAAAAACAACATAGGTTTTTTTGGAGCAGGAACCGCAGACATAGGAGTAGACAAAATAAAAGATGCAGAAATTTATAGATTATTAAAAAAAAGCCATGAAAAAATAAAAAAAACAGATAAAAAAATAATGGTAACTCATATGCATCCAAAAGGCACTAAATCAGAATTTTCTGGATTTAAGGGATCTACGGCAATTCGAAAAGCAATAGAAAAATTCCAACCAGACATTGCAATATGTTCTCATATTCATGAAGCTGCAGGAGCAGAAGATAAAATAGGAAAAACAAAAGTAATAAATGTTTCAAGAAAAGCCAAGGTGTTTGAAATATAATATATAAATCTATAAAAACAGGGTTTCCTAAAGAAAAAGATGTATCCTAATCAAGAAAGAAACAAGCTAGAATTATCAATGGAATATCTTGGCCTAGGATGTATGGCAGAAAATGCAATAATCAATATTAAGTTGCTTCAAAATAAAAAAGATTTAAATGAAAAAACCAAAAAAACCTTTGAGCAAGCAATAGATTATTTAAACAGAACAGAAATACATTTAGAAGAATTAGATGGTCTTACTTGTTATCCGGCACGAATAAATAAAGCAGAACAAGATTTTGCCATAAAATATTTTGGTTGTAAAGGATACAAAGAAGATAAAATTTCAAAATTAAGAAGATCATTAGTAAAAATAACACACAATTATCCAATATTTGAAAGTGAAGAATTAGATTATCTAAAAAATTTCTTTGATTCCATGTTTACAAAATCCATTTATTGGGAAAATGACAAAGAAATCCCAAACATTTTTTTTTAAAAATTATAATCAAAAAGTCTTAAAAAGCCTAATTCTTCTAAAGCACAATGAAACGCAAGCCAAAAAAAACCAAAGAGGAAAAATTGGCTGAAGATTTTTTTCCAGTTGATGAAGATAATCTAAAAACCACAATAGAAAAACCAGTAAAAAGTCTAGTTCAAGCAGAAGATCTTGTAAAAAAAGCTATTGAAAAAGAGTATAAAAAGCCAGGCAAAAAGGAAATTGAAACAGTAAAAAAAATCAAAAAGAAAAGAATAACTAAAAAAACAACAAAAAACAACAAAAAAATAACTTATTCTCCCCCAAAAATAGAATTAAAGCAAGGGAACTATGAATTAATTATAACAGAAAAACCTCAAGCTGCAGCGAAAATTGCGACTGCTCTAGGAAATCCAACAACAAGAGCCCAAAGAGGAATCTCTTATTATGAGTTAAACAGAGATGGAAAACAAATAATTGTGGCTTGTGCAGTGGGACATTTATTTACTCTAAGCCAAAATAATTCTGGAGCAAAAATTCCAACTTTTGATATAAAATGGCTCCCTAATTATCTTGTAAGAAAAAATGATTTCACAAAGAAATATTATGATACTCTTTTAAAACTTGCAAAAAATGCAGGGAGTTTAACTGTAGCAACAGATTATGATATTGAGGGAGAAGTAATAGGACTAAATGTTATAAGATTTATTTGTGGACAAAAAGATGCAAATAGAATGAAATTCTCTACTTTAACTCAAAAAGAATTAGATCAAGCTTATGAAACAAAATCCAAACAAATAAATTGGGGCCAAGCTATTGCAGGAGAAACAAGACATTATTTAGATTGGTTTTATGGAATAAATCTTTCAAGAGCCTTGATGAATGCAATAAAAACAACAGGAAAATTTAGAATAATGTCAATTGGAAGAGTTCAAGGTCCTGCACTCAACTTAATTGTTCAAAAAGAAAGAGAAATTCAAGAATTTAAATCTCAAACCTATTGGCAAGTGTTTATCACAGTAAAAAACAGTCATGTTCTTGAATTAAAACATAACAAAGATATTTTTGAAAAAAAAGGATTAGAAAAATTCAAGAACTTAAAAGGAAAAACAGCTCAAGCACAAACAAAAAAAACAAAACAAATTTTACCTCCAAATCCTCCCTTTAACTTAACAACTCTTCAAACAGAAGCTTACAAATTTTATGGAATAAATCCTTCTAACACTCTAAGATCTGCACAATCACTCTATCTCGCAGGTTTAATCTCTTATCCAAGAACTTCGAGTCAAAAACTTCCAGAGTCAATAGACTATAAATCAATTTTAAAAAAATTAGCAAGAGAATATAATGTAGAAAAATTAATCACAAAATCAAAACCGACTGAAGGGAAAAAATCAGATCCTGCCCACCCGTCAATTTATCCTACAGGAAATAAACAGATTTTATCAGGAGATGAAGAAAAAATATACAATTTGATTGTAAAAAGATTTTTATCTCTTTTTTGTGATAATGCTGTAATTGAAAACAAAAAAATCGAAGTTGAAGTAAATAAATTAAAATTTTCTACTAGAGGATCTGAAATAAAGAAGAAAACATGGATGGAAATATATCCTACTAAACTCAAAGAAACCCAAGTCCCTGATTTAGAAGGGGAAGTAAAAATAATAAATACAAAAAAAGAAGAAAAAGAAACTCAACCTCCAAAAAGATATTCTCCTGCCTCTATTATTTCCCAGTTAGAAAAAAGAAATTTAGGAACAAAGGCAACTCGATCTTCTATACTTGAAACTCTTTATGATAGAGGATACATCAAAGATAAAAGCATAGAAGCAACTCCATTAGGAATGTCTTTAATTAAAACTTTAGAAAAATATTCTCCAATAATAATTGATGAGAAATTAACAAGAAGCTTTGAAGATGAAATGGAATCAATTGTTCAGGCTAAAAAAGACTTTGAGAAGAAAGAAGAAAAAGTCATTGGCAAAGCAAAAAAAACAATCACCGAAATTGCAGAACAATTTAACAAAAATGAGAACAAAATTGGAAAAGAATTATTACAAGCAAATCTTGCACAGAGAGAACAACAAAAACAAGAAAATAAAATAACTACATGTCCTGTTTGTAAAAAAGGGGATTTAGCAATAACTTATTCTAGGAAAACAAGGAGACATTTTATTGCATGTGATGCTTATCCAAATTGCAAGACAACATATTCTCTTCCACCAAATAGCCTAATCAAAAAAACAGAAAAAATTTGTGATCAATGCGGATTTCCAATGTTAATGTCAATTAGAAAAGGAAAAAAACCATGGTTTTTTTGTTTTAATTCAGCCTGTCCAACAAACAAAGAAAGAATTGAGGCATATAAAAAGAAGCAAGAAGAACAAAAGTCCTAAAACCACTCCATCAACCTCTTCTGAGTATTAATCTGTTCCAATAACTTACTCTGTTTCAAAATATTATCATAAACAAAACCATATTTTATCTTACCAATCTTATTAGCACCATCAATTAATTCTTGTTTAGAATCAAATTTCATTCCTCCCCGAACAATTGCCTTTCGAACACTTTCACGTACCACCCACACACCTAAGCTAGCCCGATAAGTAGGGGTCTCTAATCTCATAACTAAAACACCAGCTTGTCTCTTTATTTTATCGAAATATTCAAGAACTCCTAATCTTGTAGCATAATATCCTCCTGCAGTAGCTGATGCATATGTCTTCCTACCATTAAAACTCTCAAAATCAGTTGAAGCTTTAAGCTCATTTGTAGGATTCCAAGAACTTCCAGGAAAATATAATTCAAATAATTCATAACTAAAAACATTTGGAAATAATAATATCATATATTGGTTTCCCATAAATTCTCCAAAAAACAATTCATAATCT
>JAFCGC010000029.1 GCA_017608305.1 Candidatus Pacearchaeota archaeon
AGATGAGCCTGTTGTAGAACCAAAAGAAATTCCTGTTGAGTCTGAAAAAGAAGTTGATGCTTTAGATAGAGAAATAGCAATTATGCGAAGTCCTGAAGAAGAAAGTATTTTTGATAAAGTTTGGAGTTGGATGAAAGGAATTTTTGGGTAGTTATAATTTTTTTTGGGTTTCAAATTTTTGTTTATTCAAACCACTAGAAAAACATAAGCTAATCCTATTAAAACAATTGCTGCGAGGAAACTCCAAAACACCAAACTTCCAAAAAAGATTTTATTTCCATCTAGATTTGAAATAGGAATCATGTTGAAGAAAGCATAGAAAATACTTATTTTTGCAAACTCTGGAAAACCTAACAAATATCCTATTACTGCGAAAACCAAGTTAGCTATAATTCCTGCTGCGGCAATTAATCCTATGTGGGATTCTGTCATTGCAGAAAATCTATAAAGCCCATGTCTTTTTGCAGCTCGATAAACTTTTGGGGTTACTTCAAAAACCAAACAAGCCATCCAAGTTGTAAATCCTAAGGTTAGGGCTGTTATTAGGAAAGGTAAAATGCCTCCGATTGGAAGGGGTTTTTTTAAATAAGATTTTGGTTTAAATCCATATCTTTTAATTTCCCATAATTTGATTTCTATCTCTGAATCCACATAATAGCAAATAATTTTTTTTGCTACTAGATTTATTATTACAACTAAAAATACTGCGAGAAGAGTGTAAAGAAAAAATTCTATGCTCTTTATTAGGCTAATTGTGAGTGTTAGGATAACCATAATCACTAAAATTATTGGAATTTCTTTTTTGTTAAACATGTTTTTTTAAAGAAGGGATTTTTTATAAGTTTTTGCATATTTAGTATACTTTAAAATATGGGTTTGATAAAGGAAAACTATTTAAACAAAAGGGAATAGTTTTTACTATGCGTGTGAAGAAGATTACAGAGGTTCTTGGGGCAAAAGTTTATACTGATTCAGGAGATTTTTTTGGAGAAATTGAAGAAGCCAATCTTCATGAAAATAAAGTTGATGGGTGGAGAATAAAAGTAGGAGGAAGCATAACTTCTTTGATTGGTGGAGCAAGAGGAGTAATTATTCCTCATCAATTTGTGAAAGCAATTAGTGATATTTTTATCATAAATAAAACAGCATTGCCTAGCTCAAACTCTGATCTTGAAGAAATTCCAGAGGACCTGATTTAGATAAAAAATGGCACAAGAAACTATTTTGCAACATTGGGTTTTAACAAAGTTTGCCTATCCTTTTTTATTAATGTTTTTTGTAGTATTTGCAATTTTAGAAAAAACAAAGATTTTTGGAGAAGACAAAAAGCAACTCAATGCTTTGGTGGCTTTTGTAATTAGTCTTATTTTTGTGAGTGCTGTTTTTCCAAAATTAGTCGTTGGAAATTTAATTTTATTTTTAACTGTTGCAATTATTGTAGTTTTTGTTGCTTTATTGCTTTGGGGATTTGTCATTGGAGAAGAAGCAAAAATTGTAGGCAAAGGAATGAAAATAGCTATCGGAATTGTAATTGGTATTGCACTTATTTTTGCTATATTTTGGGCAACAGGTTTAGGTTTTAAATTCTTTGAACCTTTATTTGATCAAAGTTGGAGTAAAGATTTTTGGACGAATTTTTTCTTTATTATTGTTGTAGCCATTGCATTAGCAGTATTATTGGCAAGTAAAAATAAAGACTAGTTTTTAGAAACATATTTAAATAATATTTGTTTTTGTTAGACATGATTGGTGAAGGATTTTTTCTTGCTTGGTATGGTTCTTATGGAGGTGGAGCAGTTGGAAATTTATTTAGTCAATGGGAACAAGCAGGTGTTTTTAGTTATCTTTTACCTTTTCTTCTTATATTTGCTTTAATTTTTGGATTATTATCTCAGATGAAACTCTTTGGAAAAAATAAAGCAGTTAATGCAATTATTTCTCTTGCTATTGGATTAATGGCTTTACAATTTGATATTGTGCCTAGATTTTTTTCAGAAATATTTCCTAGATTTGGAGTAGGATTAGCTATTTTATTAATAGCGATTATTTTGTTAGGAATGTTTGTCCCTAGTAAAGCTGGTCCTTGGATTATTTTTGCTGTTGGGGCAATTGTGTTTCTAGTTGTTTTAGTTCAGACTGCAGGTGGTCTTGGATGGCAATCAGCATATTGGTGGCAGGATAATTGGCTGAATTTTCTTGGTGTTGCTGTTATTATTACTCTTATCGTAGTAGTTATTACTAGCAGTGGTAAAGATACTCCTTCTGAGGCTAATGATTCTATTTTGTCAAGTCTTATTAGGGGAAGAAATTAATTATTTTTTAGACTTTTTAGTTTTATGAGAAATTTTTTTATGGGTTGTTCTTGGTTTGGGGGACCCAAGCATTTTTCCAAAAGAGTCTTGCATCATACTCATTTCTTTTTTAATAGAGTGTAGATTATTTCCATAAGAACCAATTTTTTCTAGTATTGCTATTTGGAGTTTATCTATTATTGTTTCTATTTTGTGTAGTCTTTTGTCTAGGTATTCTATTTTTGTTTCTGCTAGAGTTTTGAATTCTCTTGTTTCATTTATTTGTTTTTGAAACTTTTTTATTTTTTCAGAAAAAACTTGTTCAGCTACTTCCACTGTAGTGTCAGAATAATTTGGTTCCTCTGAATAACCAGCATATTCTTCTGGTTGATAAGCTTCTTGTTGTTGAGGATAATCTTGGGAATAAGGAGAATACATTTGTTGATCAGAGATGTCTTGGGTTTGAGGTTTATATGTTTCAGGTCCTGTTATGGGTTCTGGAGGAGCTATTTCTGGGTTTTCTGCTGTTGAGGAGGTGTACTCTTCTTCATTTTCAGCAGAAACAGCATTTTTTATTTGAGATTGACTAATTGCATCATTTATTGCTTTTGGAGAAATTCCTTGCTGTTGTAATTCACTAATTATTTCTTCTTCACCTATTCCCTGATTTTTCATTTGTGTTAATTGATCTAATATTCCCATTTGAAAACAACCTAGCGGTTTTTTTCGATTTTCCCTTTTTGTGTGGAAAAGCGATTTTTTAAATTGCCTCTGCTGAAAATCGCACATTTAGTTATTTGATTTTTCATTACATCCACGGCGAGGATACCACTGCTTTAAAGCAGGGAGGAATCGCCGTCCTCCATAAAATTTAATTCTTTTGTCTGACTATTAGGAAGAGCCTGGATACTAGGCTCTTCGAAATAAACGATCAAGTTAGCATGAGCTGGCTTAGGAGATGAAAAATGGATTTGGAATCTAGGAAGCATAGCTTTGGACAAAATGCTTTCCATTTTGTCTGGAAAATTAAATACGCAAGAGACCCCTTCAAGTTCTATGGACTCAGGATGGATTGTGAGTTTTTCTTGAGGCAAGTGGCTTATAGAAAAGGGTTCAAAATTTATGAACTTCACGTCGCTGTTGATCATATCCACATTTTTGTTGAGCTTCCCCCTACTGTGAGTGTTAGCAAAGCTCTCCAACTTCTTAAAGGCTACAGTGCCTTTAAGCTTTTTAGAAAACATCATTGGTTGAGAAACCATTTTAGACACGGACATTTCTGGAGTCCTGGAAAATTCTTTAGGAGTGTTGGAAACACAACTACCGAAGCTGTTCAACACTACATTACTTCTTCTCAACCTTGGGTTTGTTAGTTTTAACATTTTTTAATCCTTGATACCTCGCGCTTTAGCGCGGGGTTATTCATTTTTTTAAGGTTCTTGTTTTGGAAACCTTTTTTAAAAAAGGTTTATTTTCATGTAGTTGTTAATTATAGGTTCTTTTTTAATTTTTCTAAATCAGACTTTGTGACAAATTCCAAGGGTTGGAACATTTTTGCTTGTTTTGTTAGAATTTCTAAGTCCTCTTTTCTGGCAAATTTTGAAAATTCGCTTGAAGCTGTTTCTAAAAACATTTTTGTTCTTTCTAAAGTTTGTTTTATAATTTCAAAATCTTTTTTTATTTCTAGAATATTTGCATCATTTTTTTCTGACATTTCTATTAAATTTCGACCAATTAATAAAAGCCGATCTTTTAAGATTCTCTGTTTTTCTTCTAAATCTTTTATTTTTGTATTAATTTCTCCCCAGAATTGATTTGAATAATTGTACTGTCCCTCTTCCATTTTTTCTTGAAGCGAACATGGTTTAAATTTGTTGTGATTTTTTTTATACAAAATAATTTAAACTCTTTTAGGCTTTTTTATTTATGCAATTTGAAAAAGGGGCTCCGTTGTATTCTTATGAAATTCAAAGAAAAGGGGGAGAAGATGTACTCTATATAAATTATTTAGGAGCATCTTTTGTTCCAGATATTGCGGGTTCCCCAGAAATTATGGAAAGAGCTGTTGATGTCTTAATTGAAAATCCTAATGTTTCTAGAATTGTCTTTGTGCAGCAAAAAAATTATAATTATGATTTCACTGAAACTTCTTTGCTTTTAGAAATTGCTCAACTTTATGTTTATTTTCTCAAACAAGAAAAAATTTTATCAAAAGAAAAAATTGGAAGGGTTGAACAATTTTTTCCTCAAAGATATAATGACCTTGTTTCTTTTTTATTTTTGTTGAAAAAAGATCCTATTGCTTCCTACACAGAACTAAAGAGAATTATTATTCAAGGAAAAATTTTATCAGAAAAAATAGAAATTTCTTTTAAATCAGACCAAACTAATTATGTGGGTTTTTTAGAAAGAATTTTTGATTTGCTTGAAAAATCAAAACTGATTCAAAAAGTTTTTTCTCATTTAGAAGGATATTCAAAAGGAGATCGAGAAATTTATTATAGGATTTTTAAACCAGACGTAATTCCTAATTTTACTTTTACAAGGCTTGTTGCTGATTTGCCTGAGGACGCAGAGCTTATTGATCAGTATAAAATTTCTTTAGGGGTTTCTGATGAATCTCTTGTGACTATTTTAAAAAAGAAAGATGAATCAAAATTAATTTACCATATTGCTCCTCCTGAAAATTTTTTGAGTGAAGATTATAATATGCTTTTAAATTTAGCTAGAGGAGTTTTAGTGGAACACCAACCTAAAGCAGAAGAGTTTACAGATACTGAAAGAACAAGACAGGTTTTTTTTAATATTGCTAGAGATTTATTAAGAGATTTAGCACAGACTAAATCTTTAAATTTAAGTTATTCTGATTTAGATAAACTATCCACAATTCTTGTTAGGCATACAATTGGGTTTGGCCTTATAGAAGTTTTGCTTCAAGATAAAAAACTTCAAGATATTTCTTTAAATGCACCTATTTCTAAGACCCCTATTTTTGTAAGACACCAAGATTATGAAGAGTGTTTGACAAATATTATTCCGAGTCAAGAAGATGCTGATTCTTGGGCAGCTAAATTTAGGATGATTTCTGGAAGGCCCTTAGATGAAGCGAATCCTATTTTAGATACTCAATTAGAAATAGGAAAAATAAATGCAAGAATTGCAATAATTCAAAGACCTCTTTCTCCTGATGGATTGGCTTATGCTATTCGTCGTCATAGAGAAGAACCTTGGACTCTACCTCTTTTTATTCAAAATAAAATGATTAATCCTTTTGCTGCTGGGTTGTTTAGTTTTTTAATCGATGGTTCTAGGACTTTATTGGTTGCAGGTACTAGGAGTTCTGGTAAGACTTCTTTATTAGGTAGTTTGATGCTAGAAATTATCCCTAAACATAGGATTATTGTTATTGAAGATTCTTTAGAACTTCCTGTTGATGCTTTAAGAAAATTAAAGTATGATATCTTGAGAATGAAAGTTAGATCTGCTCTTTTAAAAACAACTACAGAAGTTTCTGCAGAAGACGGAATAAGGACTAGTTTAAGATTAGGAGATAGTTGTTTGATAATTGGGGAGGTAAGAAGTGTTGAAGCAAAAGCATTATATGAAGCTATGAGGATTGGAGCTCTTGCAAATGTAGTTGCAGGAACAATTCATGGTGCTTCTCCTTATGGGGTTTTTGATATGGTTGTTAATGATTTGGGAGTTCCAACAACTAGCTTTAAGGCAACAGATATAATTGCAATATGTAATCCCTTAAAATCCCCAGATGGTTTGCATTCATGGAGAAGAGTTTTACAACTTTCAGAAATTAGAAAACATTGGAAAAATGATCCTCTTGAAGAAAAAGGATTTGTTGATTTGTTAAAATATAATGTTGAAAAAGATGAATTAGAAGCAACAGAAGATTTAATTAATGGGGATAGTGAGGTGATTAAACAAATTGCGGCAAATGTAAAAGGCTGGGCAGGAAATTGGGATGCTGTTTATGATAATATTTTATTGAGGGCAAAAATAAAAAAAGAGATTATAGATGTTGCTGAAAAGTCAAAAAATAATGAAATTTTAGAATCAAAATTTAATACTCTTTCTAACCATGCTTTTCATAGAATTTCAGACGAGATAAGAGAAGAAATTGGCTTGCCGTTTTCAGAAAGAGTTTTTCCTGAGTGGCAAAAATGGTTGAATGAAGAAATAAAGAAAGTTAGCATTTAATAACTTCTTTAGACTACTTCGCAAACACAGTTGCTCAAGTTGGCAAAAATGGTTGAATGAACAACTAAATTCTAAAAAGATCTAAATTACTTTTTGCCATCATAGACAAAAAATCAAAGATTTTTAGCTAGCACCTGAACAGAAAGTTCAGTCACTAGTGGCAAAAATGGTTGAATGAACAAATAAATTCTAAGAACTTTTAACAATGCAATTTCCTAAATCTTTATTAATGTTATTTTGTTATTTTTTATAATAAAAGAGATTAAGATGATGGAAGATTTTGAGAAAAAAGAGACTTTGTTATTGTCTAAAATAACTTTAGTTTTAGTTTTAGCTGGATTATTATTATTTTCTTTTGCATATCTCGGGTTGGGTCATTTTAGTATTACTGGAAGAGCAATTGATACTGCAACTGATTCTTATATTAATAGAACTCTTCTTTCTTCGACTGTAGATTCAGGGGGAAGTTTAATTGTAAATTTACAAGTTTTTGTTCAGACTGTTGATGAAGATTTTTATTTTATTGATGAAGTTTATCCTACAGGTTTTACTGTTGCAGATCCTGGAACAGGAAATGTTTCAGAACCAGGGCATATTAAATGGTTATATACTAAAGATTTTGGAGGAGATGTTGGGAATGCAACAAGTACAAATTATGCTTATGTTTTGATTGCTCCAGGTGCAGGAGGAAATTATGTTTTTAATGGAGATTTTGGATTTAGTGGAAATCCAACTACTGATATGGGTGTCGAAGAAAATATTTTAGGAGATAATACTGTTAGTGTGACTGCTGTAGATATTGATCCTCCTGTAAGGAGTAATGGCCAACCAACAGGAACTCTTGCTCAAGGAACTCAACAAGCAACAATTGAATTAGATACAGATGAAAATGCAGATTGTAAATATGATATTTCTCCAAGTACAGATTATGATTCTATGACATCTACTTTTACTACAACAAGTGGAACAAACCACCAACAACTCATTACTGGATTGAGTAATGGGGGAAGTTATATTTATTATGTTAGATGTAATGATAGTTTAGGAAATTTTAATACAGATGATTTCACAATAAGTTTTTTAGTTGATGTTCCCCTTGCTTTTTATGTTTCCTTATTAGACCCTATAAATGGATTTACTACTTCTGATCCTGATCTTGATTTTTCTGCAAATATAAGTTCAGAAAATAATATTGCTAATGCTTCTTTATGGAGTGATGTATCTGGAGTTTGGAGTTTAGAAGAAACTAAAATTCCTGAGTCTGTTGGAAATGAAATTTTAGGCAATGTAATATTATTTCATTTTGACAATGAATCAATTTATGGAGAAACTTCAACTAACTTTTATGATCATTCTGGTCATGGTAATGATGGAACAGGAATTAATTTTGATGGAGATGAAATAACCCTTTCTGGAATGTATAATGGGGGTCTTGAGTTTGATGGTGTTGATGATTATGTTAGTGTTCCAGCAGATTCTAGTTTTCAAACACAAAATCTTACTTATGCAGCCTGGATAAATCCTAAAAGTACTGTTCCTTCTACAGACCCTCCTTTTATGGTTGCTGTTACAAATGGTCAATCTGTTGCTAGAATTTTATTAAATTCTGATAGACATGTTTGGGTTAATGTTGATGGTAGGACAGGTCTTGTAGACACAGGTGTTCCTTGGGTTCCTGATACTTGGCAACATGTCGCTTTAACTAGTGTTAATGGTAGTACGAATTTTTATTCTGATGGTGTTAAATATGATATAAGTAATGGTAATGGAACAATTTATCCTACTACATTTTATATTGGAATGAGGCCAAATGGATTATTTTTTAATGGAACAATAGATGAGGTTTATGTTTATAATAGGAGTTTAACAGAAACAGAAATTAATTATTTATATACTAATACTGTTGGTGGAGGGGTAAATGAATGGGAACCTAATTTTAGTCTTACTTCTATTGCTTCAGGAAGTTATGAATGGAATGTTGAGTCTTATGATCTTTTAGGTAATTCTGTATTTGCACCTGCAAATTATACTTTTACAGTTGCATTTTCAGACACAACTGCTCCTGTAAGAAGCAATTGGAAGCCTGATGGAACCTTATTTCCTTCAGGAACAACTAGTGTTGAGATTAATTTAACAACTGATGAAGTAGCTAATTGTAGGTATGATCCTAATTCAGGAATCTTTTATTCAGCAATGGCAAACACATTTACAATTACTGATTCAGTTTTTCATAGTGATATGATTTTAGGATTAATAGATGGAGATGATAGAACATATTATGTAAAATGTATTGATGGTTCTGGAAATAATAATACAAATGATATAGCTATTTCTTTTAGTATTGATGATGTTGCTGTTTTTTGTGATGATGGTGATGGAGATGATTATGGGGTGTGTCCTGACTGTGGAACTGCTAATGGATGTCTTGAAGAAGGAAATGATTGTGATGATTCTAATCCTAATGTAAACCTTGGGCAGAGTGAAGTATGTACAGACGATCTTGAAAATAATTGTAACCTAGAATCAGATTATGATGATTCGACTTCTGATGGGTATAGGGGAGATAGTAATTGTGAAGTTGATATTAATAATATTGCAATTCCTAGTGCACCTCCTGGAAATATCTTTGCTGAAAATATTGATTTTGATGTAAATTGTCTTAGTTCTTTGAGTGGATATGAAATTAATAGTGTTTCAATGGATATACAAGGTCAGGCTTGTACTTTCCTTTCATATGAACCTATTTTAGGAGTTTATACTTATACATGTAATTCTGGATCTTATACAGGCGTAAGCAAGACTGTGGCTTGTGTTATTAATGAGGCTGTGACTTATTCTAGTTCTCCTAGTGCTTCTCTTGAAATTTTTGTAGAACCAACTTGTGTAGATGGAGATGGCGATGGTTATAATATTACAGAGGCAGGATGTGGAACTGTTGATTGTAATGATAGCGATGCAAACATATATCCCGGTGCAACAGAAATTTGTAATGGTGTTGATGAAGATTGTGATCTTGTAGAGGATAATGGTGGGGATGCATTGTGTTTTAATGGGTTATATTGTGATGGAGATGAAATTTGTAATGGGATTGGAGGGTGTCAGGCTGGAACCTCAATAGATTGTGGGGATGGTGTAGGTTGTACAGATGATTCTTGTAATGAAGTAACTGATTCATGTGATAATGATATTAATGATAGTGTTTGTGATAATGGATTATATTGTGATGGTGATGAGACTTGTGATCAATTTTTAGGATGTCAGGCTG
>JAFCGC010000001.1 GCA_017608305.1 Candidatus Pacearchaeota archaeon
GGAGAAATTAAAGATAATGAAGTTATATTGGGAAAAAATCCTCAAGATGAAAATTATGCTTGGCTAGGAGTTGGATTTATTGATACTGGAGGAGGAGTTGTAAACAGGATTTTTAATTTTATGTCTTCATTTAAAAAACCTCATGTTTATTATGAGTCAAAAATAAAGGCTGGAGAATTTATTTATAATCTTTTGTGGTGGTTAATTTTAATAAGTATTAGTATAGCCCTGGTGAATATGCTTCCTGTTGGAATTTTTGATGGGGGAAGATTCTTTTATTTAACAATGCTAGGAATAACAGGTAGTGAGATAAAGGCGAAAAAAACTTTTTCATTCATGACCAAACTATTTTTATTTTTGTTGGTGGTATTGATGTTTTTCTGGGCAAAAAGTTTTTTCTAAACATTTAAATTTGCTTTAATTCTAATTCTTGCATGATTCCAAATAAGATCAAAAATATTTTAAAAAAACAACACTACGAATTAGTTGGGGGCCATTCTGCTGTTCAGATTTGTAGGTGGACAAAAAATTCACTTAGAGATCAAGGAGTTTGTTATAAAGAGAAATTTTATGGAATAAAATCTCATTTGTGTTGCCAAATGACTCCTGCTTTAATGTGGTGTGATAATAAATGTGTTCATTGTTGGAGAGCCATTGAATTAACTCTTGGAAATAAACTACCAAAAAATATTGATAGTCCAAAACAAATTATTGATAAATCAATAAAAGCACAACAAAAACTTCTTTTTGGGTTTAAAATTGATCCTAAGAGTAAAAAGAAACAACTTAGTAAAGCCAATCAAAAAAAATACTTAGAATCTCAAGAACCAACACAATTTGCAATTTCATTATCTGGAGAACCAACACTTTACCCATTAATTGGAGAATTAATTAGTGAATTAAGGAAAAGAAAAAAAACAAGTTTTCTTGTGACTAATGGTTTACATCCTGAAAAACTTAAAGAACTTGCTGAAAAAAATCAATTACCTACTCAACTTTATGTTTCTGTAAATACCCCAAATAAAGAAATGTATCAAAAATTTCATAGAAGTTCTTTACCAGATGCCTGGGAAAAACTAAATCAAACTCTAGAACTAATGGCTAAATTAAAATGCAGGACTATTTTTAGAATGAATTTAGTTAGAGATTTAAATATGGAAGAGAAATATTTGAAAGATTATGCTAAATTAATAAAAAAAGCAAAACCCATGTTTGTTGAAATTAAAGGTTACATGTCAGTTGGATTTGCGCGTCAGCGTCTAGGATATAACAGAATGCCAACTTACAAAGAAATGTTAGATTTTTCGCAAAAACTTGCAAAACAAGCAGGATTAAAATTATTAGATTCGCATGAAAGAAGTAGGGCTTTTGTTCTTGGGAAGGATAAAAGTAAGTTGAAGATTCAGAGGGTTTAGTAAATAATCATCTGGTTGTTTATTTTTTATCTTTCCACTTACCAATTAATGATCCAATCACAAAGAAGATTGTTATATTTATTAGATAACCCAGCACGGAGATACTAATTATAAAGGGTAAGGATATATCAGTGACTCCAATAAGATAGAGCGAATGAGGCCAGGGAGCCGCAGGCCAGAACAAAATAAGAGCACACAAATCAGCATTGCAGTTGAAGTAAGAAATTAATAATAACATACAAATTACAATGTAAATAGATATTGCAATAACTCCTCCTTTCAACCAAGTAGGAAAATTTTTCCACCGCATACTTTACTTAAGAAACTTTAATATATAAATCTGACTAAAAAATCAGGTGATTATTCATTTTTTAATTCCTTTTTATGAGGGAATATATTGATTTAAGGGGGTAGATTATTTACTCAAGAATTCTACAAATCAATAACCCCATCTTTAGTTAAAGCAGCAAATCTAATTCCAACAGGCAGATTAATCAAAGCAGATACTAATGCCATGTGTTCCTTTCCATTACCAGAAGCAATACTCAAGGCAACTTCAACTCCATCAATTTTTCCCTTGAGTTTTTCCTTTAATTCATCTCGAAGATCTTGGAGTTTTTTATTTAGATCAACTTTAACAAACTCAAACTTTGCATCATGAGTAAATTGTTTTGAAAAATCATCCCCAATAAGAATTACTTTTCCCCACTCACCATGTTTCATGAGTCCAGACACCTGCGCCCATGTTCCTTTTCCAGAAGATAATAATGCTACTAGTTCCATTTTACTTTCTTAATCGTATTCCTCCCCCTCCACTTAACACTATTAATTCTTATAGCATATTCTTGTAGTTTGAAAAACTCGTTTTTAGTGATTTCTTTAATAAAATAACTTTTGTCTACAACTAAATTGTCCTCCATATCAAATCTACATCCTAACCTCGAAGCACTCAATCGTCCAAGCACACTTGTAATTTCTTTTCCTTGAACCTGAACAACATTCTGAGTTACTGTGTTATTAATTAAATAATATTTTGTTTTTTTAAAAGTCATATGAAAAAGAAAAAAAAGAACTATTTAAGAATTATTATAGTAAGGTTTATAAATTAAAATTATCTCAAAGATTTGTCATTGACTACATCATTAAGGATCTTACAAAAGTTCTAGGTTCTTGGTGCGTCGGTAGTAGACATTAGGAAAATGAAAGAACAATTAAAAAAAGCTTTAGCTGAATTAAGAAAAGATAAAGAAAGAAAATTTGATCAAACAATAGACTTAATTGTAAATCTAAAGAAGTTTGATGCAAAAAAAGAAACTGTTAATTTAATTGTAAATGTCCCTCATAAAATAAAAGATAAAAAAATAGCTGGATTTTTAGAAACAAAAAATTCTAAAGTTGAAACAATTACTCTAGCAGAATTTAAAAAATATTCTGATAAAAAACTTTTAAAAAAATTAGTAAAAAAATATGACTTTTTTATTGCCCAAGCAAGTTTAATGCCAAAGGTAGCTACAACTTTTGGGAGAGTCTTAGGGCCTGCTGGAAAAATGCCTTCTCCTCAATTAGGCATTATGATGAAAGTTGATGATGAATCAATAGAGGGTTTAAAGAAAAAAGTAAATAGTTCTATAAAAATAAAAACAAAAGAAGCGAGCATAAAACTTGCTGTTGGAAAACAAAGTATGAAAGATGAAGAAATTCTTGAAAACATAAACATAATTTACGAAGCCTTATTAAAAGCCCTTCCAAAAAATAAAGAGAATATCAAAAATATTTCTATTAAATTCACTATGACTAAACCTATAAAAATAAATTGAAAATGACTCCAAAAATAAAAGCCCAAGTATCTGATGCAAAAAAAGAAATAGTCAAAGACTTAATAAATTTAATAAAAAATAAAAAAACTATTCTAATCGCTTCTATAAAAAATATCCCTGGTTCGCAATTTCAAGAAATTGTGAAAAAACTTAGGAGCAAAGCGATAGTAAAAGTTCCTAAAAAGAACCTTATCTTTAGATCATTAGATTCTTCAGAAAATGCAGATATTAAAAAATTAAAAGAACAAATTGAAAATAGTGTGGCTATTTTATTCTCAGATTTAGATAGTTTTGAACTTGCTGCAGAATTAGTTAAAAATAAAAGTCCTTCTAAAGCAAAAACAGGGCAAGAAGCTCCAGAAGATATTGAAATTCCAGAAGGCCCAACAGAATTAGTTCCTGGCCCTGCAATAAGTGAATTAGGTGGTTTAGGGATTCAAATTCAAATCCAAGACGGAAAAATTCACATAAAAGAACCAAAAGTAATTGCAAAAAAAGGACAAAAAATTTCTCAAAATGCAGCAGAAATTATGAATAAGTTAGATATTAAACCTTTTTCAATTGGTTTTACTCCTTTGGCTTCTTTTGATACAAAAGAAAATAAATTATATTTAGATATAAAAATTGATCCAGAAGCAACTATTGAAGAATTAAAAATCTCTTTTGGAAAAGCATTAGCATTTTCTGTTGAAATAGATTATATTTGTGAGGATACAGTTAAGCTTTTGATAGCTAAAGCAGGAGGCCATGAAAAAGCTTTGGAAAAATTTGCTGAAGTTGGAACTTCAGAAGATAAGGATAATGTTAATAATAAAAAAGCTTCTGAAGATATTGGGAATAATAGTAAAGATCAACCGAGCGAAGCGAGTGAAAATAAAGAAGAGAATATTCAAACTCCTCAAGAAAATAAACCTGAAGGAGAAGGAGATTAAAATGGGAATTTATCTTACAGAATATAGAGAAGGACTAAAAAGAATGAATGAGTTGCGTAAAAGAACAAAAGATCCAGAAAAGAGAAAAGAAACAGAGGATAAAATATATAATCTTATCTTTGCTAATAACCAATATCAAAGACAATTAGCCAATAGAATTAATGAATTAAAAGCAGGAGTTGAACATCCTGAATTAAAAAAGAACTTGCAAGGAATACTTTCTATATTAGAGAAAAGAATAAATAAGGATGGAAAATTTCTAAATAAAGTGGCTAAATTGCAAATTCAATGTTCATTAGAAAATTCTAATGGGGGTAATAAATAAAACAATGGAATATACATACGGAGCTTTATTGCTACACAAATTAGGTCAAGAAGTTAATGAAGAAAACCTAAAAAAAGTTATTGCAGCTGCTGGTACAGAAATTGATGAATCAAAAGTGAAATCAATGATTGCCAGTTTAAAAGACGTTGATATAGCTAAAGAGCTAGAAAGTGCTTCTATGGTTAGTGCGCCTTCACCTGGAAAACCAGCTGAAGAAAAGAAAGAAGAAAAGCCAAAAGAAGAGAAAAAAGAAGCTGCAGCAGAGGGTTTGAGTGCACTATTTGGATAATTTTTATTATAAACACTCAAATCCCCAATAATTTCTAGTTAGAACTATGTTTTAAGGGACAATAATTTTTAAAAAGTAATTTAATTAAAAATTTATATGAAAGATTGGAATAAACAAAACTTAGATAAATTAGAAAAAGAATTAAACAGGGGGGGATATTTCATTCAAGGAAGTTGGATTAATCATAAAGAAAGTCATACCCCACGTATTGCAGATTTGAAAAATGATGGAACAGCCCAACTTAATTATGAAATAATTCATTCATTTAAAACTGATGCATACTCTAGGTATCTCCTCCATGTTTTAAATGTAAGAGATATTCTCTTTAGAGCCAAAGTCGAATATGTTGAAGAAGGAAAATCACTAGAAATAAAACAAGCCTTAGAAATTAAGTCAAAACAAATAAAAAGTCTAATAAGTAGACTCTAACATCTAAAGATTTATTAGCAATCTTATTTTTGAGAATTCCATGGCATGGAGTTTATATGAAAAAGGGAGGTTCTTAAAACCATTAGTTTTTTCAAACAACAAAACACAAGAGGACGTTGTGAATGAGGTTTTAAGTGAAATAAAAAAAGGAGAAAAGATAATTTTTATTAAGGGTATTTGTGGAACAGGAAAAAGTGCAATTGCATTAAACTTAGCTAAAAAATTAGGAAAAACTTCTATTATTGTTCCTGGAAAAAATTTGCAAGCACAATATAAAAAAGATTATGAAAAAAATAAATATGTTTTAAAAAAAAATAAAGAAAAATTAAAAATAAGTGTTATCACAGGTAGGAATAACCACCCATGTAAATTTTTGCAAGATAAAAAAAACTCTATTCCAAAAATAACCCGGGAAATAAATTCAAAACTTTATGATATTTTTGACAGAAAAGAAGAAGAAAAGAAAAAAATTTTAAAAGACGAATCAGCTGATAATTTTTTTATTCCATGCAAAATTGAAATTAAGGAAAAAAACTGGAATAAATTAAAAAATTATTTGAGGGAAAATAAATATATTGATTATACTCAACTAAATGATATTAAAAATGTTAAAAGAGTTTCTGTAGCAAGCATCTGCCCTTA
Source organism: Candidatus Pacearchaeota archaeon (assembly GCA_017608305.1). Taxonomy (GTDB): domain Archaea; phylum Nanobdellota; class Nanobdellia; order Pacearchaeales; family GW2011-AR1; genus JAFCGC01. Next base: position 5,850 of record JAFCGC010000001.1, read on the forward strand.
TTGGTCTCCTGTTTTTCCATCTAAATATGAATTTAAAGGCCCAATTTTTTCAAAAGCTAAAAAACATATGTATTATGGTCTTGAAAAAAATGAATTTATTTTTTATGAAAGAAAAGAAGGGTGTAAATTTTATGAACAATTTCATTCTTTTATTGAATCAGATGTAATTATATTTAATGCTTTAAAGTATAAATTGGAATCTGCTATGAATAGGAAGCCCTTCACAGAAGTAGAAATTATCGATGAATGTGATGATTTTTTAGATAGTTTTGCTAATCAAAAGAATATTAATCTTGATAGATTGCAAAATTCCCTTATCCATTTTATAGGAAAAAGTGAATCAACTGAGAAGGAAATAACAGAATTACTGGAAATAATAAAACATATAAAAAAAGATCAAACAATCTCCGATGCGCTTTTTGCAAAAGAAATAATTCCTCTTAAAAAAACAGGAGTTTATGATCTTTTAAAAATCATTTCAAGTTCAATAAGTATTTTTGAGGAAGCAGATGATGAAAGCTATTTATTTGAAATTAATGAAATTGCAAGAACTTTTGAAGGTTTTATGAATGAAACTTATTTAACTTTAGAAAAAAGAGATAAAAATTTAATTGTAAATCTTGTAACAATTAATTTGGCAAAAAAATTAAAAGAAATTATTGAAAAGAATAAAACCCTAGTTTTAATGTCAGGAACACTTCATTCCAAAGAAGTATTAAAAAATATCTTTGGATTAGATAAATTCAAATTTATTGAAGCTGAAATTCAACAACAAGGAAATATTAAAATTAGAAAAACAAGTTTAGAAAAAGATTTTAAATATTCTAATTTTTCAAATGGGAATTTTTCAAGGCAAGATTATCTTTTAGCCTTAAATAAGTGTGTTGAAATTGCAAAAAGACCTTGTTTAGTTCATGTTAATGCATTTAAAGATCTTCCAGATAAAGAAGAGTTAAAAGAATATAATTTGAAAAATCTAATTAGCAGAGAAGAATTAAAAGAAATTCAGCTAAATGATCTAGAAGGGGAAATTGTTTCAAGATTTAAATCAGGAAATATTGATGTTTTATTCTCCACTAGAGTTTCAAGAGGAATTGATTTTCCTGGAGAAGAATGTAATTCAATTCTTTTTACAAAATATCCTAATCCAAATGTCCAAGATGCTTTTTGGAAAATTCTCTATAGAACTAAACCTTATCATTATTGGGCTTTTTACAAAGACAAAGCAAGAAGAGAATTATGGCAGAAAGTTTACAGAGGTTTAAGATTTAAGGAAGATAAAGTTGAGGTTTTAAGTCCTGATTTAAGGGTGTTGGATGCTTTTGAAAATAACACTCAAACAAATATATTATAAAATATATATTAAAGAATATAATTGGTAAATAATCATCTGGTTACATTCATTCTACTTCAAATAATATTAATCCAAAGAAGACTCTACTAAAGAAACCATCTTTTTTTTATATCTCCCTAAATTTTTTGTGTTTCTTTCATATTTCCTATGATAATAATCTGCTATTGGGAACTCGTGAAGAGGAGATGCGTTTAATACTGGAAGATTAAATGAACAATCTGCGATTTTCTTTTCAGTTTTTTCTATTTTTCTACTCAACCTGCTTAATTGCTTGGCTTTTTTAGTAAGTCCCATAATTTACCCTTGTCTATCCTGTTTTTAAATATTTCTACAGAAACAGTATCTCCGAATACAGTTAATTCGGAATATTTTAAATTGTGCTCGTTGGCACTCACAATATCTTGGAATAAGTTAATAATCTCACAAGAATATTTCTCTTCAATGATTTATTAGTAATTACTTATTTATACGAACGAATAGTGTGGGTGAGCTAATTTTTTGACAACCAAATTACTAAAAGAAATTCTATGCAGAGATACTGAGAAATACGCCCCCGCCCCGAATCGAACGGGGATGGCCCGAAGGCCCTCGGTCTCGTGGCAAATAAGACACGAGTGGGAGATTCGTGATCTCGCTCTCAAGCCGAGTGCAATACCATTATGCGACGGAGGCATAGAAGATAATATAATGATAGAATTATGATTTAAAAAGCTTCTTCCACCAAGGTTTTTTTATTTCTACAGGATTATCATATTCATCGACAATTTCATATTTTATCACAGGTTTTGTTTTTAAAACAGGTGCTTTTTGCGCAAGTTCTTTGGTTGTTTCATTAACTGCCCTTTCAACTATTGCCCTAGAATAACCTTGATTTAATAAAGCATATTTAAGAGAATCAAGAGTATATCCTTTTTTCAAATTTTTCTTAAAATATTCAACAAGATTCCTAATTTGTGAAATTCCTGTCATAAAAAAGCAAGAAAAACCAGGTTTAAAAGATTAGTTGTGTTATTTTATCCTAATTATTTTTTCAGATTTATAAAACTTAACTGCCTTATTTAGTCTTGATTTTGTTTCAGAATAAAGGGTCATAATTTTCTGGCCTTTTTTTACCTTCTGACCCTCATGATAGTTTAAATAAATTCCAGCAAATTTATCTTTAGGACATCCCAATGTTCTTGCTAAGTGGTTTATTTTTTTATTATCTATATCAATAATCTTTCCTGACCTAGGAAAAGAAAGAGATTTTTGAAATTTAGCTGTTTTTAGAGTTTTGATTTTTCCTTTTTGGGCTTTGATAATTTCTTTAAATTTATCAAAAGCTTTGCCAGAATCTAAAATTGTTTTAGCTAATTCTAAACCTTTTCCTTTTTTTGCTTTTCCTGTTAATTCTAAAAGTTCTGCAGATAACACTAAAGATTCTTCTTCTAATTTGTGACACTTATCTTCACGTCTAAGAACCTTAATTACATCTATCATCTCGAGTGCGGGCCCAATTCCATTTCCAATCGGACCATTATTTTTAACAAGCAAACATTTTATTTTCTTTTTAAAATGTTTTCCCAGGATTTCAAACTTTTTCTTTAATTTTAATGCTTTTTGTCGAGTTATTTTAGCTGTTCTGCCATAAGGAAGATGTATTAATAGATGGGTGCTTCCAACAGCTAATTTTTTAGCCATAATAGAAGCAAGTAATTGGGCTTCAGGATCTATATTAAGCTGTTTTTCTACTTGAATTATTTTTGAATCGGCAGGAACCATTCCTAAAGAACCCCCCCAAACAATACATCCCTTTGTTTTTTTGATTATTTGCTTAATTTCTGACATTGTAAAATCAACTTGGGTGAGGGTTTCAATTGCATCAACTGTTCCTGCAGGAGTTGTTATTGCTCTCGAAGAGGTCTTTGGAACCACTAAACCCGCAGCAACACAAATAGAAACAACTATCGGGGTTGTTCTTCCTGCAATCCCTCCTATGGAATGTTTATCTGCAATTATTTTGCTCTTTAAAGAAAGTTTATTTCCTGTTTTTAATATTGCCTTTATCAAATAAATTGTTTCTTTTATACTCATTCCTTGTTTATACATCCCTGAAACAAAAAGAGCAATTTCAGATTCAAATAAAGAATTATTTGCAACATCTTCTATTATTTGGTAAATCTCTTTTTCAGATAATGGGGTCTTATTTAATTTTTTCTTAATTAAACTTAAACTCTTTGGAGAAGAAGTAAGAAGCACATCTATTTTTTGTGCTTTTTTTAAATTCATTCTTTGCCTTATTTCAGAAGATACTGCAATTTCATTTTTCTTTATCAAATTTCCAGTAATAATATCAAGAACTGTAAACATTTCTTTTGATTTTGATTTAATAACAATTCTTTCTTTAGCATGCACTCCTACTTTATCTGCAGCTGTTTTATGTAACATTGCAACAGGAAGTCCTGCAGACCACTTAAGAAATTTAACTTTTAATTCCATTTTATTCCTCTTTTATCCATAGTTAGAAAAAATGATTTTTATATTTATCTAAACTATTTTTTTGATTTATCCACAAAGATGTCTGATCTTTTCTTTCCCCGATAAATTTCAAGAACAATTAAAAGATAGGCGAGTATTAAAGGACCCATAATAAATCCTAAAACTCCAAATAAAAAGATTCCTCCAATCATTGAAATCAAAATTAATCCTGTATGGATTTTAGTTCTTTTTGAAACTATTAATGGTCTGAGGAAATTATCTATATTTGAAGAAATAAGCCCAAAAATAAGAACAATTATTGCTGCTCCTGTACTTCCTTTAATCAGAAGATAAATAAAAACAGGTACCCAAACCATGATTGTGCCTACAATAGGAAAAATACCTATTAGTGCTGCAATAATAGTAAGTAAAAGAGCATTAGGAACTCCTGCTAAAAAGAAACCAATTCCAGCAATAATTCCTTGACCCATTCCAACAATTACTTGGCCATAAAGAACAGAGGCAGTAATATCTTTAGATGCTTCAAATAATTTAGATTTTACCTCTTTTGAAAAAGGCAATAAACTTTTTATGTAATTTAGTAAAGCATCTCTATCTCTTAAAACAAAAAATAAAGTGAAAAAGACCACTAATAGTTGAAGAATAAATGTTGGCAAATTAAATATTAACTCGGATAATGTATTCACAAGAGAATTCGTAATATCTGTTACAAATGAATGAATTATAGAACCTATTTCTGCTGAAAACTCTGAACCAGCTAAAGAAGGAAAAATTTTCTGAAGCGGAGTAATATAATCTACTTTTTGAGATGCTAAATAAACTTTAAAGGATTGGTCTATTGCAACAGGGGTTAAAAACCAAATAGGAATCACTATTAATATTATCAATAAAAGACATATCAAAAAAGCTGAAAAGTTAGTGGATTTAAAAGCTCTTACAAACAAATTATAGACTGGTGCAAAGATAAAAGCTAAAAAAAATGCAACTAAAATAGACAATAAAATTGGTTTTAATAGAAAAAAGGTTAGAACAAGCAGTATGATTAACATTCCTGCAGTGATTATTTTGTTGAAAAAAGGAGAGTCCATTTTCTGAATATAATATTAATAATGAGAAGGAGATGAAATTTATAAGTCTTGTTATTTTTCCAAAAAATTTAAAAGCAAATTTGAACAAGAATATATATGAATTTTATAAAAAAGATTTTTGATAAGGAGATTGACCCAAATACACATTTACAATTTCAAAAATTTAGTAAAGGAGAATTTAGGAATAGGGCCATAATTAAGGCAAAAGTCTCTGGAACCAAGTATACTACAGTAACTACTGCTGAATTTGTAAATGAGATGGTTAGAATAGTTGCGGAAAAGTTAGGAGAATCTAAAACAAGGATTACTGGAGCTATTATCTCTACAAATGATTTAACAGGAGAGTTAGAATTTAAAGATAAAGAACAGTTTCAAGGAGTCAAGAGATATTTAATTGACAAAGAAATATCTGGAAAAGAAATAATTGAACTCTTGAATAAATTTCCAAAAAGTTTTTTTGCTCTGAGTTTTGAATCAGATGATACAAAGTTGAAAATTAAACCAAAGGCTCCAAAATCAGGAAAATCAAGTTCTAAGAAGGGAGAAGCTCCAAAACCAGATTTTTGTAGATTAGTTACAACAGACAAAGAATTAGGGCAGAGTTTTGTGTTTGAAAAACCTGATTTTAAAGATGCTGAAGTAAATCATACTTTTATTATAACTGGTTTAATAATTTCCGATGAATTAAAATCAAGCAATGATTTTGCTAAAATAAGAGAAGAAGCTAAGAGAAAGGGTAAAATTATTAGAAAAACTATTATTGATGGGCAAGAATCAACACAAGAATTTGATTTTGAGGCCTGATTGAGAAAAAAACTTTCCCATAACCTTTATAAAGCAAATATTTCTATCTATTTTATCCAGGGTAGGTAAAATGATAATATCCGCAAAACTAAAAACAAATGCCTACAAGAAAATCACCAAGAAAGGGAAGTTTGCAATTTTGGCCCAGAAAAAGGGCTGTTAAATTTCTACCTAGTGTTAACTGGAAAGCTATTAATTCTGGGAAAAATCTTAAAGGATTTATTTGTTATAAAGCAGGAATGGCTTCTGCTGAAATTAAAGATAATAGTCCTAATTCGATGACAAAAGGCAAAAATATTATTCTTCCTGTAACAATTCTTGAATGTCCTCCTATGAAAATATTCTCTATAAGATTTTACAAAAATAACAAAGTTGCTAAAGAAATTCTAATTGAAAATCTAGACAAAGAATTGAAAAAAAAGGTCAAATTGCCTAAGAAAGCAGGACAAAAATTAGACACAATAAAAACAGAAGAATATGATGATACCAAAGCAATCTTTTATAGTGTTGTTAAAAGAACAAATATAAAGAAAAAGCCAGATTTAATAGAAATAGGTCTTGTGGGAAACTTAGAAGAAAAACTAAAATTTCTCAAAGAAAATTCAAACAAAGAAATCTCTGTTTTAGATATTTTTGAAAAAGAAGAACTTGTTGATTTAAGAGGATTGACAAAAGGAAAAGGTTTTTCAGGCCCTGTAAAAAGATTTGGAATCACCCTTAAACAATCTAAATCCGAAAAAGGAAGGAGAAGACCTGGAAGTCTAGGTCCATGGCATCCAGCTCGTGTAACATTTAGGGTTCCACAAGCAGGCCAACTTGGAATGTTTACAAGAGTTATTTATAATAATAAAATAGTTGATTTGGGAAAAGCAAGTGATAAACCAATTAAAAATATAAAAAATTTTGGAAATATTAAAACAGATTATATAATTGTTAAAGGGTCTGTTCAAGGTCCTGCAAAAAGACAACTTCTTTTAACTTCTTGTCTTAGAAAAACCAAAAAACAATCAAATAAAAATTATGAATTTATTGAATTAAAATGAAAGCTGCAATTTTAGATATAAACGGAAAAGAAAAATCAAAAATTGATCTTCCTAAATATTTTTCAGCAAAAATTAGAGAAGACATAATCCAAAAAGTTTTAGAAATAAAAAAGAAGCAACAACCTTATTCTCCCTCTCCTGTTGCTGGAAAGCAACATGCTGCTAAGGGAAAAGTTGTACACAGAAGACATGTTTGGAGAAGTGGGTATGGAAGAGGAGCATCAAGAGTTCCTAGGAAAATATTTTCTAGAAGAGGAAATAGATTTAATTGGGAAGCTGCAGAAGTACCTCAAGCAAGAGGAGGTATGAGGACCCATCCTCCAAAAGTTATTTCAATGATAAATTTTCAAAAAACTAACAAAAAAGAATTAAAAAAAGCCTTAATTTCTGCTTTAAGTGCAACAGCAAATTCAACAAAAGTTTCTGAAAAATATGAAAGGTTAAAAGATAAAAAATTAGAAAATTTTCCATTTATTGTTGAATCAAAATTCATTTCCTTAAAAATAAAAGAGTTAATTTCTAGTTTAAAGAAAATTCTAGGCAAAAATTTATTTGAATTATCTCAAAAAAAGAAGAGTATAAGAAAAGGGAAGGGAAAATCAAGAGGAAGAAAATACAAAACTAGTTCTGGGCTGTTAATAGTTGTTGGAAATAAAGAAAAATTAAAAACAAAACAGTTTGATGTTGTAAATGTTAAAAAATTAGGCATATCTGATCTTGCTAGAGGTGGTTTAGGAAGATTAACTCTTTATACTGAAAATGCAATTAAAGATTTGGAAGAAAAATTCGAGGGAGGAGATTCAAAATGAAACCAGTAGTAACTGAAAAAGCCGTAATGATGGTTGAATTACAAAATATTTTAACTTTTGAAACTACTAAGAATAAAACAAAAGTTCAGATAAAAAAAGAGGTAGAAGAAATTTTTAATGTGAAAGTAAAAAAAATAAGGACATTAGTCAGAGCAAATAAAAAATATGCTTATGTTAAATTAAAAAAGGAATTTCCTGCTATTGATATAGCTACGAAATTAGGATTGATGTAGAAACACAATGGGAAAAAGAATAATTGTTCAAAGACGAGGAAGAGGAACTAGCACTTACAGAGTTAGGAAAAAGGCTTTTAGACACAAACTAAAATATCCTTCAAAATTAGAAGGAGAAGGAAAAGTGCTAAAACTTTTCAATTCTTCAGCACATACTGCACCATTAGCAAAGATCCAATATGAAAAAAGGGTTTTCTCTATTCCTGCGTTTAAAGGAATGATTGAAGGTCAAAAAATAAATTTTATGAAAAAAGAAATCAAAGACGGGAATATTTTAAAGCTAATAGATCTACCTATTAAAACATCTGTTTATCAAATAGAATCAAAACCAGGAGACGGAGGAGTTTTTATCAAGAGTGGAGGGGGTTCTGGAGGTGTTAATAGAATTGTTGGAAAAAATGTTTTTATTTCAATGCCTTCAAAAAAAGAAAAAAAATTCAATGGAAATTGTAGGGCAATTGTTGGAGTAATCGCAGGAACAGGAAGATTAGATAAACCTGTAATTAAAGCAGGAAAGAAATATCATATTAAAAAATCAAAAAGTAAATTATGGCCTAGAACTTCTGCAGTAAAAATGAATGCAATAGATCACCCTTTTGGTTCAGGAAGAGCAAAAAATCCAAAAAGTAAGATTGCAAAAAGAAATGCTCCTCCTGGAAGAAAAGTAGGATTAATTAGGCCTAAGAGGACAGGAAAAAGAAAATGATTGTAAAGAAAAAAGAATTCACATATAAAGGGAAAACATTGAAAGAGCTGCAAGAGCTAGATGTTAGAGAGTTTGCAAAGTATCTAAGATCAAGACAAAGGAGAACTGTTCTCAGAAATTTTCAAGAAATTGAAAAATTTGTAAAAAGATCTAAAGAAAAAATAAAGAAAGATAAAAAAGTAAAAACCCATCAAAGAGATCTTGTCGTTGTTCCTGATATGGTGGGAATGAGAATTCAGGTCTATAATGGCCAAAATTTCATTAGCTTTGATATTACTGGAGAAATGTTGGGGCATAAATTAGGAGAATTTGCACTAACAAGAGCCAGAATAAAACATGGTAAAGCAGGAGTAGGAGCAACTAAAGGAAGTAAACATAAATCCAAAAAATAAAATGACTAACACAGAAAAACCAACAGGAATAACAGAACAGAAAAAACAAGATAATGTTGGAAAAATACCAAAAACAAAAGAAAAATTCCGGGAAGAAAAAAAATCAGTTCCAGAGACTAAAGAAGAAGTAAAAAAAGAAGAAAAAGACTCTGAAGGAAAACCTCAGGTCTCGTCCGCCAAAAAGGTCGAACGAAAACAAGAACAGAAAAAACCTAAAATCAAAAAAACAGAGGCTAGTGTAAACTCATTTAGTCTTCCAATTTCTACAAAAAAATCTGTTGGTATCAGTAAATTCATTAAAAATAAAAGAATAGATCAAGCAATTTTAGATTTAGAAGAAGTTCTAAAATTCAAAAAAGCTGTTCCTATGAAAGGAGAAATTCCACATAGAAAAGGTAAAGGAATTATGTCTGGGAGTTTTCCAAAAAAAGCAACAGAACATTTTATAAAATTATTAAAAAGTCTTGCAGCAAATGCTAATGCGAATGAATTAGAAAACCCAATAATCTCAGAGGTTATAACAAATATGGCTTCAAGACCCTATGGGCGGTTTGGAGCAACTAGAAAAAAAAGAAGCCATGTTAAAATAATTGCAAGAGATAAAAAAGAAAATAAACCTAAGAAAGGAGGGAAAAAACAAGACAATGGAAGAAAGAAACATAGTTAGATTAAAAAAAGAAGAATTTAGAATTAGAGAACATATTAAAAAATCATTGGGAAAAGGAAAAATAAGTAAAGTAAAAATTGAATATACTCCTGTTGGAGAAAGAATAATTATTTCAACAAATAGGCCAGGACTAGTTATTGGGAGAGGTGGAGAAAAAATAAATGAATTAACAGACATTCTTAAAAGAAAATTTAAGTTAGAAAATCCCCATATTGAGATAGATGAAATAAAAGAAGCAGAATTTGATGCTCAATTAATGGCAGACGAAATTGCTCTTGGATTAGAAAGATTTGGGCCAATAAAATTTAAAGTTATTGCATACAGGGCCTTACAAAAAATAATGGATGCAGGAGCACAAGGTGCAGAAATAAGATTAAACGGAAAACTGCCTGGAGCAAGAGCAAAGCCATGGCGTTTTGCACAAGGATATTTGAAAAAAACAGGAGATAGTGCAAAAGTAGTTGATAGGGCACAAGCAAGAGCCCAAACTAAACCAGGAACTGTGGGGGTTAAGGTAAGTATTTTGTCTCCTCATGCTGTTTTGAAAGACAAAATAAAAATTGATGAAGAACTCATTAAAAAATTAAAAGAAAATTTAAAAAAACAGGATCAAGCAATTAAAAAAACTAAAAAGAAATAAAAATGGCATTATTAAAAACAAAAGAAATCCGGGAAATGGGTAAAGAAAATAGAGAGAAAAAGTTGAAAGAATTAAAATTAGAATTGGTAAAATCAAAAGCAAATGTGTCTAAAAAAGGGAGTGCAAAAACAAAAGAAATAAAAAAAATAATTGCGCGGATACTCACAATCAACAAATCCCAAGAACCTAAAAAGAAATCAGGAATTAGGGAGGAGTTGAACAAAACTTAAACAATGGAAATATGTCCAAAATGTGGCTTGCCTGAGCAAGCATGTGTATGTGAACAGATCGAAAAAAGTTCACAAAAGATAAATGTGACAACAGACAGAAAAAGGTATGGAAAGATAGTGACCGTTGTTACGGGATTCAGCGATGGAGTTGATGTAAAAAAAACCGCAAAAGCTCTAAAAAATGAGCTGGCTTGCGGGGGAACTTACAAAGACAACACAATAGAACTCCAAGGAGACCACAGAAAGAGAATAAAAGAAATGTTGGTCAAACTTGGGTTTGATGGAGAATCCCTCGATTAATACACAGTAAACAATTGAAAAATGGAAAAGAAAAAAACAAAAACAAGTGGAAGAGAGAAAAGTGTAGCTGGGCAAGACCTAGAATGTAAAAATAGAGATTGTCCAAAGCATGGAACATTGAAAGTAAGAGGAAGAATGTTCAAAGGCAAAGTAATAAAAAAATTTCCAAAAAGAATTGTTATTGAATTTGAAAGGATGGTTTATGTTAGAAAGTATGAAAGATATTTTAAATCAAAAACAAAGATACATGCAAGACTTCCAGTTTGTATGGAAAATACAATTAATGTGGGAGACCTTATCAAAGTTCAAGAATGTCGACCATTAAGTAAAATTGTTCATTTCGTAGTGATTGAAAAAATAAAGGAGGGAAAAAAATGAAGACAAATATGAAATTCTCATTCATCCGAATTAAACACGAGGAAAAATTCAAATGAAAGTAAATGCAAGATTTTTATTCATTCGTTTTCAGGAAGAAATCAAATGAAAGCAATATCGGCAAAAGCTACAGCTGGGTTAAATCTTGGAGCATGGATGATTTCATCAGACAATAGTGGAGCAAAAATGGTCAAGTTAGTCTCTGTTAAAAAAAGCAAAGCAAAAAAAGGAAAACAAGTAGCAGCAAAAATTGCTGATTGGGTTAAAGTTAGTGTTAAAAAAGGAATTCCAGACATGAAAGGTAAAGTTTTTGATGCAGTTATAATCAGACAGAAAAAACCTTTTAGGAGATTAAATGGAGAAAGAGTTGGATTTGAAGATAATGCTGTTGCTATTTTAAAAGATGATAAAGGAAATCCAAAAGGAACTCAAATTAAAGGACCAATTGCAAGGGAGGTAATGGAGCGATGGCCCCAAGTGGGCAAAATTGCTTCAATTGTATATTAAATGAACCTTTTAAAAAGGTTCCCAAACCATAATAAAAAATAAAATGAAAAAGAAATTCAGTACTAAGTGGAAAGCAAGCAAACAACCTAGAAAACAAAGAAAATATCTAGCAAATGCTCCATTGCATCTAAAAAGAAAACTTTTGGCAGTCAATCTTTCAAAAGAATTAAGAAAAAAATATGAAAAAAGAAACATTGTTTTAAGAAAGGGAGATATTGCCAAAGTCATGAGAGGAAAATTCAAAAAGAAACAAGGAAAAGTTAGTGAAATAAAAACCAAACTATTGAAAGTTTTTGTGGAAGGAATTCAAGTTAAAAAACTAGATGGGTCAAAAGTTAATGTTAGCCTTAAACCCTCAAATCTACAAATAGTTGAATTAAATTTAGAGGATAATAAAAGAAGAAAATCCTTGGGAATTAAAACTAAAAAAGAAGAAGTAAAAAAAGAGACAAAAAAATCAGATACTCAAAAAAAATCACCTGAGGTGAAAAAATAAAATGCACCTAAAAAGACAAAAAATACCAAAAATCTGGCCTCTTGCTAGGAAAGGAACAAAATATGTAGTAAGAGCTAATTTTAATTTAAAAGAAGGAATTCCCATATTAGTCGCTTTAAGAGATATGATAAAGATAGCCCAAAATAGAAAAGAAGTAAAAAGGGCCCTACACAACAAACACATCCTACTTAATAATAAAGTTGTGAGAAATGAGAAAAATAGTTTGACTCTATTTGACAAATTGACAATTTCTCCTCTCAAAAAACACTATAAATTAAATTTATCTAAATTTGGTAAGTTTGAATTTGAAGAAATAAAAGAAAGTGAGGTTTATCACAAAATATCAAAAATAGTTGATAAAAAAATTTTGAAAGGGAAAAAGATTCAATTAAACCTAAGCGGGGGGAGAAATTTTCTTTCAGATATTAAATGTAATGTTAATGATTCTGTAACAGTTGATTTTAAACAAGGAAAAATAATTAAATGTTTGCCTTTAGCTCAAAAAGCAAAAGTCATTGTTTTTGCAGGTAAACACACTGGAGTAAGAGGAATTATTAACAAAATAAAAACAGAAAGGAAAATGGCAGAATTAGAAGCAAATAAGAAAAAAATCAATGTTTTAATTAAACAAATAATTGTAATAGAATGAAAGAAAAGAATATTATGAGAAATATAAAAATAGAAAAAGTAGTATTAAGTGTAGGTGGAATTGGAGATTCTCTGGAAAAAGGAGTTAAACTTCTTGGAATTTTAACTGGAAGAAAAGCAGCAAAAATGAAATCTAAAAAAAGAATTCCTTCTTTAGGGATTAGACCTAATTTAGAAGTTGGTGCAGTTGTTACCCTAAGAAAAAATAAAAAAGAAATTCTAAAAAAAATGTTGGTCACAATAGATAACACTTTAAAGAAAAAACAAATAAGTGAAAATAATTTTTCATTTGGGATAAAAGAATATATTGAAATTCCTGGAATAGAATATCAAAGAGACATAGGAATTATGGGCTTTGACATTACAGTTGTTTTCAAAAGAAGTGGAAGAAGAGTTAAACTAAAAAAAATAAAAAGAGGAAAAATACCCAAAAGACAAAGAATTAGTAAAGAAGAAATAATTAAATTTATGGAAGATAACTTCCAAGTAGAGTTTATTTAAAATGAAAGCAAGACAAAAATCAAAGATTTTAGCTCATTCGTCTAAAACCCAAATGAATCAAAGATTTTCATTCATTCGAATTAAATATGGAGTAAAATTCAAATGACCGCATCAGATTGGAAAAAAATATTAAAACAATTGAAAAATAAACCAGAAAAGGTTGCAAAATTTTTAAAACACAATAAACCCAAGGATAGAAAAATTGGAATAGCCGTGAAGAAGTGTGAAAGGTGTGGAAGGTTTGGAGCTCATATCAAATCATATGGATTAAATTTATGTCGACATTGCTTCAGAGAAATTGCTGAAGAAATCGGCTTTAAAAAATACAGTTAAAATGTCACAAGATATTGTTAGTGATGGATTAAATATGATAAAAAATGCCAAAAAGGCAAGAAAAGAATTTATCACAATTAAGAGAATTTCTAATTTACTAGTGGAAATCTTAAAAATAATGAAGCAAAAAGGAGCTATAAAGAAGTATAAAATTGATGGAAAATCTAAATCATTAATAATAACAATAGGAGAATTGCATGAATGTAAGGCAGTTAAACCAAGATTCACAGTAAAAAAAGATCAAATTGAAAAATATAAAAGAAGGTATCTTCCTGCACGAAACATTGGGAATCTGATAGTTTCTACAAATAAAGGATTAATGACTCATGAAGAAGCTCAAGAAGAAGAAATAGGGGGATGCTTAGTAGCATATTTTTATTAAAAAATGAAAAAAGAATTATTTGAAAAAATTGAGATTCCTGAAGGAATTGAAGCAAACATAGAAGATTCTACAATAATTATAAAAGGTCCTGGAGGGGAAAATAAAAGAAAATTTGAATTTCAAAATCTAGAATTTGAAAAAGAAGGTAAATATATTAAAATTGGACATAAAAAAGCCACAAAAAGAGAGAAAAAGATGATAAATACAATTGCCTCACATATTAGAAATATGATAAAAGGAATTCAAGAAAAATTTGAATATAAATTAAAAGCTTGTTTTAGTCATTTTCCTATGAGCATAAATATTGAAAAAAATGAAGCTACTATAAAGAATTTTTTAGGTGAAAAAATACCTAGAAAAGTAAAAATTCTAGAACAAGTAGATGTAGAATTGAATAAAGATATAATTACCATAAAATCAGTAGATCGAGAACTAGCTGGACAAACTGCTGCAAATTTCGAGGCGGCTACAAGAATAAGGGGAAAAGATAGAAGAGTCTTCCAAGATGGAATTTTCATTACAAGTAAATGTGGTAAAGAAATATGACTAAGAAATTTTTAAGAAGAATTTGGAACAGATATTCAAAATTAGGAAAAAGAAGAAAGAAAAAACAAGGCTGGAAAAAACCTACTGGAAGAGATAATAAAATGAGGGAGAAAAGAAAAGGATATCCTGTTGTAGTTAGTGTAGGTTATAAAAAAGGAAAACAAATTAGAGGAATAATTAAAGGAAAAAAGCCAATTCTAGTAAAAAACATCCAAGATTTAGAAAAAATAGGAAAAACCCAAATAGCTCTTTTAGGAAAAATAGGAAAAAAGAAAAAAATTGAAGTTGTTAAAAAAGCAAAAGAAATGAAAATCAAGTTCCATAATATTAATATTAAAACATTTTTAGATAAAAATAAAATTAAAAAAAAGGCCGAGGCAGAAGTAAAAAAAACTAAAGATAAAAAAGAAGAACCAAAAAAATCTGGAGAAAATAAAAAATGAATCTAAGGAAAAAGAAGGCATTAGCTTCAAAAGTTTTGAAAATAGGGAAAAAGAGAGTTTTATTTATGGAGTCAAGATTAGGAGATATAAAAGAAGCTATAACAAACCAAGACATAAGGGATTTACAAAAAGATGGAGCCATATCTATTAAAGAAGCTAAAGGTAAAAAAAAGAAAATAAAAAAACCCAAAAGAAGAGGGCCAGGTAAAATTAGAAAAAAAATAAATAAAAGAAAAAGAGAATATGTAAATCTCACAAGAAAATTAAGAAAATATGTTTCTGAACTAAAGAAACAAGGGAAATTATCAAAGGAAGAAGCAGAAAACATAAGGAAAAAAATAAGAAATAAAGAATTTAGAAGTAAAACTCACCTTAGGGAGAATCTCAAATGAAAACTTTAAAAAAACGAAGAAAACAAGGAAAAACAAATTATCTAAAAAGACTCAAACTTCTCAAAGGTAGATCTCCTAGAATAGTTTTCAGGAAAACAAATAAATATATTCTAGCACAATATGTTCAAAGTAAAGAAGCACAAGATAAAGTAGAAGAAGGAATAAGTTCAAAAATTCTGTTAAAATATGGTTGGCCAAAAGAGAGTAAAGGAAGTTTAAAATCTATTCCTGCAGCATATCTCACAGGATTTTTAGCAGGTAAAAAAATTTTAAAGGGGAAAAAAGAAACTCCTATTTTGGATCTTGGAATGATTAGAACCCTACATAAATCAAAAGTCTATGGGTTTGCGAAAGGTTTAGTAGATGCTGGAGTTAAATTAAAAATTAAAGAAGAAATTTTCCCTGAAGAAAATAGGATAGAAGGAAAACATATGAAAAAAGATTTTTCAGATGCATTCAAGAAAATTAAATCTAGAATTCAAGAAAATGAGTGAAAATAAAGAAAAAGTTTCAAAAGAAACTGTAAAATCTAAAATAGAAACCAAAAGAGAGATAGAAAAAAAGGAAGCACTAGTAAATTGGGATCCAAAAACAAAGCTAGGATCTGAAGTTAAGAATGGAAAAATCACAAATATCGACGAGATTTTAGACAATGATAGGAAGATTCTTGAATCAGAAATCGTGGATTCTTTAATTCAAGTTAAAACAGATTTAATTTCTATTGGACAGTCAAAAGGAAAGTTTGGGGGAGGAAAAAGAAGAGCTTGGCGTCAAACTCAAAGAAAAAAGAAAGAAGGTAATGTTCCAACATTTTCAACATTAGCAGTAGCAGGGGATGAAAAAGGACATGTTGGCGTTGGACAAGGTAAAGCTAAAGAAACTCTTCCTGCAAGAGATAAAGCAATAAGGAAATCCAAACTTAATATTATAAAAGTTAATAGGACTTGTGCAGGATTTGATTGTGCATGCAAAGAACCACATTCTATTCCGTTTAAAGTTACTGGAAAAGCCGGAAGTGTGAAAGTTACATTAATTCCTGCTCCACAAGGAACAGGATTAGTTGTTGGAAATGAATTAAAAAAAATTTTGAAGCTTGCTGGAATTAAAGATGTTTATAGCAGAACCACTGGAAGAAAAAGAACAACATTTAATCTAGTAAAAGCTTGTATGGATGCTTTAAAGAAAACAACAATGAGGGATAAAAAATGAAAGCAAATACAAGATTTTCATTCATCCAAAATAAACAAAGGAGAAATTTTGAATGATCGCAATAATAAGAATTGCTGGACAAGTAGGATTAAAAAAAGAAATAGTTGAAACTCTAAGTAGACTTAGATTAAGGAAAAAATATGCTTGTATAATTATTGAAAAGCCCTCAAAGGAGCAATTAGGTATGATAAATAAAATCAGAGATTTTGTTGCATTTGGAAATATCAATGATAAAACTCATAAAAAGTTAATAGAAAAGCGAAAAACAAAAATAAAAAACTTTTTTCGCCTTCATCCTCCAAGAAAAGGAATTGATGCAAAAAAACATTTTGGTGTGAAAAAAGGAGTTTTAGGAAATAATAAAGAGAAGATTAATGAATTAATCGAGAGGATGTTGTAATGAAACTTAAAAAACGTAGAAAATCATCAAGAATGCACGGACAGAATATGGGAAGCCATGGTAGAGGAGCGAGGAAAAAAGGAAAAGGGACAGGACATAGAGGGGGAAAAGGGATGTCAGGTTCAGGAAAAAGAGCAGACCATAAAAAAACTCTCATAACAGCAAAGTATGGGCATTCATATTTTGGAAAACAAGGAATTACAAGTAGAGGAACAAAAAAAGATAAAAGAAAAAGAATAAATCTCCAGGACATTGAACAAAATTTAGCAAAATATGGGAAAAAAACAGGAGAAAAATGGGAAATTGATTTAAAAAACTATAAAATCCTCGGAAAAGGAGAAGTAAAAAATAAACTTATTATCAAAGCTAAAGAAGCTTCAAAATCAGCAATTGATAAAATAAAAAAAGGCGGTGGAGAGATCATACTTAAAAACAATGGAACTAAAAAAGATATTTAATTTTATTCCAGAGGTTACAAAACCTCCTGAAAAAAAAGTTGATTTTAAGGTTAAATTAAAATGGACTTTAATAGTTCTTGTAGGTTTTTTTGTCCTTGCTAATATCTCTCTTTTTGGGCTTTCTGAAAACGCATTGTCGAGATTTGAATACTTAGCTATCATACTTGGAACAGATTTTGGGAGCATTATTTCTTTAGGTATAGGTCCAATTGTAATGGCTTCTATTATTCTACAACTTTTAACAGGTTCTGGTATTTTAAATATAGACACAACAACAGATGAAGGTAAAAAATTCTTCCAAGGAATTCAAAAACTATTGGTTTTCTTTTTCATAGTCTTTGAAGCATTTATTTATGTTATGATGCAAGGACTTCAAGCAGTTCCAGGCTTTACAGGAATAGTTATTTTTCAACTTATTTTGGGGGGTTTAGCTATTTTTTATATGGATGATCTAACTCAAAAATGGGGATTTGGATCTGGAGTTAGTCTATTTATTGGAGCAGGAGTGTCATGGAGATTAATCACATCTGCTTTTCAATTCATTAACACCCAAGGAAGAAACTGTCTGTTAGATTTTAAAACCGTGCCTTGTTCTGGAAAAGTTCTTGTACTTATACAATCAATCCTAAATAAATACCCTGTAGAATTTTTATCGGCTTTAGCTGCAATAATTGCAACAATTGTAATATTTTTAGGGGTAGTGTGGGCACAATCTCTAAAGGTTGAGATTCCTCTATCTTTTGGAAGAATAAGAGGTTATGGAGTTAAATGGCCTTTATCTTTTTTCTATGCATCTGTTATTCCTGTTATTTTAACAGCAGCCCTGATGGCCAACATTCAATTATTCGGAGGCATGATTGAGAATGCTGCAACTCCTTGTATAACAGGAGAAGGGGTTTGTTCTGGAATGGCCAAATTTGCTTCTTATTTTGGTTTTTTAGGACATTTTATAGATGGTCAAGCTGTTTCGGGATTATCATTTTGGATGGGGTCTACGAATGTTTTGGATTTATTTATCAAGGGGGGATTTTTACCAAAATATTTATTACAAGGATTTACCCACATGTTATTCTTTATGTTTTTTTCAACAGTCTTCGCTATATTTTGGGTTAAAACCTCTGGAATGGATGCAAAAGCACAAGCCCATAAAATAGCTTCGTCTGGATTACAAGTAGCTGGTTTTAGACAAGACGAGAGAATCTTAGAAAGTATTTTACAGAGATATGTGATGCCTTTAACAGTAATGGGGGGTCTCGCTATTGGTTTGTTGGCTTCTGTCACAAATCTTTTAGGAGCTCTTGTTTCAGGAACAGCCATGTTATTAGTAATCATGATTATGTATCAATTCTATCAGAATATTGCACAGCAACATCAGATGGATATGGCTCCTGCAATGAGGAAATTTATGGGGGGTTAATTAGTTTTTTGAATTTTTCTTAATCACAACCCTTAAAAACAAACTTTCATAATATTTATCATGGTGTTAAAAGAGTGGATGATTATAAATCCTAAATTAAGTGTTGTTGTTATTTCTTTTACAGTAACCCTTGTAATGACTCTTGTTACTAAAAAGTTTACTAATCAAGGTCGTATGAAGGAACTCAAAGAAATACAAAAAGCCTGTCAGATTAAACTCAAAGATACCAAAGGAAATCCTGAAGAAATGTCCAAAATTCAAAAACAAATGATGGAATGTTCTCTGGAATTAATGAAACATTCTTTTAAACCAATGTTATATACTTTTTTACCACTTATTCTTTTATTCTGGTGGATCAGAGGAATTTATTCAGAGATTTTCTCAAGTTGGATTTGGTGGTATATTATAGCAGGTATTGCTTCTAGCCTAATCTTAAGGAAAGTTTTAAAAGTAGTTTAATTCTTGATTTCTCATGACACAAGATAATAATCAACAAGAGTTAATGCTCAAGTTAAGCTTGTTTGAACAACAAATAAGACAATTACACGAACAGCTTCAAGCAGTTGAGCAAGGGATAATAGAAATGAGTTCTTTAAATTTAGGGCTTGATGAGCTAAAAGGTGCAAAAGATAAAGAGATTCTTGCTCCCATTGGAAGAGGGATTTTTGCCAAGGCAAAACTTCTTTCAGAAGAATTAACTGTGGATGTGGGAAACAAAAATCTGGTGAAAAAGAGCATCTCAGCTACTCAAGAAACAATTCAAGAACAAATTATAAAATTGAAAAATGTTAAAAAAGAATTAAAAGAAAACTTGGAAAGATTAAATCAAGAAGTCACTAAAGTTTTCATGTATGCTCAGAAAAAAAGTGAGAAGAAATGATTACTCCACTTTCTTTAAAAATTTATCATAAGTCATTGTTCCTAATTCTGTGATTATTTTTGTTATGTATTTTTTTTCTACAAATTCAAATGCAGGATTCTTAATTCTTATATTTTTAGGGGCTGTATTCCAAACTTCATTGAGTCTTCTCTGTTCTATAGGCATATTCTTTTTTGTAAATTTCCAAGAATCAGCGACGATATAAACAGGAATTTTTTCTGATTTTGCTATTTTTGCAATAACTTCACTTCCTACTTTATTAATTATTCCTTTTTTTGTTAAAGCATCTGCTCCTAAAAAAACTTTATCTGCTTTTTTTGTTCCTTGTTCTTTTGAAAGCGCAATTCCTAAGGCAGAGTCAACAAACATTGTAATTTTTATTCCTGCTTTTTTTAATTCGCGAGCAGTTTTTCTTCCTTGAAACAAAGGACGGGTTTCTGTGTTATAAACTTCAAAATTCTTTTTTTGTTTTTTAGTATATATTAATGCATCTACGACATTAGTTGAATGACAGTGTGTAAAAATAACATCTCTTTTTTTTATTGATTTGAAAACATTTTTGTTTATCTTATTTTGAGCAGAATCAAAATGTTTTAAAATTTCTTCATAGGGTTGTTTGTCGAGTTTATTTAAAACATTCACAAGCATAGGTTCTGTTGGGCGAAGAGACAAAAGTTTTCTCTTTGATTTTTTTGTAGGAATTAAGTTATAAGCATAAAGTGCTTTTTTAGCGATGTTTCTCGCTCCCTGAATTTTGACCTCTTTTATATTCTTAGATACTCTATTAAAAATCCTCTTTTTATCCATCATAAAACTATAGATCACGAAACTTTAAAAATTCTCTTTTTTTAATAAATGTATGTTAGAATCACTTATTAATCCAAAAAGAGTTGAAAAAGGGCCATGGAAAATGTTTTTTGTGGGAATCTTATATGCTTCTTTATCTATTTTATTGGTACATTGGTTTTTTGCTGAAGATGTTGTCTTGTCTAAATTTTCAGGTATGATTGTTGTGACTTTTACTGTTATGTTTTCTTTACCTTTTATGTACTATTTGATAAAGCAAGAGGAAGAACAGGATGAACAAGTAGAGGGTTTTTTTGGAATTTGGAGAGTTCATAAAGATGCTTTGTATGGATTTATGTGGTTGTTTCTGGGTTTTATTATTGCTTTTTCAGTATGGCATGTTGTTTTACAAGATGCAAATCTTTTCAATGCACAAATAAAAACTTATTGTATGATAAACAGTCCTGGAGATATTGAAGATTGTTTTATACGATACTCTCCACAAGACACAGTAACTTATACAGGAGCAGCTACACAAGGGAAAAGATTTCTTTCCATCATAGAAAATAATGTTTATGTTATGATATTCACGTTAATTTTCTCACTGATCTTTGGGGCCGGGGCCATCTTTGTTTTAGCCTGGAATGCGAGTGTTATTTCAGCGGCAATTAATATATTTACAAAGTATCAAATTACGAAAATTCCTCTTGGAGTCGCGAGGTACATGATACATGGTTTTCCTGAAATAGTAGCTTATTTTATTACTGCTTTAGCAGGGGGAATGTTTGGAGTGGGAATTCTTAAAAACGGAATAAGAGACCCCAAATTTATTAGAATATTGGAAAATGTAGTCATTCTTTTGTTTACATCAATTGTTATTTTGATTATTGCTGCCCTAATTGAAGTCTATTTTACTCCTATTTTATTCAGATGATTCTATAAATTAATAAAGAAATCTTTATATAGAAACTATTTTTCTTTCCTTTATTAAAATGGAAGAAGATAAAAAAGAGATTACTGAAGATATTAGCAGAGAAATTCAAGAAAGTGTTCCAAAACAAGAAGAAATTGTTCCAAAAGAGGTTGCAGAAAAAGAAGAAAGAATTGCAAAAGCAGTAGTGGAAATTCCTCAAACAACAAGAGAAGGGGATGATTTAGAAAAAAGAAAAAGAAAGATTGTAGGTTATTTAAAAGATAAAAGAGATTGGATTTACTACCTTATTTTAGCATTTATTATGTTTATTAGTGTTTATATCAGATCAAGAAATATTCCAAAACTTAAAGACATATCAACCCAAGCATGGATTCTTGGACCTGATTTAGATCCTTTTCTTTTTTTAAGATGGGCAAAAGATATAGCAGAAAATGGGAGTTTAATGGTCTGGGATATGATGAGAAATGTTCCTTTAGGATTTAATACTGCAGGAGAAATGAAACTATTATCTTATATGATAGTTTGGCTTCATGATTTTTTATCTTTTTTCTCAAAAGATGTGAGTGTTACTTATACGGCAATCGTGTTTCCAGTATTTATGGCCGCATTAACAGCTATTGCTTTTTTTCTTTTTGCTAGAAAAATATTCTATAAAGAAAGTGATTCCACAAAAAATATAATTGCCCTGATAGCTACTGCTCTTTTTGTGGTTATCCCCTCTTTATTGCCCCGAACAATTGCAGGAATTCCTGAAAAAGAATCTGCTGCTTTTTTCTTTTTGTTTATGGCTTTTTATTTTTTCTTAGAGGCGTTCACTTCAAAAAAAATGAAAAATAGTTTAATTTTTGGTGTTCTAGCAGGAATTTCCACAGGACTCATGGCTTTAATTTGGGGGGGTTTTATGTTTATTTTCTTTATTATTCCAACTTCAATATTACTCTCTTTTATAATTGGAAAAGTAAAAAAGAGAGAGTTTTGGATTTATGGTTCTTGGTTAATAAGCTCCCTCTTAGTCATGGCTCCTTTTTCTACAAGATATTCTCCAATAAAACTAATAACCTCTACTTCAACAGGATTAGGAATTGGGATTTTCTGTATAGTCGGTTTAAGTTTAATTATTATTAAAATTAATAAATTAGATGAATTAAGAAGAAAAACAAAACTTCCAAAACAACTTTTTTCTGTTATTGTGAGTTTAATTGTTATCTTAATTGGGGTGGTGATTTTTTTAGGCCCTTCTTTCTTATACGGACAATCACAAAATGTTAAAGATTCGCTAATTGTTCCAATTAGTGATAGATTTAGTATGACTGTCGCAGAAAATAAACAACCGTATTTTGCAAATGATTGGAAAGGAAGTTTTGGTCCTAGCATTTTTAAAATCCCCTTATATTTCTGGTTGTTTTTTATAGGTTCTGTTGTTTTATTCCATAATTTGATTAAAAAATTAAATAAAAGAGAAAGAATAATTTTAACTTTTGGCTATCTAGTGTTTTTGTTTTGTTTGATTTTTAGTAGATATTCTCCAAACAGTGTGTTAAATGGAATTAGCGGACTGAGTTTACTTATGTATTTTGGGGGTTGGTTATTTTTCCTAATAATTTTTGGTAAAATATATTTCAATAGATACAAAAAGAGGGAGTTTGATATTTTTAAAGAATTTAATTTTGCTTATATTTTATATTTTATGACTTTAACTTTAGGAATAATAGGGGCTCGAGGAGGGATTAGGCTCATTATGGTTCTTGGAGCAGTAAGTCCTGTTGCAGCAGCTTTTTTAACTGTTAAAATAGTTAAAAAATATTTTACTCAAAAAGAAGAAACAATGAAATTTTTTGTTGGGGTCTTGGCATTACTAATCATCTCTGCTTCTATATTTACATTTTGGGCATATTATAAAGCAGATAAAGCTACTGCAGAAAATTTTGCTCCAGGACCTTATCAGTGGCAATGGCAAAAAGCAATGTATTGGGTAAGAGAGAACACACAAGAGAACGCAGTATTTGCTCACTGGTGGGATTATGGTTATTGGCTTCAGAGTATTGGAGAAAGAGCCACGATCTTAGATGGGGGAAATGCTATTGGGTATTGGAATCATTTTATGGGTAGACATGTTTTAACAGGAGATGATCAGATAAAAGCATTGGAATTTTTATATGCCCACAATGGCACCCATCTTTTAATTGATTCTACAGAAATAGGGAAATATACGGCATATTCAAGTATTGGTTCTAATGAGGATTATGATAGGTTTTCTTGGATCAATACTTTTTTGATGGATGAAAGTCAAACTCAAGAAACAAATAATGAAACAAGATTTTTTTATCCGGGAGGAACAACGGTTGATGAAGACATTATATGGCAAGAAAATGGAAGAGAAATTATTTTCCCTAAAAAAAGAGCAGGCATAATAGGGGTTATGGTTAAGCAAGATCAAGAAGGAAAGATCCTACAACCAGAAGCATTTTTTATATATAACGAAGGAAGATATCAAATTCCCTTAAGATATATTTATCTTGAGGGGGAAATTCTTGACTTTGAAACAGGATTAGAAGCAGGAGTTTTTATATTTCCAAAATTAAACACGGGATCAAATGGCCTATTAAATATTA
This sequence comes from Candidatus Pacearchaeota archaeon, assembly GCA_017608305.1. GTDB lineage: Archaea > Nanobdellota > Nanobdellia > Pacearchaeales > GW2011-AR1 > JAFCGC01. Next base: position 29,913 of record JAFCGC010000001.1, read on the forward strand.
ACAAAATGGGTGCATTAATGTATCTAAGCAAAAGAACAATTCATTCTCAAGTAGCAGAACTATATTTGGCAGGCAAAGAGTCTGATTATTTTAAACTTGTACATACTGAAAGTAGTTTGTTTATAGAAAATTTAAGAGAACAAGGGGTAGATGTTGGAGAGTTTGTTCAATATCAAGGATTTCAAGGACCTATTAAAATCTGGGAGGTTAATTATCCCTCAGGTATAGAATTAAATCCAGAATTTTTAGAAACAAAATATCCTGCAAGTATTAAGATAGCTCAACCAGGAGAATATAGATAAAATGAAAGTTTTATTGCTTACTCCCTTCCTAATTAGTTTTCTAGTTGTTTTATTTATGGTTCCTGTATGGATAAAAAAAGCAAAAAAAGCAGGGCTTATGGGAAAAGACATGCATAAACCCCACAAAGAAAAAAAAGCAGAAGCAGGAGGAATAATTGTTTTATTGGGTTTTATTCTAGGGATTTTGATTTATATTGCAATTAAAACATTTTATATTCAATCAACTGAAAATCTAGTGGAGATTTTTGCATTATTGGTTGTAATTTTAATAACCGCTCTTATTGGCTTAATGGATGATATTCTTGGTTGGAAAATTGGATTAAGTAAAAAAACAAGGATCCTTTTCTTAATTTTTGCAGCAATACCTTTAATAGTAATTAATGTGGGCGAATCTAGAATGATGGGAATAGAATTTGGATTATTATATCCTTTATTTTTTATTCCTTTAGGGATTATTGGGGCTTCATCAACTTTTAATTTTATTGCTGGCTACAATGGTTTAGAGACAAGCCAAGGAATTCTAATTCTTTCTGCTCTTTCTTTACTGACTTGGCTAACAGGAAGTTCTTGGCTAAGTTTGATTTCTCTAATAATGGTTTTTTGTTTAATTGCTTTTTACATATTTAATAAATATCCTGCCAAAGTTTTTCCAGGAGATGTTTTAACTTATTCAATTGGGGCATTAATAGCAATTATAGCAATTTTGGGAAATGTTGAAAAAATAGCTGTTTTCTTTTTTACCCCATATATTCTTGAAACTCTCTTAAAAGTCAGGGGGAAATTAAAAAAAGAGAGTTTTGCGATAGCAAAAAAAGATGGAAATTTGCAAATGCCCTACCAGAAATTTTATGGATTAGAGCATGTAGCCATTTATCTTCTACAAAAAATAAAAAAGAATAAAAAAGTTTATGAAAAAGAAGTTGTTTATGTAATTAATATTTTTCAAATAATTATTATAATCCTGGGTTTTATTTTATTCCGAGGGGGAATATTTAGATGAATATTAAAAAGTATTTCCCTATAATAGGGATTTTAATCTTTATATATTTGCTTTTAAAATTAGACATCTCTAAAATATTAAAAGAAATTTCACAAGCTAATGTTTTATTTATTTTAATTGCAATATTTTTCGTTTTTATTTATCTAGTAACAGAAACGCTAAAATGGTTTGTTATAGCTAGAAAACAAGGAATAAAAATTCCTTTTAAAGATTCATTTAAAATAAATCTTATCACAGATTTTTATTCTTTTATTACTCCCTCTAAACTTGGAACTTTATTTAGAGTGGAATATTTAAAAAAGTATAGTAAAAATAGAGGGAAAGGGTTTAGTAATTTGTTTTTAGATAAATCCCTAGATATTTTTTCAATATTTTTTATATCCATATTGTTTCTCTTTATTTTGGGAAATAAATTTAATTTTGTTCCTAAACATCTTCTAATAACTTTCTTTTTGTTGGGCATCTTAATTTTCTTATTATCAATAACTAAAGATAGAAGTAAAAAAATTCTCAGAATTTTTTATGTTTATGTTGTTCCTAAAAAAATGAAGAAAAGAGCTAGGGGGGTTTTTGATGCTTTTTATGAAAAAATGCCAAGAAAAAGAGATATTTTATTATTTTTTGTGTTTAATTTAATAAATTGGTTGATTTTATATTTTATAACCTATTTAGTTGGAAGATCTTTAGGAATTGATATTCCCTTCCATTATTTCCTTGCAATACTTCCTATTGGAACAATAGTTGCATTACTACCAATAACAATAAATGGGCTTGGAACAAGAGAGGCCAGTTTAATTAGTTTATTTGGCTTAATTGGAATTAGTGCTACAAAGGTCTTTTCAATGTCTATAATTAATCTTTTTCTTACAGGAGTTTTCCCTGCATTAATAGCTAGTTTCTTTTTATTTGGGAAAAAAGATTGATTTAAAAGAGATAGCAGAGCATCATAATCTTTTTAAAAAATAAAAATGAGAAGGATAAATGGATAAAGTGTCTATTATAATACCCTGTAAAGAAATAGTAAAAATTACAGAAAAATGTGTTAAAGAGTGTATTAAGCTAAATTATCCTGATTTTGAAATTCTTGTTCTCCCAGATTTTAAAAATAAAAAAACCTTCAAAGATAAAAAAGTTAAAATAATTGAAACAGGCGCTGTTAAACCTGCATTTAAAAGAAATATTGGAATGAAAAAAGCAAAAGGAAATTTTTTTGCGTTTATTGATGATGATGCATATCCTAAAAAAGATTGGTTAAAAAATGCTATGAAATATTTTAGGAGGATAGATGTAGGTATTGTGGGGGGTCCAAATCTGACCCCTCCTGGAGCGAATTTTGCAGAGAGAGTGTCTGGAAAAGTATTGGCTAATTATCTTATTTCTGGCCCTGCGAGTGTTAGATATAAGATTGGTAAAAACAAAATTGTTAAAGAATTGCCTTCTTGTAATTATATTTCCAGGAAGGAAATTTCCCCAAGTTTTGATCCTTCATTTTTAACAGCAGAAGATTCAAAATTTTGTTTTGATGTTGCAAAAAAGGGTTACAAAATATTATATGCAAAAGATGTAATAGTCTTCCACCATAGAAGAGATACTCTAAAAAAACATTTAAAACAAATGTATATTTATGGTAGAGATATTGCTTGGCTTACAAAAGATGATTTTTCAATAGATAAATTCTTTTTTTCTTTACTTAGTCTTTTTGTTATTGGGTTTTTTGTAGGATTAATTGGATCCATATTTAGTGAAACAATCAGAGTTATCTATTTATTTGCTTTAGCATTTTATTTATTAACTATTTTATTCACTAGTTTTTATAAAAATCTAAGAACTACAATTTATGTTTTCTCTATTTCGGTTTCCACACACTTTGCCTACGGAGCTGGGTGGTTTATGGGAATACTCTTTAAACAAGAAAAAACAGAAAAGGTTAGCTGGACAAGTAGATAAAATGAAAATTTTAATTGGATATCCTCCAACAAAATCTAAAAAAGGTATAGCTTTGCTTTCACAAAATAGACAATTTCAGTGGTTTAGCAATCCTTCTTATATTTATCCTGTAGTGCTTGGAACAGCTGCTACACTATTAAAGAAAAAAGGAAATGATGTAAAATGGATTGACTGTGTTGCTGAAAAAAAAAGTTTAGAGGATTTTATTAGAATAATTGGAAAAGAAGAGCCAGATATTTTTGCATTTGAAACAAAAACTCCTGTTATTAAAAAACATTGGGAAATTATTAATCTCCTAAAAACAAAATTTCCATATATTAAAATAGTAATTATGGGGGATCATGTTACTTCTTTTCCAAAAGAAAGCATAAAAAATTCTAAAGTAGATTTTGTTATTTGTGGGGGGGATTTTGATTTTTTATTAAATGGTTTAGTTGAGTTTTTAGATAAAAAAATAAAAAAAATGCCTGAAGGAATTTATCATAAAAAAGGTAAAAAAGTTATTAATTCTGGAAAATTTCAACTAAAACACAATCTTGATGATCTTCCAATTATAGATCGGGAATTAACAAAATGGACGCTCTATCAAACAGAATATAATATTAGTAGAAAGCCTTATTTTTACATTATGTCTGGAAGAGATTGTTGGTGGGGCAAATGTAAATTTTGTGCTTGGCCAATACTTTTCCCTAAATTTAGAGTTAGAAGTGTTGAAAATGTTTTAGATGAAATTGGGGAATTAATAAAAAAATATGGGGTTAGAGAGATTTTTGATGATTCTGGAACCTTGATGGTTGGAAAATGGCTAAAAGAGTTATGTGAAGGTTTAATTAAAAGAGGATATAATAAAAAAATAAAATATTCTTGTAATATGAGATTTGGAACTTTAAAACAAAAAGACTATGATTTAATGAAAAAGGCAGGATTTAGGTTATTAAAGTTTGGGTTAGAATCTGCTAATCAAACAACTTTAGATAGATTAAACAAAGGGGTAAAGGTTAAAGACATTGTTGAAGGATGTAAAATGGCTAGAAAGGCTGGTTTAACAGTTCATTTAACAATGATTGTGGGATATCCCTGGGAAACTAAGGAAGATGCTCTTAGAACTTTTGCTTTGGCAAAAAAATTAATGCAGTCAGGAAGAGCGGATTTACTGCAATCAACTATTTTGATCCCCTATCCTGGAACTCCCTTGTGGAAAGAAGCTAAAAAAAATAAGAATTTTCTATTTAATCCCTTAGATTATGAAAAATATGATATGCGTGGTCCTGTTTTAAAAACTAAAAATTCAAATGCATATGAAGTTGCTTCTATTTGTGGGCAAATATACACCATATTTTTGACTCCTTGGTATGTATTTTCTAGAATAAAGGCTATAAAGAATTTAGATGATTTTATATTAAATCTTAGGGGTGTGAAGGCAGTATGGGGTCATTTAAAGGATTTTAATTGAAGAAAGATTAAAAAAGAAAAAAGATTTAATAAAAGCATGGAAATTAAATTCTCTTTAGCCAAAAAAACAGAGATACTTAGATTATTAAAATTCTTTAAAGAAAATGACAAAGTTGAAAATAAATTTATAAAAAATAGAATAGAATATTATATCAAAAACCATTTCATTGCACTTGCAAAAAAAGACAAAAAAATAATTGGGCACTTATTTTTTCAAGGTAAAGAAAACCCTAGACTTGGAGTTGGAGAATTTGAAACAGTACATATACATAAAAACTATAGGGGAAAAGGTGTTGGAAAAAGGTTGTTGGAAAAAAGCATTATTTTTTCAAAAAAATATTTTGCAAAAAAGAAAATAAAATTAAGATGTTTATATCTTATGACAAGATCAAATAATTTAGCTGCAATAGAAGTTTACAAAAAATTTGGTTTTAAAAAACAAAACAAAATAGGAAAAATATTCAAAGATAATGAACCTGAAGAAATAATCATGACTTTATTTTTTTAACCAATTAAATGTTTTTTATCATATTTTGCTCTTAAACCTAAACCATGATCTTTAATTGTTAAAATCCATGCAGCATATCTCATAAAACTAAAGACATTTAAATGACCTCTATGGGTTGTAAAATCATTATTTTTTATTGACTTATTTATATCCTGAATAATATTTTCATCTTTATCTAGCCTAATTTTATTTATATCAAATTCTGTGTAAGCAGTGCCAATATGGGATATTCCATCTGAATCATCATTTGCAATTAAAGGGATATTATTTGATCTAGCGATTTCTGCTAAGTGTCTATTATGTTTTCTAGAATAATCTCTAAATTTCCTAATAGGTAAGGTAGCTAAAAATTCAGGAACTGCTATCTTGGCATTATGTTCTACTGCATCAATTTCTCCATCATTCCATAACTCCAAAAGCAAATTTTCAGACATGGCTCCATGATGTCCTTCTGCAAAAGGATGTTCTGCAACACCTAAGAGCCCATCATATTTTAAGCGGGCAAAGGTATTTGAAAAAGACATTCCATTAGGTATTTGGTCTGATCCAAAAGTCAATAATTCATATTCTCTATCAGAGTATCTCACCCTTATGCTTTGTCCACTTAAAAAAACAATTTGGTTTTTACCTCTCTCCATGATAAAAGCATTTTGTCCTAACATATCCATTTTATATTGTTGTGAAGAAGATCTTGCATAATCCACCATATAACTAAATCTAGATTTTTTTGTAAAATTCCAAAAAGAGTCATTTGTAATTGCGTAAATCCCTATTCCTTTTCGAAAACATTTTTCTGCTACAACTTCTGCTAGATTTTTGCCTTCTATTCCAAATTGTCTTTTCCACCAAGGCCCAAAATCTGCTAATAAATGTCCATGAAGATTTACTTTAATAGTTTCCATAAAAACACCTTAATTTGGGGATTTTTAAATATTTAGATGATCCTCTACAGTTCTAAAGATATACTTATTGTTTTTACAGAATTTTATGTAATTTTCTAATTTATCTAATAATTTTCCATTTCCTTTGATGAATCTAGGAATTTTAAATTTGGATAAATCAACAAATTCCCAAGGATGGGAAATAAGCATGGTGTAATCTGAAAATCCAAAATTTATTTTGGTAAATATTTTTGAATAACACAAAGGAAAATTCTTAAAGGCTAACCAAAAAATAGGCAATCTTACAAAAGGAAGAGTTGAAAGAGGAATTTCAATAATTTTTCCAATTTTATGGGTTTTTCTTGGTTTGAATAAATTAAAATATCTCCCTGGAATAAAAACAGGATGTAAAGAAGAATCATAAATAAAAGAGAGTTCATTTAATTTTGAAATGTTTTTAATCTCTAATCTCGGGGCCCTAAATCCTTTAATCTTTGTTTTTGTTATTTTTTCTAATTCTTGTTTTGCTTTTTTTATTTTAGTAAAATTATCCTCTCCAATATATGAGTCTGAATGGATCAAACCGTGACTTGCAATTTCATGACCTACTTTTTTTAATTCTCTAATTTGTTTAGGGTATTTTTTAGCAAAATTAGTTGTCGTGAAAAATGTTGCCGAGATATTATATTTTGATAATAAATCTGATAAGAACTTTAATCCTTTTTTAGAAATATCAAATTCATCTTGTTCGGTTAACCGAATACCATAATTTCTAGGAAGATCAAATTCTTCTAGATCAAAAGTTAAAAGAATTGTTTTCATTTTAAAAACCTTAATTGAATTAATCTTTTCAACATACTTGGAAGATATTTTAAACTTACTGTACTAAAGCCTCTAAATTCAAAAGGAATGTGAAATTCTTTTATGGAAAATTTTAATTTTTTAACTTTGTATAGGAATTCTATGTCAAAATCAAACCCTTTACACAAAAAATTGTCATCTATTTTTTCCCAAACTTGTCTTTTAAAAAATTTGGCTCCTGCTTGAGTGTCTGTTAAATTTAATCCAAAAAAAATTCTTGAAAAAATTCCTCCACCTAAAGAAACAAACCTTCTTAATTGCGAATCTTGAAGCCTAGCACTACCTTTTGTATATTTTGATGCAATAACCATATCAAAATTAGCTAAAAGACAAATCATTTTTTTTATTTGTTCTAAATCAAAAGGATTATCTGCATCTAAAAAACCTACAATTTCATTTTTAGAGAGATTGAATCCTCTAACAAGGGCTCTACCTTTTCCTTTTTTAGGAATTTCTTCTATTTTCAAGGGGAATTCTTTTTTTAGAGAATTGCAGATTTCCACTGTGTTATCTGTGCATCCATTACAAACAACTATTAACTCAAAAGGATTAAATTTCCTTGCAAAAATCCGATAATATTCTCTTAAAAATGGCTTAATAAACTTCCCTGAATTATGTGCAGGCACAACTAACGACAAACTATTCATAAGGATAATGGAGTAGGTTAATATATAAAATTAATTATGGTGCAATAGTGTAAATATTTTTAAAAAGGACCTCGGTTGTTATTCTTTATAGGTTTTTTAAAATGAGATACACAATTTCTAACCAAGCCAATAAAAAAATTCAAAAAGACATGGATTTTATTTGTAAAGAAATCAAATCAAGGATCAAAGGAGTATTATCCATTATCCTTACAGGGGGCTTTTCAAGAGGAGAAGGACCAATTAAAAAAATTGGGAAAAAGTTCTACCCATATAATGATTATGATATACAAGTAGTTTCAAAAGAGGAAATTTCAAAGTTCTTAGCAGATAAAATCTCAACAGAAATTTCTCAAAAATTAGGTTATAAGGGCATAGTAAATTTCTACCCTTTTAAAAAAGAAGAACAAAAAATGAAAGAAAATTTCTATTTAGATTTAAAATGTAATACTCCAAAAGAACTTACAAAACTCCTTCCTAGAATAAGAAACTATGAATTAAAATATAAATCAACAATTTTATGGGGAAAAGATCTAAGATATTTAATTCCTTCATATGATTTAAGAAAATTACCTTTATCAGAAGGGGCAAAATTATTACTTGACAGAATGAGTCAAATGATTGAATATTATTCTACTGAAAACAAACATGATAAAGAAAATTTAACTTATTTTATTCAACAAGCTTATGCTGCTTGTTGTACTTCTCTATTGCAATTAAGTGGTAAATATGAAATAGGATATTCAAAATCTGCAAAAATATTAGAAGGAACATATAAAAAAGATTTTCCAGAATTATATGAAAAAATCCCCCTGTTACATAAAAAAATAAAACAATTCATAGAATGGAAACAAAATCCTAAAAAACTTCCAAGTCAAGATGTAAAAAAAGAGTGGTTTATTGCTAGACAAAATATCCTGGAAGTTTCAAAATATTTTTTTGGAAAATTTTTAAATAGAAAGATAAAAACTCTAGAAGAACTAGCAGATTCTATTTCCCATATGGGAAAAAGATTTTATTATCCTTATTTGTATTTCATGATAAAGAATCTCATTAATAATAAATCAATCTCTAGAACACTAGCAAAATTGGGATTAATTTTGATCCATTATGAGTTTAGAAGAAGATACAATAAACGATTAAGAGAATTAGGGATTAAAAAGAAAACTTCTCAGAAATCTCCAGATACCGTAATTTTTACTTCATTAATATACTTTATTGGATCAATAAGTGAAAAGGGAATAAATCAAGATTTGTTAAAAAAAGGTCAAAAAATTTTAAACAAAGTTTATCCATCAAAGGCACAAAATTGGGAAGAGGCCAGCATAGACTATGCAAATGCTTATATAGCATTTTTTCTTCAAAAAATCTAATCAAAATGGAGATAGGTGAAGCGAGAAGAATAGCTACAAAAATTTATGTTGGGTTGGCTAGAGTTCTAAAATTTCCTTCATTTATCCAGTTTGAACCTTCTAAAAAGTGTAATTTACAGTGTGAAATGTGTGAATATAATAAGATTTCAGGGGGCAAAGTTATGAATTTTAAGGAATTTAAACCTATTTTCAAAGACATAATCAAGGCCAATCCTTTATCAAAAATATTTCCAAAAATAATGTTGTTTGATATAACTGGAATAGGGGAAGGATTAATGAATCCCGATTTTCTCAAAATTCTTAGATATATGAAATCAAAAGGAGTTACAATTACTTTCGCTACTAATGCTACCCTCTTAACAAAATCAAATTCAAAGATGTTAATTGAGAATAATATTGACATTGTGTTTCTTTCTATTGATGGAGCAACAAAAAAAACCTATGAAAAAATAAGAAAAGGGGCTAAATTTGATCATATTAAAAAAAAGATAAAAGAATTTAGTCTTTTAAAAAGACAATTGAAAAAAAATAAACCAAAATTAATGATTAGATTTTTAGCTTCTAGTTTCAATATAGAAGAGATGCCCCTTATGGTTGATTTGGCTGAAGAGATTGGGGTCCAAGGCATAAGCATTACTAATATGAATACTGCTCCAGGAGAAGAATATTTAAAAGCAGATAAAAAAAGATTTGATGAACTTGTAAATATTGTGAAAAAAAAGGCTAAAGAAAAAAATATCCAACTAGATGTAGGATTTACAAAAAGGAGACCAATAACAGCCTGCAAAAGAGCCCTAAACTCTATGTATGTAAGTTGTGAAGGGTTTGTCTTACCTTGTTGTTTTATAAATCAGGGGGGAAGATATGAAGAAATTACTAAAAAATACAATTTTGGTAATGTTAACAAGATAAATATAAAAGATATATGGAATTCTCAAAAATATAAAAAATTTAGAAATCAAATAAGAAAGGGGATTGCCCCTCCGGTATGTCAAGGATGTTATTTATTTTATCCTATTAAAAAATGAAAACTGCTATAATCTGCATTGATGGGCTTGGAAAAGATTTAGTTACAAAAGAAAATACTCCTTTTTTGTATAAATTCGGGAAAGAGAATTATTTTTCTGAATTAAAAACCCTATTTGCGTTTACAGAGGAGTATAGTTTTTTTAGTGGACAAACCCCAAAACAACACGGGAAATGGTTTGAATTTGAAAAAACTAAAAAATCAATTTTTGGAAATATCTTTGTAAGGTTTTTCTCATTTAATAAAAAGATAAGAGATTATGTTGGATCTTTAGTACAAATTTTGAAAAAAAGAACATGGCTAGCAAGAACATATAATATTCCTTCAAGTAAATTAAAATTTTTTGATTCAATAATCAAGGAAGGGTTATGGAATCTAGATTTTCTTAAGGATAAAAAAGTTGCCATGTATAAATGGCCCTTTATGATAAGTAAAAATAAAGAAAATATCAAAAAAAAATTAATATTAAAATATGAAAATGATTCAGAAAGATTAAATAGGCTCTTTAGTATAAAAAACAAAGAGATTTATTATACTCAATTAATGGAAATAGATAAAAATCTTCATAAATTTGGAAAAAAGAGTGAACAAGCAAAAAAATCTTTAAGAAAAATTGATAATTTAATAAAAAAATATGTAGATAATTTTGAAAAAGAATGTGGATGGAATATTATTATTTGGTCGGATCATGGATTTGCAGACATACATAAATATATTGATATTGAAAAAATTCTTCCTAAAAGAAAAAATTATCTTTATTTTATTGCTGGAACAACAGTTCATTTTTGGTTTAAAGATAAAAAAACCAAAGAAGAAATTCTTTCCCAGATTTCGAGAAAAAAAGAGATTAAAATTTTAACAAAAAACCTGGCAGATAAATATAAAATTCCTTTTTCATCTAATTTTGGGGAAGTTATTTTGTATGTGGAAAAGGGTTCTTATTTTTTTCCAAATTTTTATCAGAAAGAAGAAAATGAAAAATTCCTAGGAATGCATGGATATCCCGACGACAAAGAATTAAATGGTATTTTTATTACAAATATTGAAAAATTTAAGAAAAATAAAGTAAATAAAAGTTTAAAAATTGAAGAAGTAATCAAGAGAATATAAAATGGAAACAATAAAATATGATTTTGAGAAAGATAATTTAACTTTATATAAGCCCAAGAAAATGGAGGAAGTAGAAAAATGTATTGAAGAAATAATGGAAAGGAATAAGAAAACTCTTCCAAAAAACAAAAAAGCTAAAATTCTAATTAAACCTAATTTCAATAATGATTTAAATGGCCTAACAGGAAATTCTAGTGATTTAAGAATTATAATTTCTGTAATAAAATCTTTAAAAAAAAGAAAATATCAAAATCTAACTCTAGCCGATGGACCAAATTGTGGAGTTAATCATATTGGGATAGATGTGTTTTCTAGGTTATGTTTAAAAGAAATAGCAAAAAAATTCAAGATAAAATTAATTAATTTAAATAAGAGTGAAGGAAAAGAAATCCGCCTTACAACAAGTAAAAGTATTATTTCTAAATTATGTTTAGAAGCAGATTTTATAATAAATATTCCTAAGATAAAAACCCATATGGAAGCAGGAATTACTGTATCTTGTAAGAATTATATAGGTTGTTTTCTCGGGACCGATAAAAGAAGGATGCATGATAATCTTGCTGCTAATATTATTAAATTAAATGAAATTATAAAAACAGATTTAATCATTGTAGATGGGCTAATTTGCATGGAAGGAAATGGCCCTGGAGATGGTATTTCTAAAAAAGTAGGTATTATTCTAGAAGGGCATAATCCCTATACTTTAGATTTCTTATGTAGTAAATTAATGGGGCTAAATTACAAAAAAATTGAATTTCTAAAATTAGCCATAAAGAAAGGATATATTTCTAACAAAGATGAAGAAAAACTAAAGAAAATAGCTCCTATTGCAAAATTTCTTCCTGCAAAAAAAACAGTTTTTGGAAAAATATTTTTAAATAATTTTTTTATAGGAATAAGATTTCTAAAACCTCTTCAAAAAATCTTTGATAAAGGTTTTGTTCCTTGGTTTTTATTTAAATTAGGAATTAGACAAGATATCTATGTCCATGAAGAAAAAAACATAAAAAGATTATATGAAAAACCTAATTTAAACTCAAAAGAAAAGGGAGAAATAAAAAAATGCCTTGAAATTTATTGTCCTGTTAAATTAAAAAATCCAGATGACAAAAAATGTATTCAATGCATGTATTGTTATCAGATTCTTCCTGAACTCATAAAATATGAAGGTTCACTAGGAGCATTTAAAATGCAAATAGATAGATTTGGAAAATATCTTAGGGGAAAATGGAAGACGAATTAAATGCTACTTATTTCAATAAAAATCCCTTAGTAAGGGTATTTTTTAAGGCAAAAACAAATTTGGCTATTAGAATGCTAAATTTAAAAAAAAAGGATTCTATACTTGATTTTGGGTGTGGGGCTGGCTGGTTGAAGAATAAATTAAAGAAACAAGGATATAATGTGGTTGGATTTGATGTCACTCCAGAACATACAGATATAAAAGATTATAAAAAAGTAAAGGCCAATAAAATATTTGCATTAGATGTATTTGAACATATTTCAAAGGATAAAATAAAAGAAATAATTAAAAATTTCAAAAAAAATCCTGTATTTGATCTTGTTGTGGCCATACCCACAGAAAATTTAATTTCAAGAAAGATAAGAAGACTTTGTGGGAAAAAAGAAAAAGTTCCAGATCACATAACTTCTCTAAAAGAAATAAAGGAAATTTTGAAAAAAGAAAAACTATGTCTTGTAAAAAAAATTAATTATTTTACTATAAGTCATCTGTTTTTATTCAGGAAGCCTTGTAATTGAATTCGTATATTATTAAAACAGGTTGTTCTCCTTGATAAAAAGCTTGAACAGGGGTTACTCTATCTGGATATTCTTGAGGATAATTTGGGGCCCAAGTATATCGGGAATTTGCTGCTTGTTCATACATTGAAAGTACAAGATATTTGGGTTTTTCTCTTTCAATAAATTCATAAAAACCCGTAGCATTTTGAGGTTCCATTCCTCTCCTAGGAGCAAGATAAAAATTATAGGTGGGTCTTTCTGAATAATAGGTATTTTGGGGAGTAGATGCAGTAATTATAATATCATCAGGCTCGGAATTTGCTTTTATCCATTCTCCTGCTTGTTTGACTTCTAAAAAAGAAGGTTTTTTTGACTCAACTAAGTCATTTCCAAATTTCATATTTGGAGTGAGTAATAATAAAAGAGCGAGAAAAATAACTAAAAATGTGGCTTTTTTCCTTATTTTAAAACTTCTATGGATATAATTAGCAAGTTTGGGAAGAGGGAAAATAGCAATTAAGAATAAAAAAGGAAGAGTTTGCATCATATACCTTTGTTCTAAATGAGGAGCAATACGTCCTAAGATTAAAAAACAAGAAACAATCCAAGTGAATATAAACAATCTTTTTTGAATTTTTTTATTTGAAAAAATCTTATCAAATCCTAAAACCAAATCTCCAAAAAAATAAATAACTCCTATGAGGAAAAGTATATAGATTGGACTAAATACAAACAAAGAACTATATCCTTTGGAATTTCCATCTAAAATATAAGGCAAATTTGTAAAATACACAAGAAGTTTTGAACTATCTCCAACCCCTCCTACTTCCCCTGTCTCTGAAATTCCTTCAACCCCAAAATAATAATTTAAAACATCTGAAACCGGATTTCCAAAATGTGTTGTGTGCATAACCATTTGGGGGACAAAAATCAGGGCAAAAATACCTACTGCACCCCAAAGTTTTTTATTTTTTAGAAATTTGAATTTCTCTTTCATGAAAACCATTGTTAAAAAAGGGATAGCAAACATAGAATACTGCATTCTTGTTAAACAAGTTAAAGCAAAAAATAGGCCAAAAAGATAAATAAATTTATTACCTTCTTTTAAAACATAACCTTTCCAAAAAAATAGAGTTGCCGTCAGTAGAAAAAAAGTTGCAGGGATATTTGTTAAGGGTCTTCCACTGAAAAAGATATATATCCAAGAAGAAGCTAAAGCAAGTGAAGTGAGTAAGGCTAATTTGCTGTTAAACATCTTTTTTATTAAAAGATAAGAAACAAAAATTATCCCTGTTGAAAATAAAACTATAAAAAATCTCAGGGTTATTTCTCCTAAACCTAGCTTGAATAAAATCGCACCAAATAAAGCCCAGAAAAAACCTCTCCGATAATACCACATATCAATAAGATTAGAGTTCACTCCTGCCCATTTTTTTGCTGTAGCAAGATAGTCTGCAGCATCCCACCATATTGCTTGGTCTTTTGTTTTAAGAAACATCCAAAATCTTGCTATAAAAGCTAAAATCAAAATTGCCAAGAAAGCTTTATCATAATTATTTTCTACCCAGCCAAATAATCTTTTTTTCCATTTGTTCTTTGTTTTTTCAATTGTTTCTTCTCTTCTTTCAGAGTCTGTCATTATACTACCATAAAATACTAGTTTTTATTTGTTATTATTCAAATAGGCTATTGAAGCTTCTTTATCTAAACCCTCTATAATGTCCATTTTTTCAAATTCACTCAAATCAACCCACTTAAAATCTTCTATATCTTGGGTTTTTGAAGCATAATTATTTTTAGTCTTTACGAGATAACATTCCCCGTTAGTTTTTGATCCATCTTCTCTAGGATATTCATATTCTGAAATCTTGATAATTATTTTTTCAATCTCTAAATTCGTTTCTTCTTTTATTTCTCTACTTAAAGCTTGTTCTATAGATTCTCCTTCTTTAACAACCCCTCCTGGAAAAGCCCATTTATTTGCATGTATTTCTCCTTTTTTTCTTTTTATAATTAAAAATTTGTTATTTTCTTTATCTAAAATTATTGCATTAACAGCTTTAACTGGAGCTTTTTCATTTAAACTCCCAATAACTTCTTGAACAGAAATACTATTCACAAGCTCTTCATCATAAAGATCCATTTTTTCTGGAAAAAAGCTCTCTAATAAAGGAGAAGTGATTTTAGTAAGAAGGCCATACCCTTCTACCTCATGGGGGGTGGTGCAAAAAAACAAAGCTATTGTTGGTTTTTTTAAGGCAAGAGAAACATGTAATGCAAAACTATCTAAACACACTACCTTATCACAAACACTTATTAAAGAAGCAAATTCTCCATTTGTATTTAAGGGGTTATTTCTGATAATTTCTATTCCTTTTTCCTTTAATTCTTCATATAGTCTAGAATGGTCTTCTGTTTCATTAGGACCTCCGAAAAATAAAATGCTGTGTCCTAGGTTTGCTGCTTTTTCTATAAACTCTTTTATTTTTTCCTTAGACCATTTTTTAGAAGGCCACCTAGGAGAAGCACCTATATGGATTCCTAAGATTTTTTTAGAAATTAATGAATTGTCTTCAATAAATTTTTTAGCATAATTCTGATCTTTTTCTGTTAAAAGAATTTCTGGGAGGTTTTTCTTATGAGGTAATTTGGCTGCTTCAAACATCATTTCTTGATAGGTTTTTCTATTAGCTTTTTTCAATTCGTCGTCGAATAAAGTATTAAGATAATATTCTGCTTCAAGATTAAATGCTGCTGGAAAGCCTTGTTCAGAATAAAAACCACATTTTTCTTTGGCTTCAATTTCTATGGCTATTTTAGTCGCTTCATCTTCTATGTCAAAGTTATATAAAATATCAACAGGTTCTTTAGGATAACTATCTAAATTAAAGATTTTATTAATTAAGGGGTTATTTTCAATAAGGTCACTAATATTGGATTTAGTTATCCAACTTATTTCTGAAACAGGAAATTTTTCTTTAATTGCCTTGAGTAAGGGAAGTGTCCTAATTACGTCCCCTTTCGCTCCTAATTTGATAATTAATATTTTTTTCATCATAGTTAAATTTAAAACTAAAGTGCATTTTTAAGGATTATGAAGAAAAAATCTAAGAAAATATATCTTGCGGGAAAATTAGAAACAAAAAATGAAAGAGAACAATTAGAAGAAATCGATAAAATCTGTAAATTGTTAGGATTTGAAACTTTTCTTCCCCATAGAGAAATAGGAATTTGTAAGGGAATAGATGATGTAAAAAGAGTCTTTGAGGGAG
The DNA here is from genome assembly GCA_017608305.1 of Candidatus Pacearchaeota archaeon. Taxonomy (GTDB): domain Archaea; phylum Nanobdellota; class Nanobdellia; order Pacearchaeales; family GW2011-AR1; genus JAFCGC01. The sequence continues at coordinate 46,033 of JAFCGC010000001.1, forward strand.
ATATAATCAAAGGTATGAAAAAGGTTGATTTAGTAATAGCTATTTTAGATGGTTTACATGTTGGTGCTGGAACTGCTTGGGAGTTAGGTTATGCTTATGCAAAAAAAATTCCCACAGTGGGATTAAAAACAGATGAGCCTGTAGAAGAAGCTATAGAATATTTAAGTTCAATTTTAATTGGATCTATGCCTATTGTTAAAAGTGTAGAAGAATTAAAAGAATTTTTAATCAAAAGGCTTAGTTGAGTTAATTTCTGTTTCTCTCCATCCATCAGAATACTTCTGTTTAGATCTTATTTGCTTTAAAGCCTGAATATAAAGATATAATCTAGCAAAATAAAGTTGAAAGGCCCACCAAAACTCGTTTATTGTTTTGGGGTGTTTTAAAATAAAAAATACTCCTTCCTTAATTTCATTGAAAAAAGATTTTGTCCTTGGCATATTAGGTGCTATTTTATTAAGATTTTCATGAGCTTTAATATTTCTTATTTTTTGATTGATCCAATCTTTCCAACCAGTTGGATTTTTTACATAAACTTCTGCTCTTTCTACATAATTTGTTCTATATCCTTTTTTCCAAAATAAATAAGGAATAATAGCATCCTCTGAAGTTTCTAAAGGAAATTCTTGAATAATTCCATTTCTAATTGCAAAAAGATAACCAGAACATTCAAAAAATTTCTTGTTTTTTGATAATTTCTTTCTTGTTTTGTGTATTCCTGAAAAAAGAAAATGAGACCAATATCCATATTTTGTATTTCTGGCATCAATTGAAATAGGCCTCCCTGTAATACAGCCTATTTTTGGATCTTCAAATTCCTCTATTATTTCCCTTATTGTGTTTTCTGAAACATAAACATCTCCGTCTGTTAAAATAAAAATATCTTTTTTATTATCTGAAAAGTTTTCTTGAAAGAGAATATTTAAGGCATAACTTTTTCCTTCTCCAGGATCTAAAAAGAATTCTACTCTTTTGTCATTAATTTCTCTTTGTAAAAATTCTCCAACTTCTGGAAAAGGATCAACCACTATTATCTTGAATTTTTGTTTTATTTTTTGGTTTAAAAAAACCTTTACGGCTCTTATAGTGGCTTTTGGTTCATTGTAAGAAGTTATTATTATAGTTATCATCATTAAAAAATTTTAAACAAGATCTATGGGGTAGTCTTCAGGCCGAATAAGAATTATCTTTTCATTTAAAGGAGTTATTACTGAAATTCTTACCTTGCTTTTTCCATGTTTTCCAATATTGGATATCTCTACATCTTCAACACCACATTCATTACCTGCAATTTTTATTTTATCTCCTTTTTTTATGTCTTTAGCTTGTTTTTTCATGGCAGAATAGTGTAAAGAGGCCTTATAAATTTTATTTAGAATAAAAATATCTTACAAAGTATATAAAAGGGGTATCTAAAACAGCTACCAACAACTTTGCTATAAATAATCCAATCATTATTGGTAAAATAGGAAACAGGCCATAAAAGGCTATTACAACAAAAATAACAGTGTCAATTGCTTGACTTATGGTTGTTGAAAGATTATTTCTAAACCATAAATGTTTTGATTTTGTTTTTTTCTTCCAAAATGCAAAAGACCATATATCATGAGTTTGGCTAGATATATATGCTACTACAGAAGCCAAGACAATTCTCCAAGTATTTCCGAGAACTAAAGAAAACTGTTCTTGATAGCCCCAAAAACTGGCTCCTTGCCATTCAATAGCAATAAAAATTACTGCTAAAGAAAGTATGCTTGCAAAAAATCCACTCCAAACAGCTTTTTTGGCTATTTTTTTTCCATAAAATTCAACTAAAATATCTGTTAATAAAAAGCTAGCAGAATAGGCAATTATTCCGGCAGGTATTGCAAAACTCCAAAAAGACACTAATTTATTAGCCACAACATTAGAAATTACAATCAACCCCACAAAAGCTCCAATTATTAATTCAACTCCTTGTTTTTTAGCAAGAATAGCGATTAGACTAACAAAAAATAAAAGTGCTAAAATATAAATTAAGAGATCTAACATTTCTGCATAAAATTTATATAGCTTAAAAAGATTGCGGAACTATGGTAAATGCTATTGTGTTATGTTCGGGGGGAATTGATAGTGTTACAACCGCGTATTATGTTAAAAAAAAGTTAAACTATGAAAAAATAATTTTTTTGTTTTTTGATTATGGGCAAAAAACAGTTCAAGAAGAAAAAAGAGCTTCAATAATTAGTGCAAAAAAACTAGGTGCAAAATTTATAGAGATTAAATTAGGGTGGTTAGGAAAAATTTCTAATTCCTTAATAAACAAGGAAGGAGAAATTAAAAAATTAAAAAGAGAGGAACTAAAAGATACTGCAGAAGAATCTAAAAACTGGTATGTTCCTTGTAGAAATACTGTTTTCTTAACTTCTGCTTTAGGTTTAGCAGAAGCTTTTTTTATAAAAAATAAAGAAATTTATGATCTTTTTGTTGGTTTTAAAAATGAAGGTAAAGAAGGTTATCCAGATACCACTCCAGAATTTGTCAAAGAAATGAATAAATTATCAAAAGTTTCTTGTGCAAGGGCCTTCAAAATTAAAGCTCCTCTAATAAAAAAAGATAAAGAAGAGATAATAAAATTAGGAACTAAACTTGGAGTAGATTATAAAGATAGTTTTAGTTGTTATGTTGGGAAAAAGATTCATTGTGGATCTTGTTTAGCGTGTAAATTAAGGCAAGAAGGATTTTATTGGGCGGGATTAAAAGATCCAACTTCTTATCAAATAAAAGATAATTAACCTAAACCCTATATCTTACTCTATCATACCAAACTTTAAATCCAACAGGCATACTCCTATATGCTGGTTTAAGAATTCTTTCTCTAATCAAATCCATATAACTAACAAAAAATAAAACAATTCTTGTTCTAAAGGGGTTTCTCAAATTTCTTTTGATTCTGTGTGGTTTTAAAAGATAATTTATTAATTTATTTGGAAGAAGTCCAAATCTTTTTCCTGTGCTAACTCCTCTCATTAAATTTAAGATCAAAACAAGGTATATATTTTTTCTTTTTAACAAAATATGGGCACTCCTATCCCAATAATTAAGAGTGACTGCTGAATCTTTTGTAGTTTTTATTATTCCTTCTTCTACAGCTCTTTGATGTAGTTTTGACCCATGAAAAAAGACCAAATTATTCACAGAAAGAAAATAGGGCTTAGGAATCTTTTGTAGTAATCTAATCATATTTACAACATCTTCTGGCCTTTCATAGGGGTTACAAGTAATCACATCATACATCACAGCCAAGTTATCCTTATACTTATTAATTATTCTTGCAGCATCTAAAACTTGTTTATCTGTTTGAAATCTATGGTAAACTTCTTTATTTACTCTTTCAGAACCTTGAATACCTATAATTATGTCTGTGCAACCCGCTTCTACTAAGAGATTTATTTTTTCTTCTGAAATTGTATGGGGATCAGATAAACATTTAAATCTCAATCCGATTTGTTCTTTATATTTTTGAGAAAATTCCTTTATTTGTTCAAGTGGTCTAAGGGAGAAAGTATCATCCCTTATATCAAAATAACTTAAACTTGGAAATTTTTTTCTTAATTTTAAAATACCATCTATAATGTAATCTATACTATGCCATCTAACTATTTTTTTTCTTTTTCCTTTATACAATTCATTCAATAGACTATTACTGCAATAATCACATCCATGAGGACAACCTCTTCCTGTTAAAAAGAATATTGCTCCATCAAGATCTTGTTCTGAAAATTTCCTTATTTTATGTTTATCTAGGATAAAATGGTCTTGAGTATTATAGTCTGGCAAGGGTATTTCATCTAGGTTATCTATCAAAGACCTTACGGGATTTTTTGTTATCTTATTTTCTTGTTTAATCCATAAATTTTTAATTTTATTTACTGATTTTCCTTTCTCAAGAGCATTAACTAAATCTATTATCACTCCTTCTCCTTCTCCAACGCAAACAAGATTACAATGTTTAATGCATTCTTCAGGAGAAATTGTAGCATGTATTCCTCCCCAAACAAGAGTTTTTTCAGGAAATTTTTTTTCTAGAAATTTTATTATTTGTTTTGCTCTTGGAGCTGTAGAAACAAAAGATGAAATTCCAATTAGTTGAGAATCAGCACAAATTCTCACCAATTGATTAAGTTCTTTTTTAGTGTAAAATTTAGAATAATCCTCACTGAGAGTCATAAAGACGGTCTTTACTTGATGTTTTTTTTCTTTTAACACAGAGGAGATTGTTCTTATTCCTTGATCAGAAGGATAAGTTGCAGCAGAGATAAGAGTTATTTGCATTTCTTAACACAAAAAATACAATTTATAAGGATTATGGAGCTCAAACAAAATTATACTAATAATTGCTTGTATTCTTTCATATATCTTTTATAGATAGTATCCCAATCAAAATCCTTGGATTTTTCAAAGTTATTCTTAGAAAATTTTTTGGCGAGTTTGGGATTATCTAAAACTTCTAAAATACGTTTTTTTAAATTTTTTAAATCTCCATATTCAACTAAAAAACCATTTTTTCCATCTTCCATCTCATAAGGAATTCCATTTACAGGAGAAGCCACAATAGGCAATTCAGATGCCATTGCTTCAAACAAGGTCAAAGGAAGGCCTTCCCTATAACTTGGAAGAGCGTAAACATCTGCAGCCTGATACATTTCAGCAATATTCTCTTTTCCACGAATTGGTCCAAGATATTTCATATTTTTATGGCCTTTAATTAAATTCTCAACTTCATTTGCCTTGCCTTCATCAGGACCTACCCAAACAAAAGCAATGTCTTTTCTTTCTTTAGAAATTTCTATTGCTACTTGTGCAAGTTTTTCAGGTCCCTTAGTAGGATTTAATCTACCAAAAAATAAAACTAGTTTTTTTTCTTTTATTTTATTTTTCTTCTTAAAATTATTTTTCTTTACTTTCTTAAAGAGAATTTTATCTGTTCCATTTGGAATAACTTCTGTTTTATTTTTCCCACCATATTTATTTAAGATACCTAATTCCCAAGGAGTTATTGAAACTATTTTATTGATGAACCTAAAAGAAAGTTTGTTTAAAAAAAAATCATTTATAATCAAGAAAAATTTTAATTTGGCAGGCCTAAAAGAGATATCTGTCCAAGGACAATGAGTTGTGTGCACATGTTTGAATCCTTTTAATTTGGCAAGAATTCCTACAAACAAAATATAATCATGTCCTGAAACATGGCTATGGACAATATCAAATTTTCCTTTAAGACCCCACAATAAAGAAGGCCAAAAAAAAGTATTAAAAGACAATCTAAACCAATAAGGAAGTCTATGAACATGAACTCCTTCAATTATTTCTTCTTTTATTTTTATTCTTTTATTTTTATCTGAATCACAACAAAAAACATGTACTTCGTGACCTTCTTTTACTTGTCTTTGTGCTAGCTCATACATAACTTGCTCTACACCCCCAAAAGTAGGAATATAAAACATATTAACATGAGCTATTCTCATATTTTTTCAGAGAAAAAATTATTTATAAATATATATGTACTCAATAAAAACTGATACATAAGAATTAAAAAGGTTTTTTTCTTTTATTCGAAATGACTGTGTATAAAGACTTAAAAAAATTTCAAAAAAGTGTGGAGGAAGATGATTATGTGGTTTACTATTTTTACAGAAAACTTTCTAGGCCAATTAGTGCTTTAATGATTAAACTGGGGCTCAATACTTTTGTTGCATCATGGTTTACCTTTTTTTCAGATCTTTTTGCAATGTATCTTATCTATAAAGGAAGTTTTGTGATTGCTGGATTATTTGTGATTTTAGCTTATGTTTTTGATTGTTGTGATGGGGAAATAGCAAGATATGACAAAGCAAGAAAGAAAATGAATCCAAACAGGATGTATGGGGCCTATCTTGATGAAATTTTGGGTGTTTTAGGTTTTTTTGGAGTAATTATATTCTTCAGCTATAAAATAGATCTTCTTTTGTTTGGAATTTTAGGAGGTTTAGGTTTATTAATGATAAATTTTAGCTGTTATGTTGCAAAGGATATTTTTCCAGAGAAACAAAAATTAGCTAAAAATCTTGAAAAAAAAGTTTTTGGAAATTTAAAAGGAAGAATTGGGTTTAGTGGGGGGGTTCAAAGAATATTAATTGCCTTAGCGATTATCTTTCATAGTGCTTTTTTACTATTTGTATTTGTGGCTTTGATGAATGCTTTTTGGATTTTGAAATTTTGGATATATAGAAAACAATAAACAAAATTATTTTATGAGTGATTCTGCTTTTTTTAGATCATTTATGTCATCAATCTCCATACATAATTCTTTATCATAAAACAAGGGTTTTAATCTAATTTTATCTGCATAAGGTTCAATTGCTTCTTCAGCATAACAATTAATTTTTCCTTGATCAACAAATTCCTTGATAGATTTAAGCCAAGTTAAAAAAGATTTTTTTGAAAATTTATACAAGGGCATGACTAAATTACCCTTAAAATCCACACCTATTTTTTTAATTAAACCTTTTTCTATTTTTGCCTTAAAATCTTTTCCAGTAGAATATGGATTTATATGTGTTAATGCCGAATTTTTTTCTCTATGCTGTATTAATTTTTTTAATAACTTCTCTTCACAAACCAAATCTCCATGAATAAAGAGTATATCGTCATCAATCAAATTTTCTAGGTTTAATAAAGAACATATGTAACTTCCTTTTTGTTCCGGAGGATCTTGAATAATCTTTGAATCTAAAGAAGGATACTCTCTGTATAAGAACTCTTGAATTAATTCAGATTTATATCCTGTTAAAAAAATTATTTCTTTTATTTCTAACTTCATTAAAGAATCAAGCATATAATTAGCTAAAGGTTTTTCTTTTATAGGAACAAGGAATTTTGGAACTGTTAAATTCATTCTAGTTCCTAATCCTCCTGCAAGGATAATAGCTTTCATTTTAGTATAAATTATTTAAAATTTTTCTTAAAGAATCTTTTGTTAATAATCTAGGATTGTTTTTAACTCTTTCTGGAGAAAATCCTTTTTCAACAAGAATCTCAAGATCTTTTACATGTACTCCTAAATTTGATAAGTTTGTTTCAAGCCCAATATTACTCATTAAGTTTTTTATTTTTTCTCGAGCTTGGCTTACATTTTTTACTCCTAAAAGATTTACTAGATTGTTTATTATATTTTGAACATATTTTTCTCCTCTTTTATCTAAACAATCTTCTGGTGTTACTCCAAAATTATATTCTAACATCTGCCCTAGAGTTAATCCTACAGCATGGCCATGAGGTATATTGAAGTAAGAGGTGATTGGATAAGAAATTGAGTGACAAGCAGTTGTTTTTGAAATATTTATTGCTTTACCAGCTAAATTAGCTGCTTTCATAACATTCTCTTTAGATTCATTTGTAGGATTATTTACTGCTTGTTCTAGATTATTTAAAAGTAATTTTATTGATTTCTGTGCAAATTGTTTTGATTTTTCTATTGAATTAATAGACCAATAAGACTCTATTGCTTGGCCTAAAGCATCTATTCCTGTTGAAGCAGCTATTTTTTTTGGAAGAGAAAAAGTTAATTCTGGATCACAAATTGAATAATTTGGGAGAGTTATATCTAAATTTCCTTTAGATTGTTTTTCTTTTCCAGTATAATAAACAATAAAAGAAGTTGCTTCACTTCCACTTCCTGCAGTTGTAGGTATTGCTATTAAAGGTTTTTTATGACTAATTTTTTTATAAATTTTAATTGCCTTAGCAACATCTATTGCACTTCCTCCTCCTACAGCAATAATTGAATCATATTTTCCTTTATTAAAAATTTTTGTGGCTTTTTTTATTTCACTTAATTGGGGATTTGGAGAGAAATTAGAAAATCTTTCATAATCTATGTTATTTTTATCCAAAATATTCTCTATTTTTTTTCTTGCCCCTGACAAGATAAATGAATTTTTTCCAGTGACTAAAAAAACTTTTTTTAGATTTTCTTTTTTTAAAATTGTTTCTAATTTATTTAAACTTCCAAGTCCAAAATATTCTTCTTGAGAGATCATTTATTCAAAAATTCCATAAAAAATCTTTTATTTTCTAAAGGAGTATTTGTAGGCCTTCCTAACTCTTGTCTTGAACCTTTTTTTACTTTAACCACAACCATTTTAGGTCCTTTTTCATTCTTTAAGATACTCATTGTTTGAATTAACTCTTGGCTTGTTTCAACTTGGGATGCAAATCTATAACCACATCCCAATGCAATTTTTGAAAAATCAATATTATCTGAAATAGTTGGTTGGCCTCCTGTTGAATCATAAGAACCATTATCAAAAATTAAATGTGTTAAATTTTCTGCTTTACTTGATCCAATATTTGCTAAAGCCCCCATTTGCATTAATGCTGCTCCATCTCCATCAAAAACATAAATAGGTTTAGAAGGTTTTTGTAATGCTATTTCATTAGCAATAGAGGCTGAGCACCCCATACTTCCTACTGTTAAAAAATCTTTTTCATGGCTTTGTTTTTTTTCTTTTCTATATTCAAATAATTCTCTAGATGTTTTTCCTGTTGTTGAAACAATTATTGCTTGTTTTTCTAATCCTCCCAAAATGGTATGAATGGCTTGTTCTCCAGTCATTTCATACTTTCTTTTAGAAATATTTTGGGTTTCATATTTTTCAAAAATGCCTTTTTTAATTATAATTGCTGAAGCATATTGGGTTTTTTCTGCTTTTGTTTTTGCCCATTCTATGGTCTGTTGCGCTTGCTCAATATTATCTGGTAAAATCTGAAAAGGAATCTCTAAAGTTTCTAACTGAGATAACATAACTCTCCCCATCATTTTGTGTTGGGGCTCGTCTTTTAACTCGGGCTCTCCTCTCCATCCAACCATCAAAACTACAGGCATCGAATATACTTCTTTAGCCATTAAAGAGGTTAAAGGATTTACTGTTTTTCCTAAACCAGAATTTTGCATATAAATTACTCCAATATTTCCGGTTGAAAGATGATATCCTGCAGCAAGAGCAGTAGCTTCACATTCATTTACAGCAATTCTATTTGTCAATTTTGTCCCATTATTGTCTGCTAAAAATTTCATCCAATCCTTAAAAGTTGAGTCTGGAACTCCTGAAAAAAAAGTTAAATCATTTTTACTGAATATTTCTGCAATTTTTTCACATTTTATCATTTTCTTTCTGGAATTAAATCTAATATTTCTTTAATCGGTAAACAAAATTCATCTGCCTCTAGACTTCTTTCATTTTCAAGAATTGATTTTGCTGTTTTTACCATAGCAGGATAAGCACTCCTAATTAAATGATTAGCATAGATTATTATGTTTGCTCCAATTTCTTCAAGTTGTTTTTCAGTAAGATGATTATAAGTTGTAGGAACAACTACAAGAGGTACTTTGTGTGGAAAATTGGAATATTCTTTGCAAAATTCAATTAATTCCCTTGCATCTTTCTCCTTACTATGGATCATTATTGCATCTGCTCCTGCCTCTATATATGCTCTTGCTCTTAATAGGGCTTCATAAATCCCTTTTTTTAAAATAAGGCTTTCAATTCTAGCAATAATCATAAAATCATCTGTTACTTGTGATTTTTTGCCTCTAGAAATTTTTTCTGAAAAATTTGATATTTCATCTTGGATTTGAACCACATCTGTTCCAAGTAGAGAATTTCTTTTCAACCCTACTTTATCTTCTATAATAACTGCAGAAACACCTAATCTTTCAAGACTTCTCACCATAAAAGCAAAATGTTCAATTTCTCCCCCATTATCTGCATCTAAAATAAGAGGTTTAGTTGTTGATTCTAATATTTGAGAAACAGTTTCTAGTCTTGAAGTTAAATCTATGACTCCAATGTCTGGTTTTCCTTTTGCTGTTGAATCTGTTAAACTACTAATCCAAATGCCATCAAACTCTTTTACCCCCCCTTCTTTTACTACAGATGTTTTTTCAACAATTAATCCTGTAATTCCATTATGGGCTTCTAAAAATCTTACAACTGGTTTGGCCTCTAATAATCTTTTTAAAGTTCTTTTTCTAATTTCAGGAGTTGTTCCTATTTCACGTAAAGCTTTATTTAATTGGTCTGAGGAAACATCTTGGATGCGAGGGACTTCAATTAATTGACCTCCCCATTCTTCAAGAACTTTTATTACTTTTTCTCTTGTTGAACTTTGAATTCCGGTTTTCCAATCATCACCATGAACAACATAATGAGGCCTTAATTGCCTTAAATTATCAGTATAATCTAATGTATTTTGAGGAATAACTTCTTTCACTCCTTTTATATTTTCAGCAATAATTTTTCTTTGGTCATAAGTCAAAAAAGGTAGGCGTTTATAACTTGCAATTGCTTTATCCGTTAATAATCCGATAATGATTTCTCCTAATTCTCTTGCCTTTTCTATTGTTTCTAAGTGTCCGTGATGCAACAAATCAGCACTAATGGCAACATAGACTTTTTTTATTATACTAAAATCTTGATTTTCCATCTTCTATTTTTCTTCTTTCAATAAGAGAATAATTAATTGAAGTTTTAATTATTTAGGTGGTATTTTATCCTATCTTTTTATTATTTTTTTGCATAAAAGATATTTTAAATATGTTTAGTAGGATAAATATAAATTATTTGTATCTTAAAAAAATAAAAAGAATCTTTATTAGACCTTAATAATCTTTAAAAGTAAAAACCACAATATTAAATGAAAATATCTCTTAGAAAAAATAAATACTTATAAGAGATGTTGAGTTTTAAAAAAAATGAGAGTTTTAGTTACAGGTGGGTGTGGTTTTATAGGGAGTAATTTTATTGGATTTTTGTTGGAAAATTTTGAAGAATTTAAAATAGAAGAAATTGTTAATCTAGATAAACAAACATATGCAGGAAGAGGGAAAAATTTAGAACATATGAGCCTTACAATTCATCCAAGGTATGAATTTGTCAAAGGAGATATTTGTGATAAAAAGCTTGTTGATGAACTTTTTTCCAAACATAAATTTGATTTAGTTTTTAATTTTGCAGCAGAAAGTCATGTGGATAGGAGCATAGAGGATCCAAATGCTTTCACCCAGACAAATATTTTTGGTACTCAAAATTTATTAGATGCTTGTCTAAAACATGGAATTTCAAAATTTATTCAAATTTCAACTGATGAAGTATATGGTAGTCTTTCTTCAGATTCTCCAAGTTCAAGAGAGTCAGATAGATTAAATCCAAGAAGCCCCTATTCTGCATCAAAAGCAAGTGCAGAAATGTTGTGTTTATCTTATTTTGAGACCCACAAGATTCCAATTTACATCACTAGAAGTTCAAATAACTATGGGCCTTATCAATTTACAGAAAAACTCCTTCCTTTATTTATTACAAATCTGATTCAAGGGAAAAAAGTTCCGTTGATGTGGAGTGATGAAAATCCAGGGTTAAATGTTAGAGATTGGTTACATGTTAAAGATAATTGCAGAGGAATCTGGTTTGTTTCACAAAAAGGGCAACCAGGACAAATATATAATATTGGAGGTAAAAATGAAAGAACAAACATAGAAATAACAGAATTTTTACTTAGATACTTTAGATATGATTCCACAATGATTGAAAAAATTACTCATAGAAAAGGCCATGATTTTAGATATTCTATAAATACAGAAAAAATACAAAATCTTGGGTTTGAATTAAAATATTCTAATTTAGAGGAAGAACTCTCAAAATTATGTGAATGGTATAAACAAAATGAAAATTGGTGGAAATCATTAAGCCAAACAAAAGGAATTATCTTAGCAGGAGGATTAGGAACACGGCTTTATCCTGCGACTAAAGTGGTTTGCAAACAATTATTACCAATATATGATAAACCCCTAATTTATTATCCTTTATCAACTTTAATGTTGGTGGGAATACGTGAAGTATTGATTATTAGTTGTCCAGAAGATGTGGAAAAATTCAAAAATTTATTGGGAGACGGTTCTAACCTAGGAATGAGAATTTCATATAAAGAGCAACTTGAACCAAAAGGAATTGCTGAAGCGTTTATAATCGGAGAAAATTTCATTGGAAAAGATAATGTTTGTTTAATTTTAGGAGATAATATTTTTTATGGGCAAGGATTAACACCTCTATTACTAGAAGCAGCACAAATAAAAGAAGGAGCAATCTCATTTGCTTATCATGTTAGTGATCCTGAAAGATTTGGAGTTGTTGAGTTTGATAAAAATTATAATGTTTTATCAATTGAAGAAAAACCCCAAAATCCTAAATCAAACTATGCAGTAACTGGATTGTATTTTTATGATAATGATGTAATTAATATTTCTAAAAATTTGGTTCCTTCTGGAAGAGGTGAACTTGAAATAAGTGATGTTAATAAAGAATATCTAAGAAGGGGAAAATTAAAGGTAAAGGTTATGGGAAGGGGTCTTGTTTGGATGGACGCTGGAACACAAGATTCTATGGCAGATATAACCTCTTATGTTAAATCTGTTCAAGATCGGCAAGCTCTAAAAATAGCCTGCATTGAGGAAATTGCATATAGGAACAAATTCATAAATCTAGACCAACTACTTAAAAATGCTGAAGCTCTAAAAGCCTCTGATTATGGAAAATATCTTTTTAGAGTTGCTGAAGAAACATAGAAATTTTTAAAAAGATTTAGATCTGAGAAAGGAAATGGTTTGGGATGAAGTTAAAGGAGTAAGAAATAGAAATTCAGAGCTAATTGGCCTACGTCATCCTCTAAAAAAATTTATTAATTCTATTTTGGGAATAAAAATTCCTGCATATCTTAATTATGCTAATGCTAAAAAAACCCTTAAAAAAGAATCAAAAAAAACAATTGCAAAAAAACAATTGCAAAAATGTGGTAAAATTGCATTGATATTTATGGGCACTCAAAAATACGTAAAGTTCTTTCCAAGGTATTATGCTAGTATTAAAAAAAATTTCTTACCTGATGTAAAAAAAGATTTCTATATTTTAACAGACCAAATAGATTATCTCCCAATTCAGAAGAAAAAAGATGTATTTATAAGAAAAATTAAACATGAGAATACTTCTTTTTCAACTTTATTTAGATTTAAGTATGTAAACAACCTTACAAAAGAATTAAAAAAATATTCCCATATAATTTATATTGATGTAGATATTTATGCTAAAAATCTTGTTTTAAAAGAAGAATTCTTTTGTCACAATAAATCTTTATTTGGTGTTCAACATCCAAATTTTGTAAATAAAAGAGGCCAATTTGAATTTGATCCTAGGTCAAAAGCATCAGTCAATGAAAAAAATGATTTATCCACATATTGGCAATGTAGTTTTTGGGGAGGAAAAAGTAAAGAGATTCTAAAAATGTGTAAGGAATTAAATAAAAGAATTAATTTAGATTTAAAAAATAAAATAATTGCTATTTGGCTTGATGAATCTCATTTAAATAAATATTTTGTTGAAAACAAAAAAAAGGTTCATACTTATTCTCCTTCTTATACTTATCCTGGATTATGGCCTCGTCTTAGAGGGTATAAAAGAAGATTAATTCATGATAAAGGAAATGTTTTAAAATAACCTCTAAATAAATTTAAGAAGATAATATTAAACCTCAATAAAACTTATAAAGAATTTATCAAAAATAATTCAATGATTGATCTAAAAAAAGAGTATAAAGACAAAAAAGTTCTAATTATCGGAGGATTAGGATTTATTGGGGGGAATCTTGCAGAAAAACTAGTTGATCTTGAAGCAAGAGTAAGTGTAATGGATTCTTCATTAAAAAGATATGGTGCAAACCAATTTAATGTGCTTGAATTTAGAAATAAAATTGATATTGATTTTGGAGATACAAGAAACATATATGATGTTCAAAGAAATATATTAGATAAAGAAGTTATTTTTAATTTGTCTGGGCAAATTGATCATAATTACAGTATGAAAGATCCCTCTTTAGATATAGATCTTAATTGTAAGGGACATATTAATGTATTACAAGAATGCAAAGAACATAATCCTAATTGTAGATTAATTTTTCCTGGGTCAAGAATGCAATATGGTAAAATAGCGGACCATGATCTCCCTGTTAATGAAAACCACCCTCTTAATCCCTTAAGCATTTATGCAATAAATAAAACAGCAGGGGAAGGATATTATAAGGCCTATCATTTACAGCATAATCTAGACACTGCTGTAGTAAGGATTTCTAATCCATATGGCCCAAAGGCCCAAATAAAACATCCGGGATATTGTATTGTAAATTGGTTTATTAGACAATCCTTAGAAAGAAAAGATTTAACAATATTTGGGAATGGAACTCAATTAAGAGATTACATATTTATTGATGATTTAATAGAAGCCTTAATGGTTGTGGGAATACACCCTAATGCAAAGGGACAAATATTTAATATAGGTTCTGGTAAAGGGGCTGCTTTTGGAGATATGGCAAAAAAAATAGTGGAAATAACCGGATCTGGAAAAGTAAAAAATATGCCCTGGCCTAAAGAATACGAAAATGTAGAAACTGGAAACCATTATTCTGATATATCAAAAATAGGTGATCATTTAGGATGGAGGCCAAAAATTGGTCTTGAAGAAGGAATTAAAAAAACAGTAGAATTTTATAAAGAACATTTAGATAAATATATATAAAAATGATACAAGATGTTCAAATAAAAAAAATAATAAAACATTGTGATGATAGGGGTTCTCTTGCTGAAATTTTGAAAAAAAGTGATACTTTTTTCAAAAAAATAAAACAAACTACTTATACTGAAAGTTATCCCGAGGTAATTAAAGCATTTCATTATCATAAAAAACAAGATGATATTTGGTTTGTTGCAAAAGGAATGGCACAAATAGTTCTATATGATTTACGAAAAAGATCTAAAACAAAAGGGGAGACTCAAGTAATATATGCTGGAGAAGAAAATCCTGTTTTAGTTTTTATTCCGAGAGGTGTTGCGCATGGGTATAGAGTATTAGGAAATCAAAAAGTCTGTTTATTTTACCACACAACAGAAGAATATAATTCTAAAAAACCTGATGAGTTCAGGATTCCATATGACGACGAAGAAATTGGTTTTAATTGGACTACTCAAAATAAATAAGAAGCCATTTAATAAAGAATATAAATTGGAATACATAGTAAAAAACATTAAAAATGCTCTTAAAAAAGAAACTATACTCGCTTGTTCCTAAAAAACATAGAAGAAAAATTAAATTTATTTATTATGGAAAAATTCTACATTTCTTATATAATTTAAAACACCAATTTTACTATAACCAAAAAGATTTTTTTGACGTTATTGCTTTAGAAACAACAACATATTGTAATTTGCGTTGCAAATTTTGTCCAAATAGTATTTATGATCGAGGAATATTAAAAAATAAAAAATTAATGGACATTAAAATATTTAAAAAAATTATAGATGAATTGTCTGAAATAAATTATCGTGGAAGGGTTTTGCTCTTTTCTTATGGAGAACCCTTAACTGATACTAGGCTTCCAGATTTAATCTCTTATTGTAAACAAAAACTATCTAAAGCAAAAGTAGAAATAAATTCAAATGGAATTCTGTTGACAGTTCAAAAATATAAAACTCTTATTGATAGGGAGATAGATAAAGTATGTATCACCCAATATGGGAAACAAATGCCTCCAAATACAAAAAAAGTGTTTGAATATCTTAAAACTAGACCTAAAAAAGAAAATAAAATTCATTATAGGGTTTTAAATGAAATGGAGCTTTCTAATCGTGGTGGAGAAATTGAACTAAACTCTTCTGTTAACGACGAAGTTCCCATCTGCCTATATCCTACGCAAGCTTTAACAATAGATTATGCTGGAAATTTGATTTTGTGTTGTAATGACTACCATAGCTCTGCAAAATTTGGAAATCTTAAGAATAAAAAATTATTAGAAATTCTGGGAAAGTCAAATTATAAAAAGATACTAAAAAGAATAAAAAAAGGAATATATGATTTAGAAATTTGTAAAAAATGTGTTGGAATTAAAAGATAAGCTAATGTTTTTTTCTTTTTATTAAAATTTTAATGAGTTCTAAGTCTTCTTTTGTAATTGCCTTAAGAAAAAACATTGAAAGGAGATAAATAGAAGCACCAAAAAAGATGATCAAGGCTCCTGAAATTAGACTTAATTCATTAATTAATCTTAAAACAAGAGTTAATATGCCCCACATTATTATGCTTGATATTATTGGTTTTATAGTTGGTTTTAATGAAATTTTCATTTTAAATCTTCTTTTTGAAATTAAAAGGGCTGCAAAGAAATAAAATGTCCAACTCAAAAATGTTGCCATTCCTACTCCTATCATCGCCCATGAAGGAGATATTAATAATAAAAACTTGATAAAAATCAAATTGAGTAAGATATTTAACCCAACAGAAATTATTATTAATTTGGCAAATATTTTTGGTTTTTCTTTTGCAGAAAAAAAGGAAAGAAAAATACCTACAAAAACTATTGGGAAAATTAAAAATGCTAAAACATACAAGGGACATGCTGATAAAAGGTAATCTTCCCCAAAAAGAAGCTTAATAAAATATCTTGCAAAAAGAATTAATCCAAATGAGCAAGGAAAACTCAACATTGCTACGTATTTTACTGCCCGATTTATAATTTTTTCTGAAACAAAATTATCTATTTTAGTGAAAACAGGCAAAAGAATTGCATTTGGAAATGAAGCAATAGTTGTTAATCCAAGAATAATTGAAAAAGCTGCTTGATAATACCCTACATATACTGTTGGAAGAAATAATCCCAACATAATTGAATCAATATAAGAGAAAAAAACTGCCGAAACACTTGCAATAGTTATAAATTTGATAAAAGTTTTTATTTTTCTCTTATCTATCTTTTCTTTCGCTTTGTGATATATCTCAGGAATTAATTTTTTTAAAGAAAAAAGAACCCAAATAAGTACAATAAAATGAATAAAAGCTAATAAAAGAAAAATGGCAGTAATTTGATAAACTGAGGATACAAAATAAAAAATTAAAAGAACTAATCCCACTCTTAAAACTTGTGTTAAAAATTGTCTATAGCCCATATATTTTGCTTTTTCAATAGAATAAAACACTTGGGCATGAAACATATCAAAGGAAATTGCAACAACAAAAATTGGAGCAATTAAAAAAGGTAGAAAAAGGATAGGATTATCATAGAAATAAAACGCAAGAGGATATGCTAATAAAATTAAGATAAAGAAAACAGAAAGAGTTAAAATTATTTTTATTTTAAGCAAATATTTATAATAAGAAGAAATTTTATTTTTATTTTTTTCTACAGCCTCAGACAAATATCTTACTAAAGTGGAGCTTATTCCTAAATCAGCAAAAATAAAAAAAATCATAATTGTTGAAAAAACAATTGTATACATTCCATAACCTTCTGGCATTAAGAATCTCGCTAAAATTATTGTGAATGCTAGTCCCCCAAATCTATTTATTACTGTTGCAAATAAATTCCAAAAAGAATTTTTAACTAGCCTCTCTTTAAGATTTATATTTTTCATTGGATTAGGAGAATAGGGTGGTTTAAAAAGTATATCTACAAAAAGTATGGGTTGGAAAAGAGATAAAAATAAAAAGGTTTTTTGTGAAGTAAAAGAGAAATTTAGATAAAAAATGAATACAAATATAAAAATTGATTTTTTCCTTAATCATCAAATAGGATTATTTGTCTTGGATGAGCTCTCTATTCAAAATACTTCAAATTTAATTACATATGATGAGAAAATTGCTAAAAAAGCAAAGGAAAGGGGTTTTGATCCTTTAAGAGGACATGATAAAATTAAGAATTTTGGGAATATAGGGTTTTCAATTCATTATGAAAAAATTTTTAATCCAGAATTTATTGAAAAATACGATAGGCTCTATAATCTACATCCAGGGTATTTGCCTTGGGGAAGAGGGAGACATCCTACTTTTTGGGCATTATGGCACCATGAACCAGCAGGAGCAACAATCCATGAAATTACAAAAGGGTTAGATAAAGGACCAATTGTGATGCAAGAATTAGTAAATAAAACAAGTAATGAAACAGGATATGAAATTTTTCAAAAAGTAAAAAAGGCAGAACAAAGAATTTTTAAAAAATGTTTAGATTCAATCTTAAAAGGAATAAATCTTCCTACAACCCTTCAACATTATGTTGGAAGTTATCATAAAAAATGCCAAATTCACGAATTAAAAAACAAAGAATTTTGGTCAAAACTTTCTAAAGAAGAAGTAACAAGATTATATCGTTGTTTAGATTTTCCAGGTTATAGTAATTTAGAAGATTGGGTAAAAGAGGATAAAAAATGATGGATTTAATAGAACAATATAAAGAATTAACAGAGAAATGTTATCCTGCTCCTCCTAAAAGTTTTTTTAGTGAAATAAAATCAATTGTTCAAAAATATCCTCACAGATTAGAACACATCATGGAAGAGGATAAAATGATTGGGGGGTGTTTTGTTTTGGAATTGGGAAAGAATATTTATGGGATTTCTGGAGTAGTTATTGATCCAAAATATCAAGGAAAAGGTTATGGGAAAAAACTTATGGAAAAAATTCACAAAGAGGATAGGGGAATATTCATATTAAAATGTAACCAGAATATTAAAGAGTTTTATTTAAAAATAGGTTATAAGGTTATTAAACAAAAGGGAGGAAAAAATTACATGGTGTACATAAATAACAGTGAGGTTATTGATTTTTAGAATGACTTCCCCTTTAGTTTCAATAATCCTTCCTACATATAACGGAGAAGAATTTGTAGAAGAGTGTTTAAATTCAATTAAAAAACAGACATTTAAAGATTATGAGTTAATCATAATAGATGATTGTAGTCAAGATAATACTGTTAAAATTCTAGAAAAAAGAAGATACAAAGTTAGAAAAAATAAAGAAAATCTTGGTGCAGTAAAAACTTTTAACAAAGGGATAAAATTAGCTAAAGGAGATTTTATATTTCCCATTGATCAAGATATGGATTATGATAAAAATTGTATAGAAGAATGCTTAAATGCTATTAAATCAGATAAAAAAGCAGGAATGTCTGGGATTAAGTGTTATTATTATAAACAAAAAAATAAAATTAGGTCATTTGGGCTTAAAGTAAATCTTTTAACAAGTAAAACAACAAATATTGGAAGAGATGAAATCGATAGAGGACAATTTGATCATTTAAGAGAAAGAAACTCTATTGGATTAGGTCTTGGTTTAATAAGAAAAGAAGTTTTTGAAAAAGCGGGGTTGTTTTCTGAAGATTATCATATGTATTATTGTGATGTTGATTTTTCATTAAAAGTAGGTAGAGCAAAATACAAAATAATGTTTTCAAAGGCTAAAGCTTGGCACAAAAAACAAGAAAAAGAAAAACTTAGTAAAAAACAGTTTATTACATTTGTCCAAGATAAAATAACTTTTATGAAAAAAAATTCTAATTTCTATGTATTATTTTTATTAGGTTTGTTGTGTTTCTATCTTCCTTTTAAAATCCTAAGGGGAAATTTCTCAATTAAATTTTTAAGAGATATTTTGGAGAAAATTTGAATCCCATATTTTAAAACATATAAATATTTTTAAAATCCCAATATCTAAAAAAGTGATGAGTAAAAAGAGAATAATTAATCTTTTTTGGCCTGCTATTCCTAATAAAGAGGCTCTTATGCCTCAAATAGAAGAGTTAATCTGGCCAAAAAATGGTAAAAGGCCTTTTATTGGGGAAGGGCATTTAGTTGATAAATTTGAAGAAGAATGTGAAAAAAGATTTGGATTTGATTATGCTTTATTCACAAATTCTGGAACTTCTGCTTTTAATCTTGCATTACTTGGAGCAGGCATTAATGCAGGAGATGAGGTAATTACTACTCCCCTAACATGTACAGCTACAAATCTTCCTATTTTAGGGCGGCAAGCAAAGCCTGTTTTTGCAGATGTACAATATGAAACAGGAAATATTGATCCTAAAGATATTGAACATAGAATAACAGATAAAACCAAAGCAATAGTTGTTGTTCACTGGGGAGGATATCCTTGTGAGATGGATGAAATAAATGAAATAGCAAACAGACATAGTCTTTCTGTAATTGCGGATGGGGCCCATGCACTAGGAGCAATGTATCATGGAAAACCTATCTCTAAATCTGCAGATTTTACTATGATTTCTTTGCAAGCTATAAAGCACATGAATACATTAGATGGAGGATTATTAACTATTCCATTTAAAAATTCCAAAAAAAGTTTAGTGGATTTATGCCAAAATCAAGATACTAGAAAAAAACTTAGGAAATTTTTTGGAGAAAAAATTAATTCTTATTTTGATGGAAATCCAAAATACACAAATATTCCAGAAGACTATTTTGTGGAAGAAATATATGAAAAATTAAAAGAAAAAGAGTCTTTGGAAGAGAATATAAGAAAAGAGTTAATAGAGAATAAAGAGGAATTTGAAAAGTTTTGGAAAGATTGGCAAAAAGCAGAATCATTAAAAAGAACCAGGTGGTTTGGAATTGGTAGAGATGAGCGGGCCCCTGATCCTGGTTTAGGATATTTTGCTTATCCTATAATTGAGGTTGGGGGAAAATTCCATGCACACAATATTAGTGCGGCAATAGGTTTAGCATCACTTGAGAAGATAGACGAATGGCAAGAAAAAAGAGATAAAATTGTTGAATTATATAATAAAGAGTTAGTAGGAGTTAAAGGAGTTAGTTTATTCGAACAAAAAAATGACAGAAAAAGTGGAAATTGGCTTTACAATATACATGTAGAAAAAAGGCCTGAATTTGTAAAAACGATGTTGCAAAGGGGAGTTGAATGTTCTATTGTACATGAAAGAAACGATCTTCTTCCTATTTTTAGAAATTTTGGAAAAGGCCCTTATAAGAATTTAGATAGAATAAATGAAGATAGAATTTGTATTCCTCTCCACCAGAACATGGACTATGAAGATGCAGAATATGTTATTAATTCTATCAAAAAAGGGTGGTAAAATCACCATTGCTTATTTCTAAAAACAATTATCTTTGTGCTAAGAAAATTCATGAATACAATTATTGGTTGAACAATTAAATTAGATATAATTGGGTTTAAGTCAAGAGATTCCACTAAAAAAGCTATTGAAAACATTGCGAAAGTGAAAGATATCCCATACACTAAAAAATATTGGGGGATTGTAACGAGATTTCTTCTTTTTGATCTAAAAGTATATACTTTATTGAGTGCAAACCCTGCGATAACCCCAGATATAAAACTTATTGCTGCTGAAATCAGATAATTAATTGAAAAAAAGTAAAATAAAACAAAAAAGACAATATATGCAAAGATAGTTATCAAAATTCCAACACCACAAAATCTTAAAAACTGTTTACTTACTTCTCTTTTAATTATATTCTGAAAAAACCCCATTTACTAATAATCTTCGATATCCTTATAAAGATATTGTAAGATAAATGATTTTTTATATGATTATGAAATGCATAAATCTTTTTAAAATTAAGAGAAGATGTCAAAAGAATGAGTAAAAAGAGAAAAAAGGTAATAATTACAGGAGCTACAGGATTAGTTGGACTAAATCTTTTAACATTACTTGATTTTCAAAAATATGACATAATAGCCATAAGTAAAGAAAAAACTAAAGAAAACTTACTCAAACAAATAAATTCTAAAATAAAGTTTGTTTGTGCAGACCTTTCTGTTTATGATGAAAAATGGGTTGATTTTTTTAAAAGGGCTGACTGTGTTATACAATTACAAGCGCAAATTTCTGCGCCTGAAAAAGGACCTTATATTAAAAATAACATACTTTCTGTAAAAAATGTGGTTTTGGCTTGTGAAAAATACAAAATCAAACATCTTATTCATGTAAGTTCTTCTGTAGTTATTTCGATTGCAAAAGATAATTATACAAATACTAAGAAAACAGGAGAAAATTTAGTTGCCAAAAGCAATCTTCCTTACACTATTTTAAGACCTCCTTTAATGTATGGTCCTTTCAATACAAAACATCTTGAATTTATTATAAGAAAGTTTGATAAATTTCCTGTGGTCTTGTTCCCGGGAGATGGAAAATATCTAAGACAACCCTTGTATGTTGCAGATTTTGCTAAAATTATTATTAAATTACTATCTAAAAAACCCAGGAGAAAAATATATGGGATAATAGGAAAAGAAAAGATCTATTTTATAGAACTAATAAAAATTATTTTTAGGGAGAAGAAACAGAAAAAAATTTTTGTAAAAATACCAATTTTTTTATTTATTTTTCTTCTTAAAATCTATGGTTTATTGACAGGAAAAAAGCCTTTTATACCTGATCAATTGGATGCATTAACAGCAGGGGATCTTTTTCCTGTAACAAATTGGGAAAAAGAATTTGGAATTAAATATACTTCTTTTAGAGAAGGTATCAAAAAATCACTTGAATCAAAATATTGTACTATAAAAAACCAATAAAAATGAGGAAAAGAGTTCTTATTCTAGGGGCAGGGCTTTCTGGACTTGTTGCAGGGGAAATTTTATCAAAAAATTTTGAAGTTAAAATATTTGAAAAAGAATCTTTTTTAGGAGGTCTCGCAGCAAGCTTTGAACATGATGGGAAAAAAATACCAAGATTTTATCACCACATAATAAAAAAGAACAAATATACCCAAGATTACTTTAAAAGATTTGGGGGAAAAGAAAAACTAAAGTGGAAAAAAATCAAAGTTGCAATAGGAGTAAATGAAAAAGTTTCAATTATTAATTCTTTTTTAGGCCCTTTAAATTTTGATTATCTTAATTTCTATGAAAAAATTAGATTTGGATTATTTGGAATTTATTCATTATTGTTTATGAAACCTTATAAAATTCCAGAAGAAATGAATGCTGAAACTTGGTTAAAAAAATATGTTGGAAAGAATGTTACTCAAAAAGTTTTTTTTCATTTATACTCTAGAAACAAGTTTGGTATTCCTCTTAATAAAATTTCCGCAAAACAATTTGCTTATAGATTATCTGAAAAAGAAATTCAAGATAAATTTACTTTTCCAAAACAAGGATATCAATGTGTAATTGATGGGCTTGAAAAAGCAATAAAAAACAATAAAGGGATTATTAAGAAGGAAGCAAAAATAAAAGAGATAAATGTAAAGAAAAAATATGTGATTGAATCAGGTAAAAAAATAAAATATGATATTTTAATCAATACTATTCCTTTTGAAATTTTTATAAATTTATCAAAAGGTTTGCCTTCTGATTTGGAAAAGAATTTATCTAAAATAAAATATTGTCCTGGAGTCGGTTTTTGTTTTGGGTCTGAGAATTTCTTAAAAAAAGGTATTTATTGGACTAACATATTGAACGAGAGAGTCCATATAGTAATGCAACATTCTGATATTTGTGATGTTTATAGGGATAAAATAAATTGGTGTTTAAGATATGGGGAAAGTGAAGAAGATTTCAAGTTGGATGATGAAGATATCCAGAGAGAATATCTAAAAGTCATTAAAAAATATTTTCCAAAGGCAAAAATTAAGTGGATAAAAGTCTTTAAAACAAAATATGGAGAACCAATATATGATATTGATTATCCAAAATATATGCCTAATTACAAATCTCCTGTTGAGGGATTGTATTTTGCTGGAATTCAACTAACATATCCAAAAATAAGAAACATGGATGTAGCATTAGAATCTGGCATTAAAGTTGCTAGAACAATTTTAAAGGATTTTCTTAAATAACCCTAAAATCCCTTGGCTCCAAGCGACTCTATGAGTAACTCCTGTTCCTCCAAGAAGAAATTTATTGTCAAGATACCATTGATATGATCTAATAAGAGCCTTAGAATTACTATATTTAGGTTTCCAACCCAGATTTTTCTTGATTTTATCTATTGAAACAAAAGAATCTTTTTCGGCAGTTCCATAAACCCACTTATAAAGTGGGGAAATTTTGAGGATATCAAAAAATCTTAAGGCCAAAATAACAGGAGCTGCTGGAGTTCTCAGAACTTTTGCACCAGAATTAGCAAAATTACATAGTGATGAAACATCTTCCAAAACTGTTCTAAACTCTTCTGCACCCACATTGAAAGTGTCGTTTGCTTTAGATTTAGGATTAGTTAATGTTAAATGAATTGCATCAACCAAATCTTCGACTTCTAATAATTGGTACTTATTTTTTCCATTCCCTATTATAGGTATTTTTTTTCCATTTTCTACCCAATCATATAAAATCTGAAATACTCCTAATCTTGCAGTGCCAATAAAAGTTTTAGGCCGAATTATAGGCACACACAACCCTTTAGACCTATATTTTTCACATAATTTTTCAGATATTATTTTAGTCTCTCCATAGGGTCCTACCCCTATTCTTGGGTCTTCTTCATAAATAGGATGTTTTTTTGGAACACCATATACTGCTGTAGAGGAAATAAACACAACTCTTTTTACTCTATTTTGAAGGGCAGATTCTAAGATATTTTTAGTTCCCCCCACATTAACCTCCCAAATTGTTTGTTTTTTATACAAAGGAAGAGCAGCGGCACCATGAATTATAAAATCTGGGTTTTCTTTTTTAATTAAATCATTTATTTTTTGTTTATTTCTCACATCTATTTTAAAATATTCTACATTATCTGCATACTCTTCTTTATGAAATTCGTCTATGTCCATTACAATTATCTTCTTAAATTTAGGAGCGAGTTTCTTACAGATGTGATAGCCTAAAAATCCTGCGCCCCCAGTAACCACCAATTTTGTCATAAATAAAAACTTGAAGAAAGGTATTTAAAGATTATTCGTATGTTTCATATATGTTTGGTTTTAAGGATTTTTTAAGATTATTGAGGGTTGAACAATGGTATAAGAATATAATAATTTTTATTTCAATAATTTTTACATCTAATCTTTTTAATCAAAAAATGTTGTTTTTGACCCTACTTGGATTTATTTCTCTTTGTTTTATCTCTTCTTCATCATACATAATTAATGATATTTTAGATAGGGAAAAAGACAAAAACCACCCAGAAAAAAAGAATAGGCCAATAGCTTCTGGTAAAATAAAAAAATCTGGTGCAATAACTGTCTCTCTTTTACTATTTATTGCCTCAATATTAATAGCATGTAATCTGTCTTTTCTTTTTCTGTACTCTGTATTGGGGTTGTTTATTCTATCTCAAATTTATAGTCTTTATATAAGAAGTATTGCATTTTTAGACATAATTTTCATATCATTTAATTTTATTATTAGGGCTATTTCAGGGGCATTTATAATTGAAAAAGGCTTTCCAATATCTTTTTGGG
This sequence comes from Candidatus Pacearchaeota archaeon, assembly GCA_017608305.1. Lineage (GTDB taxonomy): Archaea > Nanobdellota > Nanobdellia > Pacearchaeales > GW2011-AR1 > JAFCGC01. The sequence goes on from JAFCGC010000001.1 coordinate 71,315, forward strand.
TAGTATTATGTACTTTTTTCTTGTCAATGTTTTTAGTTAGTTTGAAAAGATCCTTGGAAATTGATTTAAAAGATGCAAAAAAATATCGTCCTAGTTTTAAAGAGAGGGATAAAAAAACTTTAGAAATTTTATCTATTGTTGCTATTACTTGTGTTTTTATTTTCTTTTGTATATACAGTATTTTGTTTGAAAAACCCTATTTATTAATAAGCGTTCCAATTGCATTATATATTATTTTAATGTTTTTTCAGGGTTTTTATAATTGTCCTGAAAAAATTAGAAATCCTGAAAAATTCATTTTCCAGAAAAAAATTATCACGGCAATTATACTCTGGATTCTTACTATAATAATAGGATTCTACATTATTACCTAAATAAGAAAGCAAGAATAAAAGAAACTATTCCCAACATGATTCCCCCAACAACATCAACCCAATCATGCTTTTTTAAATATATTCTAGAATAAATAACTAAAAAACTCAAAATCAAAATTAAGGATAAAATCCAAAGATTATTTAAAAAATTAAAAACCAAGAAAATAAAAAGAAAGGTGGTTCTGGCTGTGTGAATACTTGGAAAAGAAGAAGCATCTATTTTTTCTATAAAATTGTTGTGTTTAATTTTTTTGGGACGAGGTTTAAAATAAAATAAACGTATCAATAAAGTAACTGCATAAATTATTACTAAACCAGCAACTAATTGGGTAAGAAAGATATATTCTTTATTAAATAAGAAATAAAGAGAGAAAATAATGTAAAATAAAATTCCCCCTAAAAAAGTTAATTCCTCGAAAAATTTTTTTATGATCATTTTAATCCTTGAAATAGAGTTTATAATTTGGGTGATCTTTTAATCTTACTGGAACTTGTTTCACTTTGCTCAAAGGATTTAACCATTTTTCTCTAAATTCCTTATTAAATGTGTGCTTACAAATTGATTTTTCCCTTATTAAAGGATGTTGAATAAATCTTTTATAGATTTCTTTTAGAGGTTCTTCTAAAATATTTCCAAAACTTATTTGACAAAAAGTACATTGCATAACATCTCCATAACAAGTAATATAGAGTTTTTCTATTCCTCCAGGACATAAATTAGGTCCTCTATAATTGTAAGAAGTATCACTCCTTGCAAGCGGATGTTTTTGTAAAAAACCATAATAATAATTCTTAAATTCAGTTAATCGAAGCTCTGCTTTTCCTGTAAGTTTCCCTGTTGGAGCAGCTAAATTTAGTAAAGTAAAAAGATTGTATTTTTCACACCACCTAGTTAATTCTTCTATATCTTCTTTGTTGTAGGTCCCAAAACAAGTATTGATACAAACATTTAGCCCTTCTTCTTGAGCAATAGGTATTAAAGATTTTATTTTTTCCAAATTTCCAGGATCTTTCACAATCTTATCATGAATTTTAGGATTTAAGGATTGCAAATTAAAAAGAACTGAGTTTAATCCTGCTTTTCTTAATTCTCTTAACCATTTTCTATCAAGCAGTTTTGCATTTGTTGCAATTGAAACTATTCTGTCTTTTTCTTTAGTTATATGAGCGATTAATTTTTTCAAAAAATCTAGGCCTTTAAGGGTGGGTTCTCCCCCAGTTAAATCAAAATGTGTACATCCAAGACCCTTTAGCTGATCAACAGCATCACACCATTGATTAAGAGACATTTCCTGTTTTTTTTGAAGAAGGAAGTTGCTAGAACACATCTCACAATTATGATTGCACACAAAAGTCAAAGCTAGTTGACAATTTCTTACCCTATTTTGACCTAATTTTGCCTTGATAACTCCTTCTGCTAACCTAAATGTGGCTTTTGGAGTTTTAGTCAAAAATCTCATGTGTTTTAATAAAGAGGTCATTTTCTTAGTAGATATTGCAAAAAGAAAAACCTTTGGTCTATAAAAAGATTATTATTATAGATAGTTATTTTAAATACAAATCTTTTTAAAATTAGGAAAAGAATTCAGAATAATGGAGAAAAAAGATAAGATAATCTTAATTCTTTTTGCACTCGGATTGATTTTGTTTGCAATATTTACTACAAAAATAGGTTTTCATGATTCTTATGAATATATCACTATTGCAAAAAATTTTGCAGGAATAGAAAATGTAAATCTTTTTAGCGGGCATTCCCTAATGTACCCTCTTATTATATCTATATTTCTAAAAATATGGCCCAGTTTTATAATGGTAAAATTTGTTAATGTTTTATGGGTTTTTCTTATTGCAGCCATACTCTTATTTTGGTTAAAAAATAAAAAAGCTTTTCTTCTTTTTGTTTTTTCCCCTTTAACATGGTATGTTGGAGTTCAAACAACCCCTATTCTTCCTGCAAGTTTTTTCTTTTTACTTGCTTTTTTATTTTTTTATAAAAAAGATATCAGATTTAATCTAATTTATTCTGGAATTTTTTTCGGGCTGGCTTGTGCATTTTATACTCCTATGATTTTGGTTGCAGGAATTTTCATTTTAGTTTATTTTTGGAAAAAGCCTTTAGTTGAGATAATAAAATACTCTTTAGCATTATTTGTAGGATTTATTCCTAGACTTCTTCAAGACTATTATCTGTTTAAAATGCCAATATATTCTTTAATAAGATATTTTGGATCTAATTTTATTATTAGTTTTGGGCTACATCCTAGTACTCCTGAAGTATTATTTCTATCTAATTTAGGGATTTTTCTTATTGTTTTGCTTATTTCACCATTTTTATTTAAAATTTACAAAATGGGTTTTCATAAAGATAAAGCACTAGTTATTTTCTTGGTTATAAGCGGGTTACTTTTTCTCTTGAAAACAGCAAAATTAAAGTATTTCCTAATTCTTTCACCAATAATCTTAATCATACTGAGTAGTAGATTAAGTGAAAAACAAATAAAATGGCATTGTATTTTATCTGTTTTTTTAGTAATTTTTATGTGTTGGAATTTTTTTATTGTTGGGGAAGATAGAATTATAAGAAAAGATATTAACAATATCATTCAAGAATATGATGTTGATTATATTGTGGTTGGACCTTATGAAGCGCTTAAATTTGGGGTTTCTTCTTGGCAAAATCAACCTTATTTTGTGTGGTGGCAAGATTTTACGACTAGTTTAAAAAATGAGACCAGAATAAGAGGGTATGATTTTAAATTTGATTCTAAAATTCCTCTGAAAGATAAATTAGAGATTAGTGCTTCATTCAATAGATTTGAAGAAAAATCTTATGAAAATTATATTCTAGTAACAAAACAAGAATTTCCAGAACTTTCTGAATTTAGATTAGATAAATGTTATGAGAAACTATGTGTATATCAAAAAAATGAAAACAATTAGTAGAGTAAAACAAAAAGGAGAAATTGTCAAAAAAATATATGAAAATAGGTTTTCTAAAACAATTTTATTTAGAAATGAAATTTATAAAATTCTTTGTGATAATTTTTTTCAAAAATATGTTCCTAGGAATTCTGTTGTTTTAGATGTTGGGGCAGGATATTGTGAATTCATAAATAACATAAAAGCTAAGACAAAAATTGCTTTAGATTTAAATCCTGATGTTAAAAAATTTGCAAGAGAAGGGGTAACCCCTATTATTTCTAGTTGTACAAGTATGAAAAAAATAAAAAGTAATAGTGTTGGGGTTATATTTGTGAATAATCTTTTTGAACATTTAACAAAACAAGAAATTGTTAAAACAATTAAAGAAATCTATAGGGTTTTGGGAAATAAAGGAAGATTATTGGTTCTTCAACCCAATATAAGATATTGTTATAAAGATTATTGGATGTTCTTTGACCATATAACTCCTATAGATGATAGGGGTTTGTGTGAAGTTTTAAGGACTAATAATTTTAAAATAGTAAGATGCAAACCAAAATTTCTTCCATATACAACAAAAAGTAGATTATCAAATCTTCCTAGTTTTTTTTTAAAATTATATCTTAAAGTCCCTATTTTATCGGGGATTATGCAAAAAATTTTAGGAAAACAAGCTTTTATTTTTGCCATAAAAGATATCTAAACTATCCTATGCTTTTAAAACGCAAATTTTCTTTATTAAAATCTTGGTTGTCTGATGTTGCTCCTGCAATATTTAACCAATTTTTATCTGATCTAACTCTCTCATTTGATCTCCACATTTCTTCAAGAAGATAAGGCCTATACATGTTTTCTCTAGCTAAATAAATTAATGCGTTTAAATCTTTTGGGAGACATTTACCTCCAAACCCAAAATCTCCATCAGGCCCTGGAACTCGTAAATGAGTACCTATTCTTTTATCTAATTCTACCACTTTTTTCACTATTTGATAATCTACCCCTACATATTTACAAACTTGATACAATTCATTTGCCAAAGAAACTTGTCCTACTAAGAAAACATTGTTACAATATTTTATCATTTCTGCGGTTTTTCTGTCTACATTAATATATCTTGCATAAGGAAAAATAGGAAAATAAACTTGCTGAACTTTTTGAAAATCTTCTAGAGTAGAAGTTCCTATAACAACATAATCTGTATTTTCCATGTCTTGTACAGCGTTTTCTTCTGTTAAAAATTCAGGATTAAAGGCAATACGGAACTTAAATTTTTCAGTCAGTTTATCTGTTGTTCCTGAAACTGCTGTTGAACGAATAACAATCAGAATATCTTGAGGATTTCTCCCACATTTCTCTACGGCTTGGGTAAGCTGTTCCATTGAATTATGAACTGGAGAATAATCTATTTCTCCACTTGGTTTCATTGGAGTTGGGACACAAAGAAAAATAATTTCAGAATTTTCAGCTAAAAATCTAAGATTCTCTTCTGTATTGTAAGGTTCTTTATATTTATCATAAGGAAAAACTTCATGTGCTCTTTCAATAATTTGCTTAGTTGCCCCTCCTACAACACCTACCCCAATAAATCCTATTTTCATTTTATTTCTAAATTTTATTCTTCTTGAATTTTTCTTTGAAAAAAATCTGCATTTTCTTTTAATCCTTCAAGAAAATCTATTTTAGGCCTCCACCCTAATTCTTTTTTAATTTTTTTTGAATCTGCTACCAGAATAGAAGGGTCTCCAAGTCTTCTTTCTGATTCAACAACCTTAAAATCTCTTTTAGTTACTTTTTTAACTGCATCAATTACTTGTTTAACAGAAACTCCTTTTCCTGTACCCACATTATATATTTTTGATTCTTGATCTAAGTCTTGTAATGCTAAAATGTGAGCATCTGCTAAATCCTGAACATGAACATAATCTCTAATACAAGTTTTGTCTGGGGTTTTATAATCTGTTCCAAAAATATTTATCTGAGATCTTTTACCGAGTGCTGCTAGCAATACTAAAGGGACTAAATGTGTCTCTGGATCGTGTCTTTCTCCTAAATCCCCCATACTTCCAGTAGCATTAAAATATCTCAAAGAGGTAGACTTTATCTCATAAAGAGAATCATACCATTGTAATATTTGTTCAAACATGAGTTTTGTTTCTCCGTAAAAATTAGCAGGTTTTCTTGTATCTTCTTCTTTAAGGGGCCTGTTTTTTGGAGCATATACTGCTGCTGATGAAGAATAAATTATTTTCTTCACATTATTTTTTAACATTGTGTCAAGAAGTCTCAATCCATTGATTACATTATTTCCAAAAAATTTAGGAGGATTTTGCATTGATTCTCCTGCTTCTATAAATCCTGCAAAATGCACAACTGCTTCTGGATTAAATTTTTTAAAGGTTTGATCAAGAAGTTCTTTATTACTTAAACATCCTTGAACAAAATGAGTATTAACAGACTTCCTGTGACCTTTTATTAAACTATCATAAACTAAAACCTTGTGCCCTTCTTCAATTAATTTTCTTGTTGCTACACTACCAATATAGCCCGCACCTCCTGTAATTAGAACTCTCATTTTTAAAAAGAATTGTAAAAACTTTTAAAAGTATTTATGTATCAGAAATATGTTTTTCAAATATAGCTTTCTATTAACTAATTGTTTAAAAGATTGAAAATAAAAGAACTATTATGAATATTTTCATAACAGGAAATAAAGGGTTGATTGGTGATGCCTTAGAAAAAAGATTGGTTAAAGAAGGTCATAAAATTGTAGGAAGTATTGATCATAGATCTGGTTCTGATCTTTCTTGGTTAAAATATTTAAAAGTTGATACTCCAATAGATATGTTTGTGCATACTGCAGCACATGTTAAGATAAATCAAATGGTGGGTTTTCCTCCAAATGCACATATTAATAATTCAGACGGAACTTTTTATGCAATAGATTTTTGTAGAAAACACAATATTCCAAAATTTGTATTTTTTTCTTCTTCAAGAGTCTTAAGTAAAGAAAAAAATGCTTATACTGCTTCTAAACTTTATGGTGAAGAATTATGTAAGGGATTTTGTGATTCTTATGGAATGGACTATATTATTATTAGGCCTTCAACAGTCTATGGTGGTTTTTGGGATTTAAGCAATAGGCTTGTCCATATTTATATAAATGCTGCATTAAAAAATGAAGAATTAAAAATTTTTGGAGATCCTGAAACTAAAACTCTTGATTTTACTTATCTTGATGATTTTATTGATGGAACAATGTTAGCAATAAATCATCCAGAATGGAATAAAGAATATAATATAAGTGGGGGGGAAGAACTTAAAGTTCAAGAATTAGCAGAATATATCAAAGAATTAACCCAAAGTGAGAGTAATATTAAAGCATACCCTCAGGAAACAGCACAACCTCAAAAAGTAAGATTAGATTTATCTGAAATAAAAAAATTAGGATATAATCCTAAAATTAAAATTCATGAAGGAATAAGAAGAACAGTTGATTGGTATAAAACTTATTTAGGGAAAAATTAATCTTGTTCTATTTTCTTTACCATGTCTGTGAAAGCAGGCCTTGTTATTAAAACTCCTGTTGTTATTCCTATTATTGTGGTGACTGCAAATCCTTTTAATAATCCTGCTCCTGCCCATAACAAAGGAATTAATGCTACTACTGCGGTAAAATAAGCTCCTAAAATAATTGAAAAAGCTCTTTTTAATTTTTGCTTTAAACTTAAAAATGCACTTTGTTTTGCTTCATCTAAGATAATTATTTGTTGGTCTATTCCTGTACCTATTGTTGCTAAAATTCCTGCAATGCTTGGAAGATCAAGATTCCACTCGATAAGAGACGCTATTCCTAAAATAATTACTATTTCTGAAATGCTGGTAAATAATAATGCAATTGAAGATTTGAATTTTTTATATCTAAAGAAGATAATAATTGATACTGCTACAAGAGCTACTAGGCCTGCTAATAAAATAGTTTTAATAAATTCCTTTCCAAGGATTGGGGAGATTGTGTCTAGTTTGACTATTTCTAATTTATATGGTAAACTCCCTGTAATCAAAATTGTTTGTAATTTATGCATTGCTTGTTGGGCATCATCTATTGCTTGGTCTTGGGTTTGGCCTGAGCCTGAGCCTGAGATTTGAATTTGGGTTGTTACTCTTCCTTTAAGATCTTTTGAAATAAAAAGACTATCAACTAAATTGTCATCTAAATAAAGATCTAATTTTTCAGATAAATATTCAGGATTATCTAGAGCTACTTCTAAATTATCTGTTATGTCTGCATGTTTTTGTGCTGCTTCACCACTTAGAGTAATAGTAAACATAAAACGTGAAGCATATCCTGCTTCAATTTGTTGAGGAACTTCTATTCTAGCACAAGTTGCATCATTTCTACAAACAGATGCTATATCTCTATCTCCTCCAATAAAAACAGTATCATTTCCTATTTTTGCTTCAAATTTTCCTTGTTTAGAAATTAGGTCTTGTAAATCTTTAGGTGTTGCTCCTGCAATTTCAATCAACATAAAATGGTTCCCAGATAAATCTGAAACAGAACGCACATTCATGTCTGCAATCCCATAGACATTTAATCTATTACTAATAACATCTACAAGATCATTTATTTCTGTTGAAGAAAGTTTTTTACCTTCAGCTTGGACCAATGCCCTAGAACCTCCTGCTAAATCTAATCCTGTTTTGATATTTGTTTTGGGGATCTCTGAAACAGTTATTTCAGGTGTTTTATTAGAAAAGAATATTATTTCAGAATTTTCAGTTGTAAAGACTGTTTTGATGTTTTCATCAGAATCAGATTTTCCTTGCATAGAAGCAGAAAAATCTTCAATACTAGTAATTTGTTTTCCATCTACACCCATAATTATTTGGCCTTGTCTTAATCCTTGTTCAAAAGCAGTTGAATTTGCTTCAACACTTGTTATTAATACTCCTTTTTCAAAAGAAGGAATTCCAAATATAGATAATAAAGAAAGTGCAAGTACAACTATTAAAATCCATATTCTCCAAGTTAGTTTAAGTGCCATGTTTCTTTTTTACATACCATTTAAGTATTGAAGTGTTAGTTATCCATGTATTGAGAAGATCAAAACTCAGACCAATAGCCAAGATAGTAAATATTTGTGTTAAGACTACTGAAAAAGATTTTACAACAAACAAAGCAAGAAGTATTGCCAAAAGAGATGTTAGAGTCATTGTGATTCCTGTCTTAAATGCTCCAAGAATTCTTTTATTAAGGGTATCCTCTCTTCTTTTTAAAATTCTTGTAGTCAATAAAATATCTGTGTCTACTGAATAACCTATTAACATTAGAAATGCAACTATTCCTGCGCTAGACATTTTTATTCCCAAGACGTCAACCAAGGCTAGAGTCATTAAAATATCTGCAAAAGCCGAAAGAATAACAGCTGCAGAAGGGATAAAAGTCCTGAAAATAATAAAAACTACAATCCCCATAAAAACAAATGCAACTAAGATTGCAATTATAAGTTGTTTATAAAAATTTTCACTTAAAGCAGAACCTGTAAATTCAAAACTACTATTTTTTTCATTGAGCTCATAACCTAAATATTCTTCAAGAACTTGTTTTGTTATTTCACTATCTGATTTTGTTTCAATAATTATTGCTTTTTGTTCTCTGGTTACTAAATCATAAATTTCTCTTGTGCTGATATCCTCTAATTTAGATGAAAGTTCTGTTTCTAGTTCAAAAACATCTATTTGTTGATAGATAGTAACAGAAGTTCCTCCTGTTAAAGAAATGTCTTTGTAAATAACATCATTATGTTTTGAATAAAAAGCCCCAACATAAATTAAAGAAACAACTATTAAAAAAAGCGGAATCAAGAGCATCAGCTTGTAGTATTTATCATGCCAGTTTTTTGTTTGTGTTTCTTGTTCTTCCATTTTTAAAAAAAACTAAATGTTTTACATTTAGTTGCTTTTCGCGAATATAAAATTCGCGTCAACACTCAAATCAAAGATTTGGTGAACTTTCGTGAACAAGGAAGTTCACGTTTTATGCGCGGGCCGGGAATCGGGCTCTGAATAAATTCAGGCCTAGCACTTAATAAATTTAAGCACTAAACTAAAGTTCGATTCTTTATGCGCGGGCCGGGAATCGAACCCGGATCAATTGGGTGGAAACCAATTATACGGCCTTTATACTACCCACGCATAAGTTAATTATTCAATAAAGTATTTTAAAGGTTTTGTATAAAAACGCGCCTGGTAGGATTTGAACCTACGACCTCTTCCTTAGGAGGGAAGCACTCTATCCAACTGAGTTACAGGCGCAGACCATATACTTTTTTAAATAGATATTTAGTTTAAAAAATATGCTAGTTAAGGTATTTGGAGGATTTGATATAGTAGCTGGGTTGATTTTAATATTTTTAAATACCTTAAATCCTACTAGAACAATACTTTTGGTTCTGGGAATAATTCTCCTAATTAAATCATCTATAGGATTTTTAAAAGATTTTGCAAGTTGGGTTGATTTTTTAGCAGGAATTGTTTTTTTAATGTCAATAATAATAAATATTCCTATTTTTATTGGGATTATTCTTGGGATTTTATTGATTCAAAAAGGAGTTTTTAGTTTTTTATAATGTTCAAATCTTAAAACTTTCTTGAATCTTTCAGAGGCAAATAAAGATTCAATTTCCAAGATAAAAAGGAGGGGTTGATAAGGGGAACCTTGGTTCCCTTTATTATGCGGAAGAAAGGATTCGAACCCTCGATCAAAAATTTGTAAACAAATTTCATCGGGCTCGATTCGATCCTCTAAATGCGGAAGAAAGGATTCGAACCCTCGCAGGCACTAAGCCATCTGATCCTTAGTCAGACCCGTTTGACCACTCCGGCACTTCCGCAGTAAAAGACAAAATTACAACTAATTATCTCTATAAAAAGGTTTAGAAAATAACTATTTTTATTACGCAATCATTATAAAATAAATTCTTTTTTGAAAAAGATGAAAGAGGATAAATTAGAAAAAAAGGGTTTAGATGAAAAGTGTTGCATTAATTTCAATAGTGAAGGAATTATAACTCATTATGGTTCTTATGATGTTAAACCAGATTGTTCAAAATGTGATGGTTATGGGGTAGATGCTAAAAAATATGGGTGGAAATGTTATCTTTCTCGGTTGAATTGGTTAAAGACAAACAGAAACTCTCAAAAATAGTGAAAGACAGCAAGATTTAAATACACTAAACATGACCTAATTTTGGAGATGGCCATAGTAGGTTGGAAACACCTGTTCCCATTCCGAACACAGAGAGTTAAGCTTCCTACGCCGTTTGTATTAGTGGCCGACAAGCTGCGAAGCTTCGGTGCTATCTCTCATTTTCTTATGTAAGAATTAATCATCTTATTTAATCTTTTAATTTTCAAGGGATGAGAAAAACCTATTTCTTCTTTAAATTTAATAAAATTTTCCTTGCCCGTAATTGATAAGACATAGTTAGTAAATTTTTTATCTTCAACAATTTTAACATATTTAGAAATTTTATTAGAAAAAATAAGAAAATTATTTACCAAAATGTTTTTGATCTCTCTCAATAATTGTAATGAATTAGAAGAAAGAGTCAAATTTCTTTTTATTTCGTTTGTTTTTCTAAAGTTCCTTAACCCCACACAACCTTCATCATCATAAAAAGAAGAGAGAAATTCTTTCTGCAAAATTTTATTATCAATAAATTTAGGGATATAGAGGGCAAAGCTTCTATAATCACTAATCAAATGTTTTAAAAAATTGAGCAAAGGCTTTTTACATACCATTAACAGGCTTGTCCCAGAATTGGTTTTACCCCTTATAATATGAATTTTCCCAAATAACTTATAAATATCTTTCTCAAAATCGTTCAATAATGTTTCATTTTTATTATAATATGCAAAATACTTATTGGTTACACATCCATCCCCCATTAAATGAGCCACCACTCTTGCTAAAATCTTTGATTTTTCTTTGTTTTTGAGAATATTTAATTCTTCCATATTATTTTTAGGCACCTAAACTATATAAATCTTTCGGCTCCTAAAAACTTATAAAGATTCATCTCTTTTTTATTATATGAAACTTCAAAAAAGATTATCTAGAAAATATAAAGATAAAGAGTACCATAAATATCTTTTAGTAATTCCTAGTAGAGAAATTAAAAAAAGTGGGTTTAAAGAAGGTGGAGAGCTCCAAATAAAATCAAAAAAAGGAGAGATAAAAATAAAGAGAAAATGAAAAAACTCTCAAAAACAGAAGTTAAAAAAGAGATCGAAGAATTTTTTAAAAATATTAAAGAAAAAGAACCTAGACTCTCACAAGTTCGGTCTGACTCATCTAAAAGCCAAGCCAAACAAATTAAAAAAATAAAAAGATTAGCTATGAGGCATAATATTAAACTGGGTCAAAAGAGAAAATTATTTTGTAAAAAATGTTTTTCTCCCTATAAAAGCCCTAAAATAAGGATAAAAAATCAAACGAAAAAGATTGAATGTGGTCATTGTGGAAATATTAGTAGATTTAAAATTAACTCTTCTTGAATCTTCCAACTAATTCAATAAAATCTTCTTGCCCTAAAAACATTGATCTGCAGCAATATCTTTCTAGACCTAATTCATCTAAAAGTTTTTTTGGATTTTCTCCTTCTGCTGCTCTCTTCTTAAAATCTTCCCATAAATGGCCAATTGGTTTGCCACATGAAAAACATCTAACTGGAATTATCATATAATAATTGCTTAGGGATTGTTTATAAAACTTACGATTAGGAAGATTTAAATATGATTGGACAGAGAAAAAACTATGACAAAAAATATAATTGAACTCAAGGGAGCAGCAAGATACTATGAGATGGGTGAAGAAATAATCAAGGCTCTTAATTGTGTAGACATAGCTATTGCAGAAGGGGATTTTGTTGCTATTATGGGTCCAAGTGGAAGCGGAAAATCAACATCTATGAATCTTACAGGAAGTTTAGATCTTCCTACTAAAGGAGAAATTTATTTATCTGGAGAAAATATAGCTCATTTAGAAGAATCTGAATTAGCTCAACTTAGGGGAAAGAAAATAGGATTTATATTTCAACAATTTAATTTAATTCCTAATTTAACAGCTAAAGAAAATGTCATGCTTCCTATGTTATTTCAAGGGGTTGAGAAAGAAGATAGACAAGAAAGAGCTGAAAAACTTTTGAAAGGAGTTGATTTAGGGGATAGAATGGATTTTTACCCTAATCAATTATCAGGGGGGCAACAACAAAGAGTTGCCATTGCAAGGGCTTTGGCAAATAAACCAGAGATTATTTTAGCAGATGAACCAACAGGAAATCTAGATACAAAAACAGGCAATAGAGTCATGACTTTCTTACAACAACTTAATGAAAAAGGCAGGACAATTATTATTGTTACGCATGATTCTGAAATTGCAAGAGAATATGCAAAGACAATTTATTCTATAAGAGATGGGAAAATAGAAAATCTTGAAAAAAAAGTCAAAGGGAAATGGAAAAACCAAAAAACTTCTGCTTACAAGGTTGATAAATGAAATATGCTAATTGTTGTAATCATTCAGAAGTAACAATATCGAAATATTTAAAAACCTTCCTTATGTGAAAAATTAAAGGAAAATGATGAATAAAATAATACCAATAATCGCACTGATGTTTTTAATGAGCATTAGTTTTGCGAGTGCTCTTATTGTTGATGCAGATTATGTGACACTTTATGCTGGAGAGGAAAAAACAGTTAAAATTAATGTTGACAATAATGAAGATTTTGATATGGAGGATGTTTCTATTCAATTAAGTACTTTCATTGAGCTTCCGGGTGGAACACCAATAAGTCTTCCTTTTACCATAATTGGAAGTTCTGAAAAAGATTTAGATGATCTTGATGAAGATGATGATGACAGTGCGAGTTTTAAAATAAAAGCTTCAACAAACATTATCCCTGGAGATTATCAAATACCTTATGAAGTAAAATATACTAATGTTGATGAAGATGAAAAAGAAGACAAAAAAGGAACATTTGGGATTAGAGTTAGTGCAAAAACAGAACTTGATTTTGGAGTAGAAGTAAGAGATAATGCGATTGTTGGTCAAGAAGGAAGAGTTTCTTTAGAAATAATTAATAAGGGTCTTGGAGATATTAAGTCAGTTAGTGTTCAAGTTTTTCCTCAGGGTTTTGAATTATTGTCAAAAGGCAAAATATTTATCGGAACAGTTAATTCAGATGATTCGGATATTGCGACATTTGATGTAATCTATCAAGATGCAAATCCTACACTTTCAGCTAAAATGACTTATAAAGATTTTGATAATCAAGAACACACAGAAACAATTAATTTAAAATTCAAAGTTTATACTAGAGAACAAGCTTTAGAACTTGGAATAATTAAGAAAAGCAACACAGGAGTTTATATTAGTGTTGTGGTTGTTTTAATTGTTGCTTGGATAATTTATAGAAAGATTAAAAAGAAAAGGAAAAATAAAAGAAAATGATTCCACTTTATGATAAAAAAACAAATAAAGACTCATATAATGAGCAAGAAGTTGGTTCATTTGGGAATATAACTAGATTAATTGGTTATCATTCTGCTAAATTAGAAGATTTTGATGGGGAAAATTTTTCTCTAACACAATTAATTCACGCTAAAAAAAATGCTGAAATACTTTTCACACAAATTCAAGCTTATAAAAAATATAATAAAAATATTGGAAAAGAAATTTTTGAACCTTTACAACTTTCAAAAATAGAATCTTTATGTAAAAAAGTTTTAAAGATAAAATGGGGAGAAGGAAGAAGAGGAGGAAATGAATAAAATGGATAAACAACACAGATATTTAGAAAAAATAGGACGGAAAATTTTAATAAGAGATTTAGAGATATGGCGTTTTGCAAGCAAAAGTTATTTAGAAGACTTCCTTAACCCAAATGATCCTTTTCCAAACATTACAAAAGAAAATCTATTTAATTTAGGATGCAAATATAGAAAAGCAAGAAACAGGGCAATCAAGGGGGGAATTAATACAAAAAAGTATGATCAAAAGATGGCAACTGCTTTAATAAAGGTGGCAAAACACCTTGATGTGAATTTTACTTCATTAGAACAAAAAAATGAGGCAATTGATTAAAATGCCAATTGAAAAAATAAATAGTTTAGATGAATTGGGAAATGCTGTTGGAAAAAGGGTGGAAATAGTAGATTACCCAAAAGATCCTCGCTATGCTTTTCTAGAAACTTATGCGGGAAAAACCCCTGGGAGCCTGCATCTTTTTTTGACTCAAATTCCAGAAAAAGAAACAAGTTCAAACCTCTGCAATATTCAAGTAAGAGAAATTCCAGAAGAACAAATTGCCCCTTCTAATTCAGATGGAAAGATTATTTATCTCGGGATAAATTTTCACCAACCAAGAGAAATGATTACAAGAATTTGTGTTCCTAGTGATTCAAGGTATGAAGGATTTATGTCTATTTTACTTAAGAATGAAGGAGGAAGTGATTAAAATGTCATTTAAAATAAAAAGTTTAGAAGAATTGCAGAGGATTACAGGGAATAAAGTGGGGCCAATTAAAGTGGTAATTCCTGAAACATATTCCGAAAAAGAAAAAATAGTTCATTTAATTGGAACCGAGCTAGATGGAACATACAGTAAGAAATATTTATGTGTTAAAAAAGAAGAAGGGAATAAATTTAATGGAGAACTTATGCTATATGACACTTCTTCAGGAGAGATTAATCCTCTCAGTCCTTCTGACCCTGAATTTAATCTAGTAATAGGAGGAAATAATTAAAATGGTCGTTCAAAAAATAAATAGTTTAGATGAATTAGAAAAATCTATGGGAAGGAAAATTAGCTTAACAAAGGTCCATAATCCAAAAGGAATTCAGAACACAAAAACAGAACATTATATTTATCTCGGAGTAACTAAGAAAGGGGTATCAGAAAAGTATTTATTCACAAGATGTTCTGATAAAAACCCATTAGGACGAGTGGTTCCAAACATAGAAAAACTTTTTTTAAAAAAAGGAGAAATTGGATTTACAGGAGATCTTATTACCTATGACCCTCTTTTTGCCCAAGTAGAGATGATAACTCCTTCTAATCCACAATATCCTAACCTAATAGGTAATTTAATTCGTATGGAAAGATTATCGTGGAGGTAACTCCTATGATATCTGATTATTTCTCATTAGCATTTAATAACCTACGTAAACGTGGATTAAGAAGTTGGTTAACCATGCTTGGCATATTTATTGGTATTGCGGCTGTGGTCGCCCTTATATCTCTAGGTGCTGGACTTAAAACAGCAGTAATAGGTCAATTTGGAAGCCTATCTGTTGATAAACTCACTATTCAAAATAAAGGCACTGGTTTTGGTCCCCCAGGAAGCACTGTTATTGAAAAACTTAATGACCATGATATTAAGATATTAGAAAATGTTAGGGGAGTGGATAAAGTAGTTCCCAGGCTTGTGAGGGTTGGGAGTTTAGAATATAATGGTGTTTCTGGATTTGGATATGCTATAGATATTCCTGAAGAAAAAGATCTTAATAAGGTAGTTTATGATTCTATGGGGATTGAAGCAGAACAAGGAAAATTACTCAAAGATGGGGACCAAGGAAAAATTCTTCTTGGAAATGGTTTTTTAGACACAGAAGATTTTGAAAAACCATTTGCAGTTGGAAAAAAAGTAAAAATCAATGGAAAAGGTTTTGAAATAGGGGGCTTTTTAGAAAGATCTTCTTCACTTCAATTAAATTATATGGTTTTAATGTTAAATGATGATATGGAAGAATTATTCGATACTCAAGGAAAAGAATTTGATATGCTTATTGTTCAAGTTCAAGATAAAGATGATATTGAAGAAGTTGGCCAAGGAATTGAAAGAAAACTTAGAAATGATAGAAATGAAAAATTAGGTGAAGAAACTTTTTCAGTTGAAACTCCTTTACAAGCTTTAGAAGGAGTAAATGATATTTTAAATATTGTAAATGTAATTGTTATTGGAATTGCAATGATTTCGTTGTTTGTTGGGGGTGTTGGAATAGCAAACACAATGTATACTTCTGTAGTGGAGAGAACAAAAGAAATAGGAATCATGAAAGCAATTGGAGCTGAAAACAAAGATATTTTATTTGTCTTTTTAATTGAAGCTGGGCTATTAGGTTTGGTCGGGGGAATTATTGGAGCTTTAATTGGTTTAGGAGCAGCTCTAGGGGCTTCTGCAGCAGCAAACTCAGCTCTTGGAGGAGATTTATTTATTGTCAGTGTTAATTATGCTTTATTATTCGGAGCTATTGGTTTTTCATTTTTTGTTGGAGTTTTATCAGGAATTCTTCCTGCAATCCAAGCAAGTAAATTAAATGTTGTTGATGCCTTGAGGAGTTGAAGATGGGAATTATGAAAGAAATAATTAATGCTTATAGTGTAGATAAAGTTAGTGAAACTTATGAGGGAACTGTAGAAATTACAGATTTAAAAAAAGAACTTGGAACAAAAGGCCATGTTTTAGTAGTTAGGGGAGATAAAGCCTATGCCGATAAATTAGGGGGAAACAAAGATTTGGCAAATCCAAAATTTTGGATGTATGAGAATTTGATAAAAACCCCTAGAATTCAGGAAGCATTAAACCAGAATCCAAATCATAAATTATTTGATGGTGTCGGATTTTCAGCACTAGACGCCTTAGGGTTTCATTCAGGAAAATTAGGAAGAAAGGCTGTTGCAGTTATGGCCCGGGAACACATCCCGGACAAAGAAGTATTTGAGAGATATCCTATTGAAGTGATCCATGGAGAAGGTTTGGGAGAAGAAGGTTATGTGGATAAGCAAGCAGAAGTTCTTTCTTCTAGAAATGATTTAATTCCTTTCCACCAAGCATTATATGGTGCCCAAGCTTTGGCCCCAATCGGAAACAAAGTTGTTAATAAACTTGAGGAATTATCTATTAAACCTGATGAAACATATTGGTGTATTGCGAGTGGGTCAAATTTATATGGAATTGGACATAAAATAAAACAAAAATTTTCTGATTGTAGTACTTTTGTTGTTGAACCTAAAATTAATATGACAGTAGATTCAAAAATAGACTTAACAAATTCTTCACAAATTAAATCTTTTGCTAAAAATAAATTAAGAAATTATTCTTTAAAAAATTGGAACAAACATTATGCGGTGGCCCCTCTTCATGCTGCTGGGCCAAGTAGGTATTTGTTGCTTTTATGGGCAAACACAGGAAAAATAGGATTTGATAAAGTAATGCATCTTCCTTCAAAAGATTTTATTAATACAAAAAAGAAATTACAAGAATTAAATTCTGATTATAATTGGACTAAAACAACTGCGCTTACTATTTATCCTGCCATTGAATCTGCAAAAAGAGGGAAGAATGTTGTAGTAATGGCTTATGGGAAGCATAGGGAGCATAATCTAAAAGATCTTATTATAAATGGAGAAATTAAAAAATGAAATATAAACAAACTTCAAAAAAATATTTTAATAGTCAAGGGCAAACAATAGATTATCTTGTTCATGAACACCAATACGATCGTTTTATTGCATGGAAGAAAGTTAATTTATTTAAAAAACAATATGATCATGCAATTAATTCTGGTTATGGTGCAGAATATGTTATAGAAGTTTTTGAGAAAAAAAGATTTGATTCTAAAAAAATCAAAATAGATCTAGAATTTTCTGGAAAAAACCTTACTCCAGAAGAAAATATAAGATTAGAACACACTCATCAAAATTTAGATAAACCCACACTAAAAAAATTAATTGAATTAAAAGTAGGGAAAAATAAAAAATGATATCAGACTATTTCACATTAGCAATTAGAAACTTGAAAAATAGAAAGTTAAGAACACTCTTAACCATGTTAGGAATTTTTGTAGCTATTGCGACAATATTCATGCTTGTTAGTTTATCCTTGGGCTTGCAAAATGCAGTTAAAGAACAATTTGAGTTGCTTGGTGCAGATAAATTTTTTGTGCAGCCTGCAACAGGATTTTTAGGTCCTCCTGGAAGTGTTGGAGGAGTTCTTTTAACAGAAGATGATGTTGAAACAATAAAAAAAGTTAGAGGAGTAAAACAAGTCTCTTATTATCTTGCTGGAAATGCTAAGCTAGAGTTTGGAGACAAAACAAGATACTCTCTTGTTTGGGGGGTTTCTACAGACACAGATCTTTATATTGAAACAGGAAGTCTTGAAGTAGAAGATGGAAGATTTATCCAAGAAGGAGATTCTGGAATTGTTATTGGTAATTTATACAAGACAGGAAATACTTTAGGAAAACAAGTTAGAGTTGGAAATAAAATAACAATTAATGATCAAGATTTCAAGGTAAAAGGAATTTTAAAACTCATAGGAAATCCAGATGATGATAGAATAATTATTATGGATATAGGGGTAGCAAGAAATTTATTTAATGAACCAGAAAGAGTGGATTGGATTGTTGTTCAAGTCGATGAAGGGGAAGATGTTAAAGAAGTTGCGCAAAGAGTCGAGGAAAAATTAAGAAAAGCAAGAGGCGTTACTGAAAAAACTCAAGACTTTGGCATAATGACTCCTGAAGAACTTTTAGAAAGTTTTGGGAATATACTTAATATTGTTACTAGTTTTTTAGCAGGTGTTGCGGCTATTTCTCTAATTGTTGGGGGAATTGGAATTGCAAACACAATGTACACTTCTGTGATTGAAAGAACAAGTGAAATAGGGGTAATGAAAGCTATTGGTGCACAAAATAAAGATGTTTTAATGATCTTTTTAATTGAGTCTGGACTATTGGGTCTTGTAGGGGCTATAATTGGGGTTGGTCTGGGTTTTGGAGTCAGTAAATTAATTGAATTTATTGCAATTAATCAATTAGGAACAACCCTTTTACAAGCAGCTGCACCTGCATATTTAATTTTTGGTTGTTTAGGTTTTGGTTTTATTATTGGGGCTGTTTCCGGAGTTCTTCCGGCAATGCAGGCAAGTAAAACAAATGTAGTGGACGCTTTACGTTATGAGTAAAACTTGTAATGTTTTACTATCTTTAATTTGAGTTTGAGTATGAATAACTTTCAAAACACAACAAAAGTTTATATACTAATTTTATTTTCAAAAAGAATTAAAATAAAAAATTGGTGATTATGAAATGAGTAAAAAATGTCTTTATTGTCAAATTGAACTCCCTGACGAGAGTGTGATAGATTTTTGCGAAAAATGTGGGAAAAGGGTGTGGGGAGATAAAATGTTCAATGCAATAGTCCAAAATATGGAAAATGCGAGAAGCAATGGAGACTTGTGCAAACCAGGTACTATTTCTAATTTTTCTAGTGAATTTCAAGTTTAGATAGTTTTTTAAATAGAATTTTTCTCGGTAGTTTATGGTTAGGAAAAAAAAGATTAGAACAAGGGGAAAAATAAAACTTAGTAAGTACTTTCAAGAGCTTAAAAAAGGAGATAGTGTGGCAATTAGTCAAGATAGGACTTTACAACCCAAATTTCCTTCTAGAATAAATGGGAAAACAGGAATTATTGAAGGGAAAAGAGGAAAAGCATATATTATAAATATAAAGGACCAGAATAAAGAAAAGAAATTTTTAATAGAACCAGTACATTTAAAAAAAATAAAACAAATTAAAGTACAATGATAAAAAATACAGAACCAATAAACCTTGTTGAAATCCAAGATATTCTTGATAAAACTAAAGAAAATGAAGGGGAATTATTGGGATTTGTAAAAAAATTCACAAAACTAAAACAAACACAATCTAAAGATCTTAGAAATAAAATTGAAGCGTTGGATCTAATTAAAATAGATGAAAAACACATAAATAAATTAATAGAATTACTTCCAAAAAACAAAGAAGACATAAACCAGATTTTCAGTGATGTTAGTCTAAATGAAGATGAAATTCAAAAACTACTTGACACAATTAAAGAGTTTAACTAAAGAAAATGGCAAAAGAAGAACATGCAATAATCTTAGAATACTTACCAAATGGATATCCTTTGGACAGGAAAATGATGCCTATAGCCCAAGCTATAGGTGAAAGTAATTTTACACTTCTAGAACTAGTTCCCAGGAGAGGGGTTAGTCTTGAAATTGGGGAAAAAGTTTATATTGGTGAGGGAAAAAGACCCAAAATTTATTATATCCTTGGAAGATTAAACAAGGAGAAATTGACTGAATCAGCTAAACAACAATTAGAAGAGTTCATAAATAATATGGTAAGAAGTAATAAGCAAAAATTTGTGAATTTTTTCAATGAATCAGATGCAATAAATAAAAGAATACATCAAATAGAGCTTTTGCCTGGATTTGGAAAAAAACACATGAAGGAAATAATAACCCAAAGAAAAGAAAAGAAGTTTGAGAATTTTGAAGAAATGAAAAAAAGAATTCAAAATCTACCAGACCCTCAAAAAGCTATTGAAAGAAGAATTATTCAAGAACTAACTAATGTGGAAAGATATAATTTATTTATAAATTAAAATGGAATCAATTCAACAAAAACAAACTAAAGAAGAAGAAAGAGTTATTAGAATCCTTTCTACAGACATAGAAGGAAAAACAAGCATTTATGCGGGCTTGGCAAAGATAAAAGGAGTTTCGTGGAGTTTATCAAATGCTATATGTCAAATTCTAAAGCTTGATAAAAAAAGAAAAGTGGGTTCTTTAACTGAAGGGGAAATAAAAAAAATATCAGAATTTATCAAAGACCCTAAAGTTCCCGAATACTTATTGAATAGAAAAAAAGATC
Source organism: Candidatus Pacearchaeota archaeon (assembly GCA_017608305.1). Taxonomy (GTDB): domain Archaea; phylum Nanobdellota; class Nanobdellia; order Pacearchaeales; family GW2011-AR1; genus JAFCGC01. The sequence continues at coordinate 92,380 of JAFCGC010000001.1, forward strand.
CAGAAACAGGTGAAAATAAACACCTAAATGGAAGTGATCTTGAATTAAGAAATGAATTTGATTTGAAGAGACTCAAACAAATAAAAAGTTATAGAGGAATAAGACATTCTGCAGGACTTCCTGTAAGAGGGCAAAGAACTAAAGGAAATTTCAGAAAAAATAGAAAAAAAGGAACAGGAATTAAAAAGAAGAAAAAATAAATAAAAACAATTTCAAATGAAAAGAAAACACAAACAGTATTCAAGACCAAAAAGACCTTTTGACAAATTAAGAATAGACGAAGAATCAAAAATCAAAAAGGATTTTGGATTAAAAAATAAAAAAGAAATTTGGAAAGCAAATGCTAAAATTAAATCTATGAGAGAAAAGGCAAAAAAATTAATTTCTGCAGATCCAAAAGAACAACAAGCATTATTTGAAAGATTAAAAAAAATGGGTTTAAAAGTAAATTCTATTTCAGATATTTTGGGTTTAGAAAAAAAAGATTATCTGAAAAGAAGACTTCAAACAGTTGTGTTTGAGAAAAAACTTACTACCACTCCAAAACAAGCTAGACAATTAATTGTTCACAAAAAAGTTCTTGTAGATAAAAAAGTAGTCAATAGTCCTTCTTATATTGTTTCATTAGATCTAGAGGACAAAATAAGTGTTAAGAAAAAGGAGGCTAAAAAAACAAATAAAGGATAATGGTAGAAAAAGAAACAACAAAACTAGAAAAAGCCCCTGAAAAGAAAAAAGACAAAAATATAGAGGCAGTGGTCAATATTTATACCTCTTTTAATAATACAATTGTTCATGTCACAGACATGTCTGGAAAAACCATTTCAAAGGTTACTGGGGGAATGGTTACAAAACATGGGAGACTTAAAGCAAATCCTACAATCGCCATGTTTATCACAAAAAGAATAGCAGAAAATATTAAAGACCTTGGGGTAAAATCTTTGTATGTGAGAATAAGAGCTAAAACAAGAAATCCTGCACCTGGACCTGGTGCCCATGCAATAGTTAAAAGCCTATCAAGAGAGGGTTTTAGAATTTTAAATATACTCGATACAACAAGAATCCCTAGAGGAGGCCCAAAGAAAAAAGGAGGCCGAAGAGGAAGGAGGCCTTAAAAATAAGTCCTAGGGGAGGAGACCTTAAGATTTAAATAGGCATTTTATGATATTTTAAGATGAAAATAACAAATAAAAAAGATAATAAGATCTCATTTGTGGCAGAGATAGAAGAGAGCTTAGCAAATTCTATAAGAAGATATACTAATCAAATCCCAGTAATGGCTATTGATGAAGTGGAAATATCTCTAAACGATTCTCCATTATATGATGAAACAATTGCCCATAGAATGGCATTAATCCCTTTAAAATCAGAAAAAAAAGAAGGTAAAAAAGAACCCTTTAAGCTTAAATTAAATTCAAAAAAAGAAGGAATAGTTTATTCTGGAGAATTAATTGGGCCCATAAAACAAGTATATGATAAAATTCCTATCACTGTTTTAAAAAAAGGCCAAGAATTAGAAATTGTGGCTTTTGTAAAATCAGGTAAGGGAACAGAGCATTCAAAATTTTCCCCAGGACTAATGTTTTACAGAAATATTGTTGATCTAAAAATAAATAAAGATTGTCCTAAGGAAGTCGTTGAAGTTTGCCCACAAAAAATATTGGGCCTAGAAAATGGAAAAATAATTGTTAAAGACAATTATTTGTGTGATATTTGTGATTCTTGTGTTGAAGAGTGTAAAAAACAAGGAAAAGAACCTATTCAAATTGTTCCTACAAAAGAATTGATGATTAGTATTGAATCTTTTGGTCAAATAAGTGTGGAAGATATTTTCAAAAAAGCTATTAATGTGCTTAAAAAAGATTTAACAGAAGCTTCAAAAAAGATTGGTAAGTGATAATTCTAAACCTTTTTATATAGATAATTAGTTGTAAAAATAAGCGGAGTTGCCGGAGCGGTCAAACGGGACAGACTCAAAATCTGTTAGCTTAGTGCTTACGAAGGTTCGAATCCTTTACTCCGCATAGGGAGTAGAAGGTTTTATAAGTTAATTCTTAAATCCAACAATATGGAAATTATCTCCGACCAGAAAATTACTGATTCTATTTTATTTAAGTTAGAGAGAATTAAATATGAAAAAGAACATAATGAAATAATCAAATTATTTCCTTTAGAAAAGATTTTTATTTGGGGGGGTTTTATCAGAGATTGTATTGTGGAAAAAGAGTATGGCCTCTCAATTCAAACAAAGGACCTAGATTTACTCGTAGATGATTTGTCTTTTGAAAAAAAGACCAACCACCTTGAAAGGAGAATATTTTCTGGTAAAGGTTCTCTTAAATTAACTTCTCTTAATTTTAACATAGATATTTTGAATTTGCAAGAAATTTATTTTCTAAACCAAACCCCGCCCTTAGAAAAAAATTTGGAAAATGCTTTGAAGGGGGTGGATTTTTCTACAAGCTCCTTAGCATATAACCTCAAAAGCGGCCATCTTTATAATTATCGCGCCCTTCAAGATATCTATAAAAAAGAGATTAATGTTCTAAATAACTATATGAAAGTTGGACCTACAATTGCTAAACTAATTATTCATGCCAATAAGATGAATTTTAACCTAGGGAAAAGTGCAAAAGAATATATCAAAAACAACTATTCCGAAAAGATTGAGGGAGATATTTTAGAATACTTGGGGATAAAAAATCAAACCTCTTTTTTCCCTACAATTAAAGAAGAAATAGGGAATTTATTGAAAAAATAAACTCATACCCCATAATTAGGAGGTTTTAAATACTCAAATCATCTTGGTTTTTTTACCTGCGAGTCAAAAGCTCGTTCAAGATCTCGGGATGAATTTAAAATTCTCTCGTCCTTAAACTCGGCGTTAGCGGGAAGTTAATTACTTCTTGCTAGATTAAAAATGAAAAGTAAAACAAAAATAGAAAAACAAACAAAAAGAAAAACAAATCCAGAATTAGTTGAAACTATTCGGATCGCAAAAAAACATAAAAATTGGAATAAAATTGCTGAAGTTCTTTCTGGTCCAAGGAAAAATTGGGCAAATATTAATCTTAGTGAAATAAAAGAAGATGTTGTGATTCCTGGAAAAGTTTTGAGTCAAGGAGAGGTTGGAAAAAATAAAGTAGTTGCATTTAATTTTAGTAATAAAGCAAAAGAAAAAATAATTAAAGCTGGAGGAAAAGCTATTAATATAATAGATGAAATTAAATCTAACCCTGAACTGAAAGGGGTAAAAATATTAAAATGACAAAAATAATCGATGGAAAAGGAGCTATTTTGGGTAGGCTTGCTAGTTATGTTGCTAAAGAAGCGCTAAAAGGAGAAGAAATTATAGTTTTAAATTGTGAAGAGATAAGAATAACTGGAAGTAAAATAAATCTCCAAAAAGATTTTGAAATAAAAAGGAGAAGAGTGGGAAGTAGTCAAAAAGGACCAAAACATCCAAGAGCATCTTATATTGTTGTTAAAAGAACAATAAGAGGTATGCTCCCTGATCATAGAAAAGGAAGAGGGAGAGAGGCATTCAAGAGAATAAAGTGTTATAAGGGAATTCCAAAAGAATTTGAAGATGAAAAGAAAATAACTTCTAAAAAAGAAAGAAAAAGTAAATATATCCTACTGAAAGAAATTGCAAAATGAGTAAGATAATAATTACATCAGGAAAAAGAAAAAGGGCTGTTGCAAGAGCGATAATTAAAGAGGGAACAGGCAAAATTTTATTAAATAAAAAAGACTATTCAAAACTCCAATATTTTGACAAACTTCAAATAGAAGAACCTCTTAAAATTGCTGAAGCAACTCTTGGGAAACTAAATTTTGATGTTTCTATTGGTGTGAGGGGAGGAGGAGAGAAAAGTCAAATTGAAGCTGCTAGACTTGCTTTGGCAAGATCAATTATAAAATTTTCTGGATCTAAAAAACTCAAAGAAGAATTTTTAAAATATGATTGGAGCCTTCTTATAGCTGATGTTAGGAGAAAAGAAGCATATAAACCAGGGGATAGTAAGGCTAGGAAAAAGAGACAGACAAGTTATAGATGATTATTTGATAAAATTTCTTCTCTTTGGATTTCTAGAAAGTTTTTCTGGAGAACATTTTCTAAAAAGATAGTGTGCAAGATTATCAGCCCAATTAACTAAAGGATATTGTCTATCAAAATTTGCTCCATAATTAAGATTAATGTTTTTTCTTGGAAAGAAACACCGTTCTGAAATAATATCCTTAACATATTTTCTATAAGGGAGTCTATGTTCTCCATCAACAAATAATTCTAAAAATTCCAAATTTGGAAGACCTATAGACTCTTCAATTAAACTTACAATAGTTACTCCAAGAAGTTCTTTTGGAGGAATTCTTTTACAATCTACTTCAGAAGCCAGAAGAAAAAAATAGTCTTTGTAAGGGCCTGTTCTGAGAGAAGGTAGTTTTTTCCTTTGTTTGGGAAAAGTTCCTTTTTTTATATATTTTTCCAAGCCAGATAAAGTTACAACATCTATTTCGGGAAATTTTCCATGATTAGATTCATCATAGGCAACATAAAGAGTATTTTTTGGAAGAATTAAATTAGGTTTTTGCCCTCCTTTTTTATGCATATAATAAAAAATCTTATTGTTTTAAAAGAATAATTGTTCAAGAAAGGATATGTTTGAGTGAGAATTTGTTTGGAATTATTTTTTTGAGTTTAAGTGATCCAAGATATAAGTTTCAAACAAAACCACTTCATCTGCTTTTTCTTGTATCCCTTTAGGAAACGGCTTTTCATAAACAGGCATTTTATCCCCCATTCTTGGCCAAGATATTTTATCTGCTGAGCCATCTTCATCAAAATCATCCACTCTACAAAGCCAATAAAATTCTTTATCATTTCCGGCCATTTTTGAGAAATAATTCTTATGATCAACTAACTTTCTTGCAACATCTAATGCATATTCTCCTGCAGAGTCTCCTTGCCCTCTTTGATAAACAGGTCCTTTAGCCTTGAATTTGCCAAATTCTCTATGCCCATAGAAGTAATTTCTATGGGGGGTTACTAACTCATCATATTTTCCATCACAACCATTATCTATTATATTCCAACTAACTTGGTTTAGTTGCTTTCTGCCAAAACTCCTTCCACTTCTTCCAGTTTATTCCAATAATCAATCCCACCACAATTCCTAGGATCCAGGCCCCCCTTATTGTGTTAAGTGCAGCTGTTGAAGTAATATTAAGATAATCAGTTATAAGCCACCCAACAAATCCTCCTAGAATTATTGCAAACAATAAGAGAATTATGTATTTTAATATTGTTTTCATTTTATCTTTGCCAGCATATCTATTTTTTCTTTTAACTTTACTTTATCTTCACTTGAACGGCCGTGGGCCATTTTATAGAACTTCTTCAAACTTTCTAAACTCAAAACATTACATTTTAATCCATTTAAATTAAAATATTTAAAATCTTTTGGAAAGGGTTTGTTTTTCTTTGGATCTTTATAATGATATTCAATTGAATCCAAAGAGACTTTAAGATCCTTTGAGATTTTTTTATTATTTCTTTTCTCTTTGGGATTGTATTCAATGGAATCGATCTCTATCTTTAATCTATTCTTAAAGATCTGAAGAACATGCCACTCTTTTATATTTTTGTGACTAATTTTTTTACTTTTTACTATTTTGATAACTTTATCATAACACCTATCTGGAACTAAAAAATCAATATCATGAATTTCCATATTTTTATCTTTAGTATAATAATAATAAACAGCTAGACTACCATGCACAACTGGCATGATGTTTAATTTATTACATAAAGCAACAATTTCTTTTCCAAAGTTAATAAGTTCAAAAAATTGTTTTGATGTTGTTTTCATTTTATACTTTCTTTATCCCCAGCTTCTTTAATTCTCTAAAACATTGTTTATTATCCTTAAAAAGAATTGTTTTCATGCCTAGTTTTTTTGCTGGTTTGATATTCCAGGTCTGATTATCAATAAAAACAGTGTTTTTGGCAGGAAGTTTGAGTTTTTTTAATAATAACCTATAAATTTTAGGATTTGGTTTTCTCATGCCAACATTGCAAGAAACAATTACTTGATCAAAATTTTTGTAAAGTTTTTTTGGCATTAAAGCCTCTTGAGAAACAGGCCATTGGTCCGAAAGAATTGCTATTTTATATCCTAATTTTTTTAATTTAAAGGCAAGAGAATATAGTTTTTTGTTTTGAGTAAAATTGTTTAAATAAGCTCTTAAAATTATTTTTTTTAATTTTCCTGGGTTTGTTTTGATGTTTCTAGAAATAACAGACAAGGCTTTTTTTTCAGTTGCTCTCCCTTCAATTGAATCAGCATAAATTGAATCAATTAAATCAAACCATTGATCTAATGATATTTTTAATTTATTTGAAATTTGTTGATGAACTCCAAGTGTGCAGTGTCCCCTTTTTTTAATTATAGTTGGATTTTTTGGTAAGAACAATACTCCCCCCACATCAAAGATTATTGCTTTTATTTGTGGTTTTTTTGTCATTTTTTCCTTAATACTGCAATATATTCCTCCTTTTTTTTGTTCAATGTCTTACTGCGAGTAAAATCTTTGTAAAGCTCCTTGACCTCAAACCCTGTTTGTTTAGCTAGTTTAATTAAAAGGACTAGGGGCAAATATCTCAAAACAATTGAAAAAGTCTCATTGACTTTTTTATCTTTGAGCAAACTTATGCAGGTAAATTTGGCTTGGGATTTAGAAGTTTTGGAAGGGGCATAAATCATCTCTGTTGTCAAATCTCCCTTCTTAACGCTGTACTTTGCTGGTTTATTTGGGAATTCGAAAGGCAGACTGGATAAATCAATAATATACAATCCCCCTTTCTTTAAATTACTATTAACTGATTTAAAATGTGATACTAAATCTTTTTCTTTATTCATATGAAGTATTGAAGAAAACATTATGTATGCGGCATCAAATTTTCCAACTTTAAATTTCTTCATGTCTTTCTTATAAAGTTTTATTTTAACCCCCTCCTCCTTGGCTCTTTTGCTTGCCAACTTCAATAATGAACCAGATAAATCAATTCCTGTAACCTTGTAGCCCTTTTTAGCTAATTTTCTTCCCTGAGGAGTATGCCCACATGCGATATCCAAAACACTTTTTACCTTGTATTTTAAAAATACTTTATCTAAGAAATTTACCTGTTGGTCTACTTTTCTGTAATCAAATCCTTTTTCATATAATTCTGGGTGTTTATGAAAAAAACTGAATTTTTTTGTCATTTTAAATCTTTTTTATTCCCAACTTCTCTAATTTATTTTGAACATGATTAAATAGCGTCGAGGAAATAAGTTGTTGGTGTGTTCCTTGGTGAACTTGTTTATCAAACTTATTCTTACCGAGATATGTTACATTAGTCAAAATTTTCTTGAGTCCATTAACACTAAACCCGTATTTTTTAGATATTTTAGTTAGACTATCATTAGAATTCAGGAATTCTTGAAAAATTTCTTGAACTTGATAAGAGTGTTCTGTGGGAACTAGATTTTTATCTTCCATTCTATATCCAAATGGTGCTCTTGTAATTGGGCTACCATCTCTCACTTTTTTATCCATAGAGAATTTTGTCCTTTCTCCCGTAACATTTCTTTCAAATTCCGCCATAGCCGAGATTATATGAAACATAAATTTCCCATTGGCGCTAGTTGTGTCTATTTTATCTTGTAAAGAAACAAACTCAATATCCCACTCTTTTAGTTTTTCTATAGTATTAATTAGATCTCTTAAACTTCTTGAGAACCGATCAAGTTTATATATAAAAATAGCTTGGAATTTCTTAGCTTCAGCATCTTCTAATAATTGTGTTATTTCTGGTCTGCCTTTTAGATCTTTTCCTGATTTCCCTTCATCTTTGTAAATTCTACAGACCTCAAAACCTAGTGCCTTTGCATAATTTTGTAATGCCTCTTCTTGTGCTCCAAGCGAGACTCCGTGTCTGGCTTGTTCTTCTGTTGAAACACGGATATATATTGCTGCTAGGGGTTTAGTTTCTGTCATTTTTTAGCATTTCGTTGAATTTCTTATAAGTGGGGGTGAATTTATAGATTTTCTTGAATAATTTATTGAATTGTGTCTGATTCTTTGCATCTTTGAGCGATTTGACTAATTGGAGGAGTTTTTGCTTCCCATAGTTATTAACAAGCAATCTTATCGCAAAGCCAGATTCTTTGTAAACCCCAGGCCCTGATTTCTTATAATAATCCAAGAACTCTGTAAATCTGATTATTTTTCTTCTTCTAGGATATCCTCCATCCAAAAACATAGCTGTCCCTTCCCATAACCAATCCGGTTGGCAAATATCCTTTTTTGCTGCTATTTGAAAAAATAGGTGGGCTAGCTCGTGTTTTATTAATCTGGAATACTCTTGATCAGAATACTTGTGACAACTTTCTTTTTCGTAGCCCTTTTTATCTAGGATATAGATTGCTCTCCCTCCAACCCACCCTACTAACCAGTCAGGTGTTTTCTTCTCTCGAAATAAATCTATTGTCTTTCTATTCTTCATCAAAACGATTCGCGGCCTATTTCTTGTCCAATTTATTCCAAAAAATTTTCCTAATTCTGCCATGGATTTTTCATATCCTCGTTTGATTTTTATATCGACTCTAGAATTTAACTCAAATATCATCTTTCCTTTGTAATAAGCGTGCACTTAGGTTTAAATAGTTATTGTTCACGGGCAACAAGGACCCCCTAAGTTAATGATTGTGCGAATCTTTTCAAAGGAAAAAGAGTGACAATGTACCTTGTGCGAACTATTTCAGAAGGAAATGTTATTTTTGTTCGCTAATGTTAACTTGTAAAGAGATTTAAATTAAAATTAAACATTCTCATTAATAAATTTAGCGAGCTTATCATGACTATTACGATGTGTTAAGTGAAGTTTATAACATCCTTGTGGATCTTTCATTCTTCTATATTCAGAAACAAAGTTTACATCTTTTTTAATAGAGGGTTTTAAAAGGAAACTATTTTCTAATAATCTTCCGTCTAAATCATTAACAATAGACACCGAGCTTTCCACCCTTTATTATCTTCTCTCAAAAAAAAGCATATCCCTGACTCTTATGGTGAATATATAACCCTTCTCTTAGATTGTCTCCATCTCTATCTTTAAATTTCATAAATTTATTTAAATTAAAAACTATTTAATAATTGTTGTACTAAAATATCTGTGGTTTTTCACCAAATTTTTCCATTAATTTTTATGGCCTGCAGGATGTGTGCACTAAGGTTGGCTAAGTGAAGAATTAATATTTTTTGTAAGGGTGGGGAGGATCACCTCCTTTTTTGTAAGGATTTTTTCCAAAAGGCCCCCAGTCTTCATTAGGGAAAAAAGGGCCACGGCCTCTTTCAGGCAAATCAGATTTTGGTTTCCAACCATCTGGAACCCTAGGATCTTTTAAACTAGGCCCAAGAATCATAGAATCGTCTGCTTTAAAATTTCCATTAAGATAATAATACTTTGCCTCAATAAATGTAAGGTGTATATCTTCTTCATCATTCCATACCACACCAAGAACCTCATAAATATATTCTTTATTTTGGGTATAAAGATAATAGTTCCCTTTATACCCCCCTTCTTTTAAATCATCTCCAAGTGTTCTCACCATAACTAAAGGCAATTGATTATTATTTTTAAAAATATCTGTGATATTTTGTTATCTTTTTTTCCAATTTTTTAATTCATCTTGATTTTTGGGGGGTGTTATGCACTAAGGTTGCCTAAGTATCTGTCGTATTGAGTATTTATGTGTCGTAAACAGCTGTTTATTTGGTTTTATCGACGGAAAAGTCTTGGGTGTTTGCTTTATTTTAAACAGGGTGTTTGGCTGTTTATGAGTGTTTGTTGCTGTTTAAAACAGCTGTTTATGCTAAATTTTTTTCTATAAACAGCCCTTTTTCCACTGGAAATGCTGGGGCTTCGACACATAATTTGGTGTTTTTTGATTGGTGGATTTTAGAAGGTTTGTCGTCGAAAAAGAGAAAAATATTTAAAGAGATGGTGTTTTTATATGGTATGTTTGGGTGGTTTAAGAGAAAAAAAGAGGCAGAAGAACTAAAAGATGCGACACGAAAGGGTTTTGAAGATGTTAAAAAAGACATAAGTTCTGTAAGTGGTTGGATAAAACACCTTGATTCTGAAAAAAACTTGCAACAAAAAGAACTTGAGGGTATAAAAAAGTTTTTAGCGACGATAGAAAAAGAAATAGAAGGAATAAAAAATGTGCTTTCAATTATGAATGATCTAAAAACAAACAGCCTGTTTAAAACACCCAAGGCTGTTTCTGATAAACAAACAGCTGTTTATGCTGTGCAAACAGGTGTGCAAACAGCTGTTCAAACACCAAATTTAGACCTATTTTCGGTCACTGAAAGAGCAATCGTGTGGTTACTTTTAAATAGCGACATGAAGCTAAGTTATGATGATCTAGCCGCTATGCTTGGAAAAGAAAGATCAACAATTAGGGGTCAATTAAATAGGATAAAACATAAGAGTGAAATAATTAAAGAGATTATTGAAAAAAATGGTAAAAAGAGAATATTTATTCCTGAGGAAATAAAGGAAAAATTACTAAAAAAAGCAAAAGTGAGAATTAAAACAAGCAAAAACTCTAAGAAAAACACTAAAAATAATTAAAAATATCAAAAAGAGAGGGAAAACCTATTTAAAAAAAGTTTGAAAAACAAGAAATAGAGAGTTAAAAGTAGATATCCTCTTAACCGAATAACTATCTAGAGATCTCTTAATTGGAGAATTATTGATAAAGAAGCTATTTTTTTAAGATTATCAGAAATATTAAGCCTAATGTACTTGTTATTTATTTTGTTTTTGTCGACGGGAATCCCTTTTCTCATTATTCTTCCCACATAGTCTCTAATAGAGCTCTCAGTAAGATTAAGGGCCTGGGAAAGGCTTTTATAATCAGAATACCCTATTTCCTCGTCGAGTTGATACATTGTTGAAAATACTAACCATTCTTTGTCTGTTAATCTCTTAAATTTAAGGCGAATTTCTTTTTTTAAACTGTCTAAAGATTCAAGAATTCTAGCGGCATTTGTGATTGGATTTGGGTCTTTGACCTTGATATTTTCAGGTATTATTTGGGTGTTTTTTGGGTAATTTTCTATGTGTCTGTCTGTCTGTCTGTCTGTCTGTTTGTCTGTTGGAACCCCTTGGTTTCCAGTGGAAATAAGTAAATTTTGGGGTTTTAAGGCTTCAAAAGGGTAGTTATGTGTCGAAGAATTTAAGGGGTGTGTCGCAATTGTTTGTTTGGATGTCTTATCCTCTTTTTCTTTTGTTTTTACTAAATAATCTGTTTTTTTATTAATTTCATCAAGAACCCTATAGATATTTTCTAATCTATCTTGTAATCCTGCCAACCTTAATCTCAGCAAATCTTTTTCTTTTCTCAAAGATTCAATGTCTTGCTTAACTTTTTGAAAAGCATCTTTTACAGGATCCATTAAAAAGAAAATCCTAAAAACTATAAAAAGTTTAGGATGATTCAATATATTAATCAGAATCTATCAGGTTGATTTTTTCTATATGCTTCATAGGTTTTTGGGCTGAGTCTCCACCTCGACCTTTTCCTATAGACCATGCCGCTTGGATTTTTCTTTATCTCTATTACTAAACCCTTATTTTTTAGTTCTAATAGGAGTTTTTTGATAAATTCTTCGTCTCTGGCTATTTCCCGAGCAATATGAGAGGTAAAAAAAGGTTTTGGGTTTATAGAATAAAGAAATGCCAAAATTTGTTCTGATATTTTCTCTTTTTTCGGATCTGATATCTTCATATAAAATTCAAGAATAATATGCTTAAAATCCTTTCTAACTCTACTTGGTTTCTTCTTGTTCTTCTTCTTGTCTCTTTATTAAAGGAATGTTCATATGGAGGGGTAGATTGAATTCTTCTTCTAGTTCAAGTGCCTTTATACTCGATTTTCTTAAGATAAGATTAAATAAACCAACTCTAAAATTCTCTGGCATTTTCTTTTCTTCCCATTGTTTTAGAATTTCTTTTGATATCTTAGATTCAACCGAAAGAAGTAAATTTCCTCCTAATTCTATTTTGGCAAACTCAGGATCATAAATTAAACTATGGTTGAATTTAATTGAGATTATTTTTTCCTTAATTTTAAATAAAGAAGAACTTACTTCTTTTATTTCTGCTATGTTTATTTGAGTATTAATCTTAAGATCATCTACTTTGTCGAGGAATTTTTCAGCACTTATTTTAGTAAAATTAAATCCTATTAGTTTCATCTTATTTTAATTAAAAATATATTTTTAAATATTTGTATCTTTACATAAATATAATTAGATTAAATCTTCCTCAGAAACAATTACAAAGTCACCTATGGCTATAATGGCACTATAAGGGATTAAAAGATCATTAGAAGATGTTTTTTCTAAATTAAGATTTTTTGTATAAATTGTTGAATCTTTTACCACCAAGTTAATTAATTCTCCTGATCTTGTTTCAAAGGTTATATCCTTAACAAACCCTAGTCTTTTTCCTTCTTTTGTCACAATCATTTTACCTAGGATTGCACTAAATGGATTTTTCTCTGTTTGCATACTTGGGTGAAAAAAGAGAATTATATAAACTTTTCTGTGAGATTATATAGAGTTAAGAGTATATACTTGATTCCCACCCCTTTGTTTCGTATAGAAGTATTTATAAACAAAAATTTGATTTTTTATATTATTATTTATTTTATAAAAATTTATATTATATATTATATATATCATGTTTTAAAGTATATAATATAATAAGAATAAGTAGTAAATAATGTACATTTAGATATATATAATAAGAATAGGTATTATATAACATATATAATAGATTTGATAGATATATTTTATAATTTGGTAAGCATGGGTTATATATTGTGATCAATATAATCTATTTTGACTATTGTGATCAATATAATCTATTTTGACTATTGTGATCAATATAATCTATTTTGACTATTGTGATCAATATAATCTATTTTGACTA
>JAFCGC010000011.1 GCA_017608305.1 Candidatus Pacearchaeota archaeon
ACTTGGGGAGATACAACCTCTGAATGGTGTGATAATGAAATGAGTGTTTGTTGGAATAAAGATTCTCAAACAGAATGTGAGGCAGTTGGTGCAAAGTGTAGTTGGAGAAATGAAACTTGGGGAAGTTCTTGTGAAGCTTCTTGCTTTAATTCAACAATGTCCCTAGATTCAATTGCATGTTCTACTGTTTCTGGATGTTATTGGAAGAGTGAAGCTGGTTGGTGTCAAGAACAACAATCACAATCATGTTACACTGAAAACACAACTTCTGATTCTTCAAATTGTTCTGGAACTACTGGATGTAACTGGAGAAATCCTGGATGGTGTGATCCAAAAGATGGAGGTTTTTCAGGAGGAGCTATATCTGGTGGAGGAGGAATGGGTGGTTCAATGGGTGCTGAGTGTTGGAAATATGATGGGAATCAATCACAATGTACTAACAAAACTTTAATAAATATTAGTTGTGGGTGGATGCCTGAAATAAATCCTTGGTGTGATGTTGATTGGTCTACTGATTGTTGGCAATATACTACTAACGATACATGTGATGCTGGAGGATGTTGGTGGAATAATGAGTCTTATGCTGGTGGTGGTTGGTGTGGTAATTTAATGGATCAGTGTTGGAGTAATTCTACTCTACAATCAGATCCGAGCGCATGTAATAATGAAACATATTGTAATTCTACTGATTGGGGAACATGTGAGCCTACTTGTTTTTCAACAAGTGATAGTTCTACTTGTTCAAGTACAACTGGCTGTGGATGGGTTACTGGATGGTGTAATCCTGGTGCTATGAATGATTTATTTATGGGAATGGACTTTGGTGCTCCTGTAGAAATTGGGTGGGATATTTGTGATTTAAGTGAAACAACTCAAGCATCTATTGATATTTGTGGATTTGGATTAAAAGATATGGGTGATGGATATGGGTTTGGAGCTCATGTTTATGATTTTGGAAATGCAAGTGTATGTAATAAAGAAAAAATAAGTTCTTTTGTAATGGGAATGAGTGGAGGTTCAGGACCAGATGGTGGAATGGGCACAGAAAGAATTGGAGATGGAGAAGATACCATTAAATATTTTGTTTATTTAGATACAGATGGGGCATTAGCTGGAAGCTGCGCTCTCACACATAATAGTTCTGCTGTTGGTTATGAGTTTAGATTTAAATATGTCTCAGAATGGAATGCTACAAAAGATAAAGCTGTTGAGACCTTTAATGCTTATAAATGTGCTAATGGGGCATGGACAGCTACTGATATTAAATTAAGTGCTTATAAGAAGAAAATGTGTTCTGAAATTGGTGGTCCAATGATTGCATTAGAAAAAGATGATCTATCAAGGTTCCCTGCATTATATAATGTGACTAAAGACATGAGAGTTGTAGTTGCGACAGCAGGGACAGATAATAATTTGACTACTCCTTCTGATACAGTAGATCCTGGATGGACAACACCTGGAGCAGTTGATTTTGCTATTGATAATGCATTTTCATATGGAGCAGATGTGGCGTTGTTTGAAGATATTTTAAAACAAGGATTTGTATCTTATGAAGATTGTTTTAATGGTGTAGACGATGATAATGATAATGATGTGGACTGTTCTGATTGGGATTGTGAATATTCAAGTATTTGTTCTAGTTCAGGTGTAAATGCAGTAGGATATAGTGATACTACTAGCCCAACTGTTACAGGGGTTAAAATAGAAGAATATTCAGATTCTGCATTAATAATGTATGATACAAGTAAACCTACAAATGGAACTTTATTGTTTTATGCTAATGATACACAATGTTTAGGAATAAATAAAACTATTTATGACGTGGGTGTTTTAAAGAGTGATGTTGTGAGAGAATATAGGTTGTGGCATTCAGCACATATTTATAATTATGGAAGTGCAAATAATATTTCTTTAGAATATTATTTGAATAATAACACACAGTATTTCTATAAGTTAAGGGTTTGTGATTCAGATAATAGATGTGCAGTAAGTAAATGTTCTAATCTCACAACTGCATTGTCTGCTACAAGTTGTGGATATTGTAATTTTGTGACAAGGTTAAAGATACCTAGTAGTTGGCAAGTATCTTATGATCTTAACCAAAATGGAAGTTATGACCATACACAAGGACAAATGTGTGGTCCAAACGCAGGAATGAAAACAAATTATACAGAAGCAAGAAGAGCAAATATTAAACTTGCAAAAACAGATGGAAGTGTTTATTTTGAGTTCTTGAATGTTACTTTGACAAAGAGTGGATTAAATGATAAAGTTAGGACAATAAGTGGTACTTCTGACCTTATCCATGATGCCTCAGAGGGCTATGTTGGAATGCCTTCTAATACAAGGGATAAAATAATCAATAATTTACATCCTGAGACATGTAGAATGAAGATTCCTTTTACTGATACTTGTAATAAGTTGTATCACTGTGATGATACTGGAGATAATTGTGTAGATAGGACCACAGATGCTACTTTAATAGATGCTGTAGAATGTATTTGGGATTTACCTTATTGCGAGTTCTCTACTTGGGATGAAGATGGAAATCCAAGCACTAGTGGTGATAGTTCTAGTTCTGGGGGAGGGGGTGGAGCCACAGTTACAACTGGAAAGACTTATGTTATTGGTGAAGAGCAATTTAATTCAGGATATACAAAGACTTTGGCTGTAGATGATAAAATTAAATTTACAGTGGATGAAGAAGCACATACTGTGACTTTAAAAGAATTAACACTTAATACAGTTAAAATAACAGTTGCGAGCGATCCTCAAGACGCAACCTTATCTGTTGGAGATGTTAGGAGATTTGAAATTACAGATGATAATATTTATGATTTGAGTGTTACTTTAAACGATATTACTGTTGATGAGAATGCAACAGCTACACAAGCTCAGTTTACAGTGATTTCTATTAGTGAGGAAGTTACTGATGAAACAATTGCAGAAGAACAATCAAAAGAAGGAAAATCTGAAGACCAGAGAGCAGAAGATCTTGGAGAAGGTGGAAAGTTGACTTGGTTGTGGATTTTAATTGCAGTTCTTGTAGTGATTGTTGTTATTTGGATAATTGTTAAAAGAAAATCTAATTAATAATATTTTTGTTAGAGGTTAAGTTTTATTTTTAGGTAGTGTAACAATTTTAAACACAATTCTTTATTTTTATTTCTTCTGTTACACAATCAGAATTTTTTAGTAATAAACCTAAAACTGTTTTATCTTCTTCTAAATTAATATAATATGTTTTTCCTCCTTGGTTTAGGAGATCACATGCTCCACAATTTTTTCCACAAGTAAAAATATTTGTTTCTTCACTAGATCTGACTATAAAATCTAAATATTCTAAGTCATCAGATTCCGCACTTTTGAATAAAGTTAATTCTATGTCTCTTGTTTGTACATTAAAGCAAACATTTTCTGCTTTTAGAGGTAATAATTTGTCTGAACCAACACATTTTGTTGTTAGTGCGGTTGTAGATGAAACTTTTAGACAAACACCATAAGCACATTTACTTCCAATTGGGCATGTATAAACTATTTTTTTAAGAGTTACTTCTTCTCCGCTTATTTTATCACAAGAATATTGAAATAATTGGTTTTCATTTACACAAATATCTCCATATACTTCTGCTGAATCATCAATTAATACATCTACTTGTCCTGCTGTATAGACATCATTTAAAGGATCAGAGTCAGAACAACTTGAGACAACTGTTTCTTCTAGTTCTGCTGGTTGATAATCTTCTGAAGAGTTGTCATCTTGTCCATTACAGTTAAGGTTTTCATCAATTAATCCATCACAATCATTGTCTAGTCCATCACAAGATTCTTCTGTAGCGCTTATTTCACCAACACAATTACCCCATTGATTATCAGCTCCACAGGTTTGTTTACCTTTTTGGCATTCTCCAATATCTGTTGTTCCACATGACTGGTTTTGATTTGGGGTACAAGTACATCCTTCATCGATAGATCCATCACAGTCATTATCTAATCCATCACAACTAGTTTCTGTTGCTTCATAATCTGTTCCATAATTAGTTGTAGTACATGTGATCCAACTACTTGTTCCTCCACAAGTTTTAGTAGAACCTGCACACACTCCGTCTTGTTCTGAACAAAGAGGTGAATTTAAATTTTCATCAATTAATCCATCACAATCATTGTCTAATCCATCACAAATTTCTGTTGTAGCAGTTATTTCCCCTATACAATCTCCCCACTCATTATTAGAACATGTTTGGGTTCCTTTTTGACATTCTCCAATATCTGTTACTCCACATGATTGTGTGTCATAATTATTACAAATACATCCTTCATCTATTAGTGTATCACAATCATTATCAACTCCATCACAGATTTCTGTTGCTCCTGGGTTAATATTTTCTCCACTACCTACAATATCATTACAATCATTTCCACCTAGACATGTTTGCCCATCACAATCATTTCCACAATAAATGGGGTTTAATTCAACTGAGTATTTATCTTTATCCTTGTCTGTACAGGCACTAATTCCTCCTGAAACACAAGCTCCGTTTTGACAGATTTTTCCAACATCACAACTTTGCCCTTCACAATTAAAATCACCACAATCAATTAAACCATCACAATCATCATCTAATCCATTAGAACATGTTGATGCTGTGTTTTCTGCTGTTGTTGGGTTTACAGGACATACACATGCTCCATCATAACAAATCATTCCTGATTGAATTTCTGTGCAATCTTTTGTTGTAAATCCTAAATCTCCTTCTACTATTACCTTTGCAGTGAGGGTCCCTGTACTTGTTCCTGCTTCACAATAATAATCTGCGGCTGTGATTGAATTTGTGCAACTATCATAATAATACTGGTCATTGTAAGAAGCATATCCTGAAGTTAAAAAATTATCTTGTCCATCTGAATCAAAACAATTTGTTCCTTCTGTTTGACCTGCTGCCCCGCTTATTTTTCCAATAAAATTTGAAAACCAACTAGCAGAAACAAATGAACTTAAGATAATTAATATAAAAATAAAGACTAAAATTCTTACCCCCCTTTTTCTCATTATTAAAAATATGAAAAAGAGTTTTTAAATATTACTTTAATTGCAGAAAACCGAAAAAATAATAAAGTTTTTATACCCTATAATAGTGGTATTTTAAATGAATATTAGAGAAAAAAATAGGGTCCTTGGAATAAGTTTACTAGTTGTTATTTTATTTAATATTTTATTATTATTAAATATTTTAAATGTTCAGGCTCTTTCTCAATTAGAAGGAGTTAGATTTTCGAGTTTAACTAGATATGATGCAGTTGAAATAACTCCTATTGATTTTAAAGAAATTAATCAATTACCAGAAATTCAATTAACTAGAATTAAAAATAATTTATATGAATCTGAAGTTAATGGGGAAAAAAATTTATTGGTTGTTGATTTTCCTGAATATTTTGATAATTTAGAAAAAACCCAAATTAGTGAAGCTGAGTTTCTTGAAAAAATAGAAAATTCAATTAAATTAACTTATAATCCAGAAGCTTGGGTTGAGATTAGTTCTTATGATAGATTTGATGTTTTTATTGAACAGGATTTTTATGATAATCATACAACTGATTTAGAGGATTATTTAGATAATTTTGAAGAGAGATTTAATACATTAGAATCAATTACTGGTTGGAATTCTGAAAAATTTCACGATAATGAATTAGTAATTTATATTGAGGGTACAGATAATAGTTGTTGGAGTGGTTATGCTAGTTCTGGAGAAGCCAATGTTTTTTTACACGAAGATTTTATGGATGCAGATCATTGCAAAAGACCTTATTATGTAGATGGAGAACCTTATTATGATAATCCAGGGGAATTAGGTGATCATTGGATTTATATGTCTGGAGCAATACATGAATCATTGCATGCAATAAACCCTTTCCCAATATTTGATAGTACCTGGTTAACAGAAGGTTTTTCTCAATATAATCAATATAATATTTTAGTTTCACATTCAGATATAAATCAAGAAACAGCAAATACATATATTTATGAGGGAAGTTTAAATCACAATTGGGAAGCTTATATTGCTAATGATTATAAAGATTATGATGATAATCCTATTCAAGATAGTGCTGGTTATGATATAACTGCTTGGATGTTTACAATGTTGAGAGATGATTATAGTTTAGATTGGAATAATTTTTATAATATAATAAATAATAATTTAGAAACTTTAGATAAAGCTTTAGAATTAGATAATCAAAAAGCTTGGTATAATTTTTATGTAGATTCCCATATTATTGATGTTTTTGGAAAAGCTCTTGGGATGAGTTTTAGTGAGATTCAAGATATTTTTGAATATGATGGGCCTGGTGGTCCTGGTTGGGGTGTGAGAGAGTGGAGAGACCTAGATTGGTATGCTGATTTGGTTCCTGAATTTGAAAGCCCTGATTATGATTATTATTATGCTAATGAAGAATTAACTTATAATATTGATGTGTATAATAATGGAGATGTTGGTTTACAAGATGTTTCTGTAAGATTATATAATAATGGAGATGTTTTAGAAGAAAAATTTATTAATGTTTCTGCTCAGAGTTTTACAAGTGTAGGGTTTGTTTTTGAAGTGGGAGAAATTGGAATTAGCAATTTAAGGGTTGTTGTTGATGAAGATAATCTTAAGATAGAGAAAAATGATTTAAATAACCAAGATACTTTAGATCTTGAATTTATTTATAGGTCTGATTGTATTACTACTTATGATAAAATAACAGGTAAATGGACCACTAAGTGTATGTAGTTTTATTTTGGACAAGGGCGGTTTTTTGATTTTATGATATTTCTTAAATCTATTTGTGCAAGAGATTGATCTTCTCTTTCAATTTTAAGAACCTCTACTCCTTCTATTATTGGAATTTGTAGATAAAAATCTTTATCTGTTTCAAAAACTTCTCCATCAATCATTTCTTGATTTTCCTCTCCTGAATCTGTATAAATTAATTCTGGGTTAAAAAATACTTGTTTTACAGGGATTCCATTTTCTGAACTTAGGGTATACTCTATATTTCCTGAGTGTGCGTCCCCTGTACATCCTGATTCAACTGTGCTTTCTTTTATTGTCATTGCTCCCCCACCATATTTTCCATGAATAAGGTAATGTTCTTCATTATTACAAGGAGGAGAACCTTTTATTACATAATCTGGTTCTGGTTGGTTTCTTGACTGAATGATGTCTGTTAATCTGTTTGTGATTAACATTTCATTGAAAATTCCAAATCTTGTTGCAGAAAGAGTCCTCATTAATCCATTGTTTATTGAACGAAAATAGTCTGCTTTTGAACAACCTAAAAAACATCCATCTTTTATTGAGAATTTTGAACAATCTGCCACACAATTTTTAGCATTTTTTGGAAGATTTGCTGGAACATATTCGTCAGCTAGATTTGCAAACACATGAGCAAATTCATGAGCAATTACACTTTTTGTATTTGCAGAATTTATACTCATCACATTCATGTAAGCAGAACTTCTTATTTTTCTATTTTCATCTTGAATCACAACAATAAAATCATTAGGACAAGAAGCAGATGTTTTAACTAATCCTTTGTTATAACAAAGCAGGGCAACTCCTTGATATATTTCACATTCTGGTTCATAATCATCTATATAATAAAAATTAAAACTCTCTTGATGTAGATTTAGGGGTTCGATTGTTCTTAAGAAATCTGCATATTCTTGAGCTTGTTTTTCTGGTGAAAAAAAGACTATGTTTACTTTATCGTCTCCATTGTGTTCTAATGTTTTACATTCTACTAGTTCTGAAGGATTTGGACTTAATTTTCCCCTAAAAACATCAGGAAAAAAAGTTATTACTATTACTATTACCATCACGGTGTTTAGTATTATTAAGGCCCATATTTTTTTATCCATATTTAATAATACTATTTTACATTTAAAAGATTATTCATTATCAAAATAATTATATACTTAGAATAAAATAAAGAAATATGATTGAAGATGATTGGATGATTACTGATTTGCATATTCATTCTAGGTTTTCTAGGGCATGCAGTAAAAATATTGATTTTGAAAATTTAGTTAAGTGGGCCAAGATAAAAGGGTTGAATGTTTTAGGAACAGGGGATTTTACTCATCCTATTTGGTTTGAAGAAATAAATAAATTAAGAGATAATGGAAAAGGATTTTATTATTATCAAGACTTTCCATTTATAATCACAGGAGAGATTTCTTTGATTTATACTCAAGAAAGTCAAGAGGCAGAGCCTCTAGCTTCTTCGTCTACAAGTAGCCAAAGAAGAGGAAGAAGAGTTCATTTAGTTATTTTAGTTCCTAGTATAGAAATTGCAGAAAAAATAAATTCTTATTTAGATACAAAAGGAAGAAGAGACTATGATGGTAGGCCTATTTTTAAGATTCCTTGTGATGAGTTTGTTAGAGAGATGAGGAAAATATCTGAGGATGTAGAAGTAATTCCTGCACATGCTTGGACTCCTTGGTTTGGAATTTTTGGTTCAATGTCTGGTTTTGATAGTTTAAAAGAAGCATTTAAAGATGAATTTGATAATGTGCATGCTATTGAAACAGGAATGAGTTCTGATCCTTCAATGAATTTGAGAATAGGAGAGTTAGAAAATAAATCTATTGTTAGTTTTTCAGATGCTCACAGTTTTTGGCCTTTTAGGATTGGAAGAGAAGCAACAATCTTTAGGGAGACAGATTCTTATGCAGAAGTTATTAGGCAAATTAGGGAAAATGATTTTATTGCTACAATAGAAACAGATCCTGCTTATGGAAAATATCATTGGGATGGCCATAGGGTTTGTGATTTTTCATGTGGCCCTGAAAAAACAAAAGAGCTTAATGGAATTTGTCCTGTTTGTGGAAGAAATTTAATTATTGGAGTTGAAGCAAGAGTTGAAGAACTTGCAACAAATCCTCAAGGATTTAAATCACCTAATGCAAAACCCTATTATGTGTTGTTGCCCCTTCATGAATTAATTGGTTTAAATTTAGGAGTAGATATGCAGAGTGTTAGGGTTTGGAAAGTTTATAATGATTTGATTAAGATGTTTGAAAATGAATTTAATATTTTATTGAATGCAGATAAACAAGAGTTGTTGAGTAAAGCAGTTAATGATAATTTGATTGAATTGATTTTGAAAAATAGGGAAGGTAAAATAAAAGTTAAGCCAGGTTATGATGGAGTTTATGGCAAGGCCTTGATGGATGAAGGTCAGGAGAAATTATTTTGAGATTGGTTTTGCTTCAAGAAATTTATGGTGTGCCTCATTAACTGGTTTTTTGCACTTAGGACAAATTTTTTTTAGAGTATATACATTACAGATTTTACACTTTTTTAATTTGGGCACTTTTTAACCTCTTTTATTTTAAATTCATGATATATTCTTTTAATCTTGGGTGGAATGAGGTTGTGAACAATTTTTCAAGCTCTTCTGGAGAAACCCATTTTAACTCTTTATAAAATTCCCAGGCTTTTAGTTCTCCTTTTACAGCCTCACATAAAAAATATATTGCTAAGTAATCTTTTTTTTCAGGATAGATTTTTGAAAATATTGCTCCTAAGTTTTTTATGTCTAAACCTGTTTTTTCTTTTACTCTTTTTTTAAGAATTTTATCTATATCTTCCCCATGATGTATTTCTGTTCCTGGAAACCCCCATGAAAATTCTGACCCTAGTTCTGGATCTCCTTCTTTCTTCATAACTAAGATTTTTTTCTTTGCAGGATCAAAAATTATTGAAATTAATAAGACATGGAATGGATCTGTGCTTTTTGGTTCTTTCATATTTTCTAATCTGAAAATCAGTATTTAAGGTTTTCTGTATTTTATTTTTTAATAATTATTTTTTTAGAAAAAAAGTTACTTCTGCTTAATACTAAATGGATAGAAATTTATGTCTATTTTGAAATCTCTCTTGGGAAAAAATTAAAGGGTACTGGAGCAGGATTTTTTATTTTTATTCTAGCATCAACAGGAACATAGTTTCTTGTATTTTTGATAATTTCATAAATCTTACTTGGATCTTCTGGTTCTTTGTTTATTGGCCCACTAAAAACCACAAATCCTCTTTCTCTTTTTTTATTATCATCTTCTTTCCAAATAGGTTTCATTCCATATAGGAATATTCCAAGTTTTTGTTTCCAATATTCTTGTATAAAAGGTGAAGGATCTGTCACATAAACATCTCTATTCTCTTCATTAAATGCAAAAGTTAAAACATAGTGGCCGCCTTTTCTTCCATTAAAAGGTTCTAATCTATAGTTTATCATAATGTCTTTTCCTTGTTTAAGATTTTCAGTTAAAAATTCTTTTACATTTCTTTGTCCAATTTCACTAGGATATTTTGTTTCTATTGTTAAGCCAAAATTTTCTTTTATTATTTGAGGTATTTTTTCTTCTTTGAAGTTATCATACAAAAGACCAATTCTTGCATCCCCATGTGGAAGATTTCTTTTTTTTAATTCTCCTCCAAACATCTCTTTGTCTTTTTTATCAATATAAAGACCAAGTGTGACTGCTAAATTTTCTAGACTATATCCATATTCAATGCCTCTTCTATCTAGAATCATCTGCAAACAAGTAGCAGCACATAAATTTGGTTTTTGATTCCTGTTTGGTGGAAGAGGATTTAATACATGTATCATAAAAAAATCATAAGTTATTCATTTATAAAAGTTCCTTTTTTAATCAATAGGAATTTTTTATTTCCCTTTGATACTAAATTCCATTTCTATTTTTTTTGCTTGTTTTTCAACTTCTTCTAGAATTTCTTTTGCTTTATTGTCTGCTTTTTTTGCGTCTGTAGATTCTGTTTTTATAGAATATTGGCCTGCTGAAATATATTTTACTTCTGCATCTTTTATTTTTCCTAGAATTTTTTTAATTAATTCTAACCCATCTGGTCTTGTGCTTGTTAAAGAGATTTGTTTTTGTATGATTCTCTTTTTTTGTTTTTGAGTTTGAAGAATATCTAAGATCTTTTTAGTATCTGTTTTTCCAACAAGTTTTTCTAATTTTTTTGGATTTTCTTTTATTTCTTCCATAGTCTCATATAGGCTTTGATCTTCACTTAATTTTTGTGTTATTTCTTTTGTTTTTTCTCCTAGGACTGTTTTTAATATGCTTTTGTAACTTTTTTCTTGTTTTTCTTTTTCTTTAATTTCTTTTTGTTCTTTTGGGGTTACTCTTCTTAGAGATAGATCAATTCTGTCTCCTGTGATTCTTAGAACTTTACATACAATTCTTTTTTTAGGTACAACATAATTTCTAAGATTTCTTATTCTTCCTGGAGCTATTTCACTGAGAATTATACTTCCTTCCCCATTTCTATCAATTTTTACAAATACTAGGATTCCAACTATTCTTTCAACAGTGCACATTACAATATCTCCTACTTCTAAGTTATGATCCATTGAAATAAAATAAGAATGCTCTTTTTAAGGGTTTTGATGAAGACAGCTTAAATCTAGAGGTTCTCTTTGGGTTCTTTTTTTTGCTATTTCTAGAGCTTTTCTTACTTGGTCAAGATTTGTTCCATCATATTTAATTGCATTTGGGTGTTTGAAATCTTTATTCCAGCTTTGTGTGGGGATTATTGCTAGTCCTCTTGGCCTGTTTGCTAACCATCCTGTTAAATATGGGGGATAGTCATCTACTAGGACTTTTCCATACACAGGGGATTTATCTTCTGTGATTGTTATGCTTCTTGCATCTGGAATATGGTTTCTTACCCAATTTGCTTTTTCAGTCCAAGCAGCAGGGTGGCTTTTTGGGGCTTTTGTTAGGATGTATATCATGAATTCTAATTCTCGTGCTATATTTAAGATATCAAATCCCTTTTGAAAGCGCTCTAGATTTTCCCACCATCCTGGTCTATCCCTTATAAAATATTTTCTTTCTTTTAGATATGCTGGAGGATTTTCCATAAAGTCTTCAAATTCTGGGTCTCCTGGACTTTTAATTAAATTATAATCTCTTTCCATTGCTTTGGAATAGTCTGCGAGCGTAGAGTCTAGATCAAAAAGAGCAATATCTTCTATTTTTCCCATACTTTTTTTTGGACTGTTTGTATTTAAGAATTATTGTGATTAAACCCTAACAACTTCAATTTCAAGATTCTTTTTTAAGAGATTTATGAATAATTGTTCTTTATCTTTAGAAATATTACATCCTGCTGCTCTTTCATGGCCTCCTACTTCGCCCCCTATTTCTTGAACCACATTGCTTAGCACTTCTCTCACATTTCTAGTGTTATTGCCTACTGCTCTTGCAGAAACTTTAATGTTCTTTTGATAATAAGCCATTGTTATTATTATGGTTCCTTCTTCATAAATTGAGGAATTAGAGAGTATGCTTGCTATTGTGCCTATTATTGTGTCTTTTATTTGGTTTTTTGCATTGATTATTATAAATCCTTTTCCTTGTATTTTTTGAATTTCTGAAACAAATTTTAGTCCTGAAATTATGTACTGTCTATATTTTATGTACATTGCTTCTGCTTTTTTCTTTATTTTTGGTTTTTCCATTAAAAATTGAATAGCTAGGTCACTTCTTCCTAATCTTGAACAAGCGTTTATTAGTGCACTTGTTTCTCTTGCATCTTCGAGTTTGTTGAATAATTTTATTAGAAAAATGTCTCCTATTAGAGATTTGTTTCTTGTTTTTGGATTTTTTAACATAATCGCAGTCACTAATCTTTCCATTTCTTCTTCATCTAATTCCAAAAGGCTTTTATATTTTCCTGTCAAAGGTTTTAAATTAATTTCTCTTAAAAGCTCTAAGACTCCTTTTGTGTTTCCTGTGACTCCTGGAATAAATGGATCAGCAGAATATTCTAAAGATCTATTTAGAGGACGAGTTGAAGGATAAATTAAGAGTCCTCTTTTTCTTTTTATTTCGCCTTCTTCTAAGATATTGTTGTTTAGTTTGTCTATTTCTTTTTCAAGCATGTCTCCTATCATACCTAAAATAGCTAATTTTGCAAGAGAGTTAATTTCTGGATTTAGTTGTTTGCAGAAAAAGTAAGTTAAGCATGAGGCACTCATTTTTTGTTTGTCATGGAGTTCAGAATTTATTATGTTAATTTCTTTTGGTGGTTCTTGGGTTATTTCATGATGATCTATTACAAAAACATCTTGTAAGTTTGCTTCTATGATATGGTTAAAACTTCCTGAAGCTAAATCTAAAAAAAGAATTATTTTGTTTTTTGGAAGATTGAGAATTAATTCTTTTTCAAGGCTTTTGACTATTTTCAAAGAGAATTTTTTATCTAGTTTTTTTAGAGTTTGAATCATGATTGTTGCAGAAGTTATTCCATCTGTATCAAAATGACTTATCACTAGAATTTCTTTGTCAGGAAGATCAAGAAATTTTTCTGCAATTCTTTGGATTTCTTGCTCTAGTGTTGTTACCTCTTTTTCCATTTTAGAATATGAATAGTGTTATCTAATTCTTATGATATTTCTTAAGTTTTCTTATTTTTGCAGCGATTCTGTCTTTTTCTCTTTTTGCTCTTTTATCTTGCTTATTTTTTTCATAATGGCTTAAAACTTTCTTTAGTTTTTCTTCTACATTTTTTAAATCTGGATTAATATACTTGTCTTTATTTTTTAATATTTTAGATATTTTTTTGCCATGTTCTTTTGGGTGGATTTTTTCTTGTCTTAATCTTTCACCAATTTTTTCAGAAGTAAGTCCTTTACTAGCCAGTTCAAGTACTTTTTTTTCAAACTCTGCTTCAGAGAGTTTTTTTGTTTTTTCAAGCTTTTTTGGTTCTAATTTTTTTGGCATTGTATTAGATGAGTATTTTTGTTTTTAAAGTTTGCTGTGGAGTGTAATTAATTATTTAAGGAGGGGTTGATTTTATAAATTATGGGTGTTGAAAAAGAGGTTAGGTCTAATTTTGGGGTTAATAATTTACCTAAGCTCAGAAGAGAGATGATTGTTTATATTATGGAGACTTTGAGAGATAGGCATAAGTATATTATGCAAAATACTAATTATTCTAGTGCTCTTGATAAAGCTAGGCATAATCTTGGTAGAAATAATCCTTTAAGGCACAAAATATTGAAAGATATTAAAAAGAATGAATCTCAATATGAGAGTCATTTGAATAAAACAGAAGAGTTCAAAATTAATAATGCTCTTAATTATATTAAATCTATTGAACAAAAAATAAGACATCCTTCTAAGCTTAGTGCAGAGGCGTTGAAGAGGGAAATTAATTTCGACTCCAGATTAAGATATTAGCACTAAAAAGATATTTAAATCATAATTAATTCTTTTTTATATGGGAAAGACAATTGGGGTGGTTTCTTTAAAAGGGGGTGTTGGAAAAACATCTGTTGTTAGTGCCTTAGGAGCAGCAATTTCTGATTTAGGAAAAAAAGTTTTATTGGTAGATGGGAATTTTTCAGCTCCGAATCTGGGAATTCATTTAAATCTTATTAATCCTGTAAAAACTCTTCATGATGTTTTGGAAAATAAATTTCATATGAAAGACATTGTTCATAAAGTTGGAAAAATTCATGTGGCTCCTGCCGCACTTTTTCATAAATCAAAAATTAATCATTTTAAGCTAAGAGATAAGATTAAAGATGTTAAAAGAAACTATGATGTTGTGCTTCTTGATTCTTCTCCAAGTTTAAATCATGAGACCTTAGCTGTTATGCTTGCTTCTGATTATATCTTGGTTGTTACCACGCCTGATTATTCTACTTTGAGTATGACTTTAAAGGCCATTAAACTTGCAAAACAAAGAGGAACTCCAATAGCAGGGTTGATCTTGAATAAAGTTTATAATAAAGATTTTGAGTTGTCTTTAAAAGATATTGAAGAGACTGCAGAGGTTCCTGTAATGGCTGTGATTCCTCATGATGTTAATGTTTTAAGGGCTTTATCTGAGGCTACTCCTTCTACTTTGCATAGACCTAAGACAAAAGCTAGTAAAGAATATAAAAAACTAGCTGCCACACTTGTTGGGGAAAGAGAAAAACCAGTTAAGTTAAAGAAATTGTGGAGATGGGTTAATCCTAATAGGCAAGAAATTAATCGTGAGATTTTTTATAAGAGTGTTTTTAAATAAAATTTATTCATTCATCACTGAGTTTACTAAATCAATTTTTGATTTTAAGATTTCTTTAAGACCTGGTCTTAGATATCCTGGGAAATAACTTCCTTCCCCTCTTTTTATGTTTCTCTGTGTGTTTTCATAAAATTCTTTTAATTCTGGAAGATGTTCTTTATGTTTCCTTAAATATTGTTCTGCTGATTCTGGGAAACCTGCTTTTAATCTGTCTGATACTTGATTAGCTATTTGTTGGGTAAAGCTCATAATTAATTGAAAGACTATTCGAAGTTAAGGTAAGGGTTAGGATTTACTCCGATAGAAATGTTATGTTTTTAGAATCTCATGGGGTTAGATTAGTTGAATTTTTAGAGAAAAAAGGATTTCCTCCCGGAAATAAAATTAAGAATAAACTTCGAATCCCCAGTTGGATTAAAATCAATCAGAATTATCTAAAAGTTTGTTTAAGAGGGCTTTATGATACTGATGGATCTGTTTATAAATTAACTAATCAAAATTCCCATCAAATTTGTTTTACTAATGTTAATCAGGGGTTACTAGAAGATGTTAGAGTTGGCTTGATTTCTTTAGGAATTAATTGCTCCAAAATGAGTAATAAAGATCTGTATATAACTAAAAAATCTGAATTAAGAAAGTTTTTAAAACTAATAGGTTTCAGTAATAATAGGCATCTTAAGAAGGTTAAGATGTGGAAATTGAATAGCCCCTTAGTCTAGTGGTCAAATTTTGTTGTGTTGTAAAAGATACGCAGGAGACTATAGATACTTGCCTTTGGAGCAAGTGACCCAGGTTCGAATCCTGGAGGGGCTATTTTTTTAGTAAATAATTTGCCCCTAAATCACATAAGAATGAAAAAATAAAATTATCCCTGGTTTTTTAGTTCAATTATTTTTGAAGTCTTCGCTATATTTATAAATGTATATCTCCTATTTGAGATATGAAGAACAAGATTCCAATTACATTAATAGGATTAATTTTTACTTTGTTCTTAATTAGTTTTGTTCCTGCTCCTGGAACTGCTGTATGTGGGAATAATATATGTGAAGAAGGAGAAGCAAATATTGTTGGGGGATGTGGACCAGATGCAGATCCATCCTGTTTAGGGCCTCCAGACTATGTTGGAACATGTTCAGAGGATTGTGAAACTCAGGATATAACTTGCACAGATACTGATGGGGGAAAGAATTATTATGTAAATGGAAAATCATACTCAAATAATCAAGAAATAGAG
The DNA here is from genome assembly GCA_017608305.1 of Candidatus Pacearchaeota archaeon. Classification (GTDB taxonomy): domain Archaea; phylum Nanobdellota; class Nanobdellia; order Pacearchaeales; family GW2011-AR1; genus JAFCGC01. The sequence continues at coordinate 16,333 of JAFCGC010000011.1, forward strand.
GGGACAATAGATTGTTGCAAAATGGAATTTTCTACTAATATGGGGGATGCAGTTACACATATAGGTTCTGGGGGGGGATCATGCACAGCTTCTGGGCCGTATCTTTATGAAGCAATTTGTGAGAATAATATTCCAACAACAGTTGTTTATGCTTGCCCAGAGGGGTGTAATAATGGGGTTTGTATAAGAGAAACAGACGAAGAACCTTGTCAAAAATACTATACCTGCCCTACAGGGGAAAAAGTAATAATGTGTGAAGGAGATTCACTTGAAACCTGTATATGTGATCCTAATTATCAAAATAAATGTCCTGAAGTCTCTCCAGATTCGGAGGAAGTAAGGAGAAGCGCAGTAGTAGAATGCCCGCAAGGAAAAAGATTAGAATGTTGGGGAGGAGTTTGCACTTGTATCCTTGTTGGAGAGGGTGAAGAAGACACAGCGGGAAGAAGTAGACCAGGAACTGCGGTACCTTCGCAAGCAATTCTTCAAGATAGAAATAGATTAAGAATTGGAGAGTGTCCTATAGGTTGTGAATGTACTGGGAGTGTCACAGAGTGTCTTCTTGAGGATGGCACAAGAACAATAACAATCAGAGCTGGAGATTCAGGGAATACAATTATCCAGATAAAAGGCGTAGATATGAAATCAGAGGTATTTTTATACCATCATAATGGAAAGATTTATGGGGATTTTGAAGGTGAAGCAAAAGAAATTAAAGTCATGCCTGATGAAGTAAAAACAACTATGAGAAATAGAGTACAGGCAACACTTGAAGATTATAATCCAGAATTAGGAGATGATGCTATTTATAGAGTTGAAACAAAAAAGAAATCTAGATTATTTTTCTTATTTCCTGTCAGAGAAAAAATAAGTGCGCAACTTAGTTCGCAAACAGGAGAAATAATACATATAAGAAACTCTTGGTGGGGTTTTTTAGCGAGGGATGTTGAAGAAAAAGCAGTATTTGGGGGGTTGGGATGTGTTGAAGAGAATAATAGATGTTATTTGGATGGTGAAGAAATGATTGTTTTACTGGGTTGTAATCCTGCTGAATACACCACAGTATTTGAAGGTTGTGATGAAGAATGTATTCCGATTAAAAGATGTGAAGCTATTTAAGAATTCTATTGGAGATGCTTTTTATTGGGTTATATTCCCTAGAATAAAAAACCTAATAATTGTTTTCATAACATTTAAATAATAATCTTTTCTCTATTTATTATGGTATTTGGATTAGGTGGTTTGAGTTATGTGTTGTATGTGGTTGTTTTGTTAATTCTTTCTGGATTAAAAATTGTTAAAGAATATGAACGAGGAGTAAAATTTACTTTAGGTAAATTTTCAGGAATGATGCTACCTGGTTTAAGGGTAGTGGTTCCTGTTATTCAATCTTGGCAAAGAGTTGATATAAGAGTTAAGGCTGTTGATGTTCCTGATCAAGATGCAATTACAAAAGACAATGTTTCTATTAAGGTAAATGCTGTTTTATATTATAAGGTTGCTGATTCTAAAAAAGCAATAATTGAAGTTGAAGAATTTAATTATGCAGTAAGTCAATTAGCTCAGACAACAATGAGAGATCTTGTAGGAGAAGTTACTTTAGATGAATTATTGAGTAAGAGAGATTCTGTTTCAAAGAGGATTAAGGAGATTGTAGATAAAGCAACAGATCCCTGGGGAATAAAAGTTGAGAGTGTTGAATTAAAACATGTTGAGCTTCCAGAGCAGCTCAAGAGAACTATTGGTAAAGAAGCAGAAGCTGAAAGAGAAAAAAGAGCTGTAGATTATATAAAAGCCCTGGGGCACTTCATTTGAGAACCTTGCAAACCTTAAATGATTTAAGTTCCGACCAGAGTAATACTGTTGTTCTTGGTATCCCCCTTGAGATCTTGAGGGCTTTTGAAGGAGATAAAGGTAAGAAGAAGTGATTATTTTTTTAAAATAGTGTGCTCCCACGTGACATATGTCACCCCCTAAAATAATAAACTAAAATCATAATATCTTTCATCTGGAGTTTTATTGCTTAAGCTTGTATGTGGTTTAAAATGATTGTATCTCA
>JAFCGC010000012.1:0-2480 GCA_017608305.1 Candidatus Pacearchaeota archaeon
ATCTGTGCTTTTCTATCTTTATCTTCTAATTTCTTAAACCAATTTCTTGCCTTTGATTCATAGGATTTTTTATTTGCTTTAACATAGATTTCTAAAAGATGTTTAATAGCATCTTTTTCTAATTTTTTTTCATTCCCAAATTCAGTATATCCAAACATTAGTTTTCCAAATTGAGTTCCCCAGTCTCCTAAATAATTAATTCTTGTTACTTTATATCCTAAAAATTCAAAAATATTTGCCAGAGAGTTTCCTATAATGGTTGACCTTAAATGACCTATCCCAAACGGTTTTGCAACATTTGGAGAAGAAAATTCTACAACAACTTTTTTCCTTGTTCCAATTCTTAATTTTCCATAATTTGATTTTTTGGTTATTGCCTCCCATACAATTTTTCTTGCTAAATTTTTTCTATCTAAGAAAAAATTCAAATATGCTCCCTTTGTTTGAATATCATCAAAATCCACAGGAGGTTCATTACCTATTCTCCCTCTTAACTCAATAGCAATTTCTTTTGGATCCATTTTAAGTTTTTCAACCAGGAAAAAACACGGAAAAGCATAATCTCCCATTTCAGGTGAAGGGGGAATTTCTACATATTTTTCAATTTCTTGAGTCTTTAATTTCACCCCTTGTTTTTTTAATGCTTTTTCTAATAAGTCCACAACCAATTTTTTCATAGGGTGTTAAAGGCAAAAGAGATTATAAAGGTTACTTTTAAAAAGTTCATATTCCTTATTTTAAAATGAAATCATTCGACAGATTAAAGAAAGCAATAAAACGTAAAAAAAATGAACATTAAACAATTATGCATTAGTTCTTATCAAAAAAAGGATTTTATTAAATTTTAGTTTAACAACCAGAACTAGTTTTCCAAACTTGAAAATGTGAATATAATTCTGATGTTGAAAGTGTGCCTGCAAACCAAGCATTAACAGCGTTTTGTAATTCTGTGTCATTGATGCAATCACATGGTTCAACATCGTATGTTAAAGTACAAGAAGATAAATCAACATATTCAAAAGCCCCAATATCTGGAGCAGTACCATACCACATTCTACAACCAGGAAAATCTTCAACACCAGGATTGGTACAGTGAAAACCTGGAATCCATTGCCCTGCATCGATTAAGGAGCTAGCAGAATCTAAAGTAAAATCTCCATTATTAGCATCATTAAACAAAGCATCACTCCCGCTTAATAAAATTGGACTATTTTCCTGTCCTGTAAATGATTGCCACCCTGCTAAATCTGTTCCACCATAACCAATTATAAAGGAAGGTGCTCCAGAAATCTTGTAAAAACTATTATGAGAAGAAGTATAATCTGGTGGAGAAGAAGTCTGTCTAGTGCCCATATCATTTTCAACTCTTGCAAAAATATTATTTCTTATTAAATGTGTTTTGGATAAACCCACAATATCCATTAGAATTCCCATAGAATCCCCAGTACTTTCAATATTCCAGAATGTATTTTGCAAAATTGTTACATTATCCGTATGGACCGGCGCACCAACTGATTGGTCTCCTTCCCATGCAATAGCGATTCCTCTATTTGGAGAAAGAGAATCATAAAACCTATTTCCTTCGATGGTTATATTTGCTGCAACAACCATAAGATAAACTCCTGATGCTACAAAATCATGAATAGAGTTATTTGAAATTGTTAGATTATAATTTTTTGCCTTTATCCCTACTCCCCCTGCCACATTATACATTTCATTATCTCTAACAATACTATTTCTTACAGAGTATAATTTAATTGCATAACCTGAATGATCTGTACCGGCAGGCAAATAAATACCTGGGCCTAAATCACTTCCCTGATCATGTATTTTATTTCCAATAATATTTATTCCCTGTGCCATACAGGCAAGAGTTGTATGTTCTGCATCATAATTAGTCCCACAATCCACTTGATGCATAATTGCAGCAGGATTCTCAGAACAAGAGCCTTGTCCTGAATTAAAAGCAAATTCATTATTTATTATGTCAAAATACTCAGAAGCTCCTCCAATACTAATTGCTTTATTAAAACCATGCATAATAGTCAAATTCTGAATAACCACATAGTTAGGAGATGAATATCCTGTTGGACGATCAGTATACCCACTTGATAATCCAAAAGGGGTTCTTATTGAACATTCAATCTGATGTTCTGAGGGAATTCCTGTGGTTGACCAGACATAAACTCTTCCAGCACCATCATCATAATAAACTTCCCCAGGAGAATCAACAGCTGCAATACTTGATTCAGGCATTAGCCAAATACTTCTATCTTCAAAGCAATCAGTTAAATACCCACACCTACTATTAATCCTAGAAAAACTTGCATAATAAACATTTCCTGAATATAAATTCCAAGAACTGCTAGAAATTTCATCACTACCCAATATCTTAACCTGTTCTCTAGCCCCATAACCACTATAAATAGTATAAGCTCCAGCAGATCCTGATTTTGGATAAGCACTTTCTCTATATTCCC
>JAFCGC010000012.1:2530-18563 GCA_017608305.1 Candidatus Pacearchaeota archaeon
GGTTCATTCCATGTTCCATGTATAGCACTATCCCCACAATTTGCATTATTTTGATCAACATACCAACATGTTCCTGAAGAAGTACAAGGAGGTTCTGGCTCTCCACTAACACCTTCCCAACCAGCCAATCTAGCCATAAGCCACCAATAAGCTCTTCCTTTTATATTACAATTTAAATTTGTAGTATGTGCACAACCACAATCAATACATCCATTATCTCCTGTACAATAATCGCTTGTGGGGTTTGCTGCACAATACTCATATGCCCAATTTCCATCCCATAAAATATGCTCCCAATTTAAACATTCTGAACTACTATTAAGAATACTATAGTCATTTTCTCCTTTTGCACATCTTGTCATATATTCGTTTCCATTAGGGTCCCAACTTTCAACATCTGCAAAATCATAAAGTATTTTATCATTAGCAATTACAAAATCTCTTATTTGCTGATTTCTTTGATTTAAATTTCCATCAGGTCCGCTTCCAACTATATTGGCAGTCATATAAATAAAAGTTATTTCAGGATAATCTGCTTCTAATTGATTCATTAAATCAAGATAAATTTGAATCTCTGCTTGAGATGCACTAATCACTTCTCCGCACCAAGACCACATAACAATATTTCTGTTTCTCCTATCCCCGCTTTCTAAAAAATTTCTTGTTTCAATTTCCCATCGCGTTCTATCGGGGGTTCCTAAGGTGCTTGCACCCAAACTACTAAAAAATCTATTACAAACAATATCATCTAAAGGGCAATTTTCTGGGCCCCACTCACAATTAGTCACAGGAGCATTATATAAAACAGGATCTAAAGTTTCTAAAGTAACTAAACCAGTAACTAATTGACTTCCGTGTGATGCATGACCATAAGCAATTCTTATATCTGAACGTACTGTATCAAACCATTCAGAAGGAATTTGTTCAAACTCTTGCACAGCATTGTGGTCTGCAATTAATGCTGCGTTTGCAAAACTAATAAGAAATATAAATAAAATAAACCCACCTATTTTTTTAGTCATAAACTATAAAAACAGACATAGATTATAAAGTTTATGAAAATCTATGATATTATAATAATTGGGGCAGGGCCTGCAGGATTAACAGCAGGAATTTATGCAGCAAGAGAAGGATTAAAAACAGCCATCATCAGCAAAGATATTGGGGGAACAACTAATAAAATTCTGATGTTAGAAAACTGGCCAGGGTTTACAGGACCAGGCGCTCAACTAATGAAACAATTTTATGATCAATTAAAAAAATATGATGTAGATTTTATTATGGAAGACACTCAAAAAATTTCTAAACAAAAAAATTTATTTAATATTCAAACTAAAAAACAAAAATTAACAAGTAAAACACTTATTCTTGCAACAGGTACAGAAAGAAAACAATTGAATATTAAAGGGGAAAAAGAACTTATAGGAAAAGGAATAAGTTATTGTGTTACTTGTGATGCTTTTTTCTTTAAAGGAAAAGATGTTGCAGTTATTGGAGGAAGTGATTGTGCTGCAACTTCTGCAATTGCTTTAACAGACATTGCAAAGAAAGTTTATGTAATTTATAGGGGAGAAAAATTAAGATGTGAAGAAATTAATATCAAAAGATTAGAAGAAAAAAATAATTCAGAAATATTTTATAATTCAGTTCCTTTAGAAATAATTGGAAAAAATAAAGTTGAGGGATTAGTTATTAAAAAAGATGGAGGAAAACAAGAAATCAAAGTTGAGGGGATTTTTATTGAAATAGGTTCTACTCCTTTAACACAATTAACAAAAAATTTGAAATTAAAATTAGATAAAGAAGGACATGTTATTGTGGATTCAAATATGAATACTAATGTTGAGGGATTTTTTGCAGCAGGAGACGTCACAAATCATCCTTTGAAACAAGTTGTTGTGGCTTCTGCACAAGGAGCAATTGCAGCCAAGTCTGCTTCACACTTAATTAAACAAATAAAATGACAAAAGAACAAATTCCGAAACAAGAAGAAATAGGATTTCATAAAGGAGCTTTAAACACTTTAGTTAATGAAAGAAATGAATTAATAAAAATGGCTCAAAATGTTGAAGCAATTATGCAAGCTCATGTTAAGAGGCTTGAAGAACTTGGTGTTAAAATTCAGAAATCCAAGACGCAAGATAATTAGAAGGAGAAGTATCTTGGATCGTAAACGAATTATTAAAATTAGAATATAATTATATTTCTTGTAACTTGTAAGTATCCTCAAATCTAGAGAATAAATCTATTTTATTCTTTGGTTCGTTTATATTAAAATCTTTTTTATACAAATTTCCTCCATAAAAGAAATTCAACATTCTTTTTATATCACTATCTGAAGAGACTAAGTTTACTTTTTCTCTATTTGCAATCACAAAAGCAGTAGCAACTATTTTTTTATCTGTATTAAATTTACAAGAATTGTGTGTTTCTAGTTGGTCATACCTATCATGAAAATCCCTTTCAATATCAAAATTTTTACAGACACAAGAAAGATAACTATAAAATTTATTATATTCTAATTTTTCTAGATGTAAAAAACTTTTTCTTATATCCTTCTCTAGAGAAAAATTAATAATTTTTGCTGTTTCTTTAGCTAAAACATTCATTAAATCAAAACAAGAACAATGCTTATCTTCATTGAGGCCAAATCCTCTTCTCTTTTCTTTGAATTTATTTGCCCTCCTAATTTTTTGAATTGTTTTTTGGGCAATTAAAGATAAGGACTTCATCTTATGTGAAATGGACTCACTCTTACTATAAAAATTCAAATGATCATTAATTACATCTAAAAAAACTTTCAACTCGCTTCCTGTTTCTTTGATTGTAAAAACATTTTGTCTAGAAAAAATATTAATACATTCCCTTTTAATTTCTATTTCTTCTTCAACAGAATCAAGAGGGATTTCCCCAAAAGAATTACAACTGTATATTTTTTTTAATAAACTCTTTTTAGAATGAGAATATGCAGAAGTATCCATTAATTTAACTCCACTCAAATTAGTAATATCTTCTAACTCCATGAAAAAAGCCATATTTAGGAGTTTAAAAAACTTTATAAGTGGGTTCTAAAGAGATGCGAGGGACAGGATTTGAACCTGCGCAAGCACTAAGCTACTGCCTTTCTAATTTAAGGAATCATACACTAATTCCCTTATCTTAAGGGCAGCCCGTTTGACCACTCCGGCACCCTCGCATAAATATATTGGATCAAGATAACTTATAAAGTTTTTTAATCAGAGTTTGTACCTAAATCTCTTCAAATCAATCTTACCATTAATAACCTCAACACATTCTTTTCTAAGTAATGCAATTTTCTTCTTTACGCCAGAAACTCCCAACTTCGCACGAGTAACTGATTTAGAACTTTTCTCTCTACCACGAAATTGCTCGGCAAATCCTCCAACTCTACCATCACTATTAATTACCCTATGGCAGCTTACTTTTGGCCAGTGTGGATTTTTGTTCATTGCTGTTCCAACAGCCCGATACGCCTTACTATTAATAGCATGAGCTAAAGCTTTGTAAGTTGTTACTTTTCCTCTAGGAATTTTAGCGGCTGTTTTGTAGATTTTCTCGCGGAATTTCATTTCTATATTAGTAGTAAGAAGTATAAATAATTATTTGGTTTTTATATTTTTAGAAATATATCCTTCTCCATTACAAGTTTCACACTTCACTTCTCTTTTAGTCCTTTCATATAAATCTCTATCAGAATTCATAGCATTGAGACATTCATTTTCAGGAAGAGAGTGGATTGTACTTGTAGACTTCATAACTTTTCCAGTTCCCATACAATCTTCACACTCTACTTTATTATCTAATTCCATAAAAAAAGAATATGCAAATCATTTATATTAATTATTGTGCTAAAACCCAATTCCCAAATATTTAAATATTACAGAATTATCTTTTTTTTGTAGGAGGCAAGAACTTCGGTTTTTGTTTGGACCCGCAAGGGTTTGAAAAAGCATCTTCGGATGTTTTTCTCCTACAAACCTTTTTTTATTCAAATCCTTCAGAGGCAAATAAAGATTTGATTTGGTTGCTGGATGCATAGAAACCCGCTGGAGGTTTCTATTTAAACAACTTAGAAATAGATTTTCCTGTTTGAGCATTATAAATTGCTTCTGCAAATAAACCACTCATGTCTATAACATCTAATCTATCATCATTTTGGTGGTGAGTATTAGAAGTCATTAAACAATCAAAGCTTTTGCAAAGTTCATCTAACCCTTTTGTAAAAAGCCCATGAGTAGCATATCCATAAACTAAATTAGCTTCTTTTTCTTTTAATAATTCTGCTGTTGTACAAGAAGTTCCTCCTGTATCAATCATATCATCTACAACAAGGCAATCAATTCCTTTAACATTATCTCCTATAATGTGCATTTTCTTTTTATCAACTTCTCCAGGTCTTGGCCTTACTTTGTCTACAATAGCAAAATAAAATTCAATATTTTTAGCAAGAGGATTTTTTGATTTTTCTAATCTATCTAATAAATTTCTTGATCTTTGAGCACTTCCAACATCAGGAGAAACAATACAAAGTTTTGAAATCTTTTCAAGATAATTATCTTCAAAATGTCTAACTAGTTCTGGAAAACTATCTAAATTATCCATAGAAGGTTCTCCTGCATCATACATTCCTTGAATTTGCTTTGCATGTAAATCCATTGTAATTATTTTTCTTAATTTTGGGGAAATAGATTTTGCTAAAGTTCTTGCAGAAATAGGAACATGAGGTTTATCTTTTCTATCTTGCCTGCTATACAACATATTAGGCAAAACAAAACTCACGCTGTGTGCAGAAGAGTCTAATAATAAATCTTTAATAAGCAATAATTCAACCCACCATTCTTGAGGATCTTTTGTTGAATCATGAATGAAATAAATATCTTTTTGCCTTATATTTTTAAGAACATGAGGAAGTATCTCTTTATTTCTAAATTGTTTTATTTCAATTTCTTCTAAAGGAATATAATCTATTTCTTTTACCTTTTGAATATAATCTTTTATTTTTTTAGAAAAATTCCAAGAATTTGATTCTGGATCTGCAAGCAAGACTAATTTACCAACCTCTATATCCATATAAACAAATACATCAATCTATTTATATTAATTATTACAATATAATATATGAATGAGAAAACCAGATTAAGAGTCCTATTAATAGGATTGATTTTATTGTTATTAGTTATAAATTATCCTTTTCTAAATAAAATGACTCAAGATTTTTTAACAGATTATGAAACAGGCATTGTTGAAAGAGTAATAGATGGAGATACAATTGTTGTTGGGAATGAAAGCATAAGACTATTGGGGATTAATTCTCCTGAAAAAGGAGAAAAATATTATGATGAAGCAAAGAATTTTTTAGAAATTTTAGTATTAAACAAAACAGTTAAACTAGAAAAAACAAAACAAGATAAAGATAGATATAATAGGAAGCTAAGATATGCTTATATTGGATTCACAAACATAAACCTTGAATTAGTTAAAGAGGGATTAGCAAACTTTTATTTTCCTGCAGGTAAAGATCAGTATTATATGGATTTTAAAGATACTTGGGAAGAATGTGTTAAAGGCAATAAAAATTTGTGTGAAAAATCATTAGATATTTGTGCTAGATGTATTGTGCTTGAAGAATTTGATTCTAAAGATCAAAAAATTGTTTTATATAATAGGTGTGAATTTAATTGTGATCTAACTAATTGGACAATTAAAGATGAAGGAAGAAAAAAATTTATCTTTGATAAAATAAAGTTAGAACCTAAAAAAAGACTGACAATTGAAGTTGGAGAAGGAAATAACAACAATACTAATTTATTTTGGGAAAATGAAAATTATGTTTGGACTTCAACAGGAGACACTTTATTTCTCAGAGATAAAAAAAATAAATTAGTTTTATGGGAAAGTTATTAGATTCATTTATTCTTTATTTTACATAAATTAACCCTTACCTAATTAATCCTTTAAGATAAGGCATATGAAACTCTATAAATTCTATAATCTCTTTTTTATATGCTGAATTTAAAGATATTGCCTTATAATTAGGTTTTTTATAAAAGATTATCCACTTTAAACCAACTAATTCTTTTATTATTTTATTTAAATTAGGGAACCTCTTGAAATGCTCCAATCTATCATATTTCCCCCCCCAATTACTTTTTCCTCTTGCAAGAACAGACATAAGTTGAGCTTTTTCCAATTCCAAAGACATAAAAATATATAACAAAGAGATATTTTAAATGTTTCTATCTTTGAAATATTTGTTAATTTTATAGAAACATTTAAAAACATAGTTTATATCGGTTTAATGTAACAGAAGTGTAACAAAATGAAACAAAAAGAAAACAAATCATTTTTTTTATTGCAATTTGGAGATACTCCTCAGCTTAGAGTTTTAGATTTTTTAATAGGGAATCATTTTTTTGATTTTCCTATGACAGAAATTGCAAGAGAAAGTAATGTTAGTTATAATTCTCTTAAAGTGTTTTTTAAGGATTTTATAAAAAATAAAATATTAATTAAAACAAGAAGAATTGGAAAGTCTGATTATTATAAATTAAATTTAGATAATACTTTTGTACTTAATTTAGTTAGACTTGATTGGAGTTTAACAAAAAGAAATGTTCTAAAGGATATTGAGGTTTCTGCCTAAATAAATTACTAAATATTTTTAAAAGAAATATAGTCTAAAGATTTATGAAAATAACAAATTATGCAACTTGGTTCCCTGCAGTTCCATATATTTACATTAGACCAGGGGAGATGAAAAAAGAAAAACCAAGAAAAGTAGAACCAATAGAAAAATCTGATAATTTAAAAGATTCTACAAAAAGAAATTTAAAATCTATTGATATTTGGGTTTAATTTAACTTCATTGGTCTTAAGTGAGAATAAAAATATGTTTTGTGGAAGATTATAATTTGCAATCTTCAATAAATTTCTCAGTTATATAAAATGTTAAAGAAGCAACTTTTTTGAGATAGTGGGAAACAGATTTTTTATTCCCAATAGCTACATAAATTACATGCTTTCCAAAATCTTTAGTCGCCTTTACTGCTCCAGAAAAATCTCCGTCATTTGAGATTAAATAAGCTTCATCATAAATTTCTTTTTCTGCATCTAAAACTAAATCTAAAGCAAGATTAACATCGCTTGCTTTTTCAACATAATATATTTCACCATCTCTCTTTCTTTTTTCTAGTCTTCCAAAGAGAATAGTTAATTTATCTATTTTTCTTAATTTATCAAAGAATTTTTGTTGTTTTAAATATTGTTTTGGATGGGTTTTTTGATTAAGAGGAGCAATATAATAATTAATTTTTATCAACTCTTTATTTTTAACAAGCTTTTGACAAAACTTCTCAAGATCTAATTTAATATTAAATCTGCTTTTCATAGAAAAATAGAAATTACTTCCATCAATATAAATTGCAACCCTTTTCTTTTTAGAAACTTTCAGGGTATAGCATGGGGTTTTTGCAAACCCCATGGACTTAATTGTTATAATTAAATTTATTTACTTTATAAGTTTTTGGATTTTAAAATAGATTAATAGTTTCATTAATTTAAAGTAATAACATTCTATATCCTCCCCGATGATAATAATATTTTTAAAGAACATTCTTTTAATTGTGTTTATGGTGCGAAAAAGAGTTACCATCTTTCATAGTTATGCGTGTAACAAATTGTATAACCCCTTATATAATAAGGAGACAACAGAGTTAAAAGGAGGTTATAAATAAAAAAATATGAAAAAAATAATATTAAGTATATTTATGTTAGGAATTATGTTTATGTTGGTTGGAAGTGTTAATGCTGCAACTACAGATACATTAACCTTATGTCAAAAAGACACTACAACATGGCAATGTGTTGATGGAGGAAATACTGCAACTTTAGAATATAATGAAGTTGGTATTGACTTTGAATATGAACTTACAGCAACAGGATTAAATAGTAAAACAGAATATAAGTTAATCTATTACCTTGATTCAGATGCAACAGATCCAGATTCAGGAAAACCTTGGAACATTGAAAATGCTATAGAAATAGATAAGAAAACTTCTGATTCTTCAGGAGATTTATCAATTTCAGGGACTTATAATTTTGCAATTTTGCCTTTTTCTGGAGATTACAATGATCATCCGGATATAGGAGATAGTTATTGTAATAAGGAAAATGGATATGATGAATACAATCCTAATTGTCGTGGCGCTAAAATTTGGTTAATAACTGGAGATTTGGAATTAAGTAATTGGAATCCAAGTGAATTTTTGTTTGAAACTGATTTGATTGAGTATGAAGAAACAGAATGTAATCCAGGAGATACTCAAAATTGCGGAGAAATAGGAAGTGCTTGTGAAGGAACACAAGATTGTCAACAAGATGGAACTTGGGAAGATTGTTCATCGTATGGAGAAGGTGATACTTATTGTGGATTATTTGATTGTCCTGATGGATGTGATCAGATTCCAGATAGCTTTCCATGGACATATGATTATGCCCAAGACTTGCCAAAATTTTGTGAAAAAGATGGAACTTGTAATGGTGTATCTTTTTCTAATTGTAACTATGACTTTTTCTGTTGTGATAATGACATGACAGATAGTTTTCCAATGATTGCAGGGTTAATCGCACCAGATACTTGTAATGCGGAATGTGATCAAGACACAGATTGTGATGATATAAATTGTGATCACTTAGATGGATGTCACGAAACACAAAGGTACTATGATTGTTCTGAAATAATAGAAAATATTTGTGATGAGAACTCTTGTTCTTGTACAAATCCTAGTTGTCCTGATTTTTCAACATGTGATTTAGGTCCTGATACTGATGGAGATAAATGGGATTCACAATGTGGAGATTGTGATGATAACGATTCATCAGTTTATCCAGGAGCACCAGAATTATGTGACAATAAAGACAATGATTGTGATGGACAAGTTGATGAAGATTTAATAGAATCTTGTGGTACAGGAAATTGTGTTGGTGAAATCATATGTACTGCAGGTGAATGGAGTGGTTGTGATTCTGAAAACAGAGATTGTGGAACTTGTGCATTATGTAATGCAGAGGGAGAGTGTTCTGTTTATGATGAAACACAAGATAATGATTGTGATTCATTTGATTTATCCCAACTAGTAGGTTGCTCTTTGAATCCTGATGGCTGTGACTTAACATGGGATATTTATGCAGCAGTTGATAGTGAATGTAATGCTTTGTTTGAATGTACTTATGAAAAAGGATATTTTGATTTCACACATGCTTGTAGTTTTAATTGCGGTGCTGAATGTGAGAGTAATGAAGACTGCGTAGATACAGAATGTTATCAAGAAGATGGATGTTATGAAGGTACTTACAGAAACTATCATGATGTTGCAAATACCTGTGAAAATTGTTTATGTACAGATAATGAGTGTGCTAGCTACGAGGAAATTGTAACAGATAATGATGGAGATAAATGGGATTCACAATGTGGAGATTGTGATGATAACGATTCATCAGTTTATCCAGGAGCACCAGAATTATGTGACAATAAAGACAATGATTGTGATGGAGAAATTGATGAAGATTTAACTCAACCAACTTCTAACCAAGAAGGTTTATGTTCAGGTAATAATGAAATATGTTCAGCTGGTGAATGGTTTGAAGACCAAGGAAATTATCTTCCTTTAGAAGAAATCTGTGATGGATTCGATAATGATTGTGATGGTACAACAGACCAAGGAGAAGATTTAGAATGTGTATCAATTAATTTAGATGCAGGTTGGAATTTAATTTCTATTCCTTTGGTTCCTGAAGACACTTCAATAGGTTTTGTTTTCTCAACAATCTATGATTATATTGCAGATGATGGAACAGATGTTGCAACAGTTTTGCGATATGATGCGGTTAATGACAAGTGGTATAAAGCAAGCAAAAATGGAGTAGGTGGATTTAATTGGGCCTCTTCAAGCAGTAAACTTGAAACAGTAATTCCGGGTTATGGCTACTACATTAAGATGGCTGAAGAAGCTACTCTTTATTTGAATGGAGGGCTTAGTTATTATCTTGATGGTGAAACAAACACAGACCCAGTATTTGGAATGCCTCCAAGTGTAACTCTTGGAATGGATAGCTGGAATTTAATTGGAGTTTATGGAACAGACAACCCTTTAATATCTAAAGCATTAGTCAGTTTAACAGACGAGGAAGGTCATAAATACTATGATATCCTTTACAATAAAGATGGCGAACATCCAAGTTTCCATCTTAATTCAGAAGAAGGATATTGGATTTCAATGAAAAAAGTATTTGCTGGAGATAAGGAAACTATAGAATACAAAGCAAATTACAAAGAAGAGTGGGAATGGTCATGTTATCCACATTGCTAAAAACAAATTTTTATTTTTTTATTTTTCTTTCTTTTTTTATTTAACTAGTGTAAGTCTTAGTAACAACAAAAAATAAGAGATATAAAACAACAATACTTTTAAAGAAATTAACTCTAAAAAAAGTATGAAAAATAAGCAAATGCTTTTACTTTTTTTATTCGGAGTAATACTCTTAGGGGGATTTCTATCAGCAGATAATAATTGTATGCCAAATATGAACACTAATGAATATTATGGAACTGTTTATCTTGGAAATCAACCTCTAACAGGAGGAAATTATACTCTAAAAGCAATTATTGGAAATGAAATTGTTGGTGCACAAGAAATTAATTTAGATGGAAGCTATAGTATTGATGTTTCCCCTTGTCCTGATGTTGAAGGAGGAAAAATTTTATTTGTGATTGGAGATGTTGAACCTCATGAAAGTGGAATTTATGAATATGATAATTCAGCTGTAAAACTAATTCCATTAGATTTAACAATAGATAAACTTCCTAATTCTGTTTGTGGAAATAAAGGATTGACTCTTGGAGAAGAGTGTGATGATGGAAATAATCTTAATTGGGATGGATGTTCAGATATTTGCGAAGTTGAGTTAGGTTATGAATGCGTGTGGAATTCTGTTGAAGGAAGTATTTGCACTTTAATCGAATATTGTGGTGATGGAATTTGTAATAATGGAGAAACTTGTTCATCATGTCCTGGTGATTGTGGATCTTGTGGAAGTTCTAGTGATGGGGGAAGATCTTCTGGTGGAGGTGGAAGTAGCACACCAAAAACTCAAGAAACTATAGATGATTCAATAGTTAATTTAAATTTTGAAGTAGAAGAAACAAAAGAATCTGAAGAACAAACAATAACAGAAGATCAAATAGAAGATAAAAATTTTATTTCAAGTATTACCGGAGCAGTAATAGGTCTTGGAAATAGGTTTGGAGCGCTTAAAACAATTCTTGTTGGAATCTTCCTTGTAGTAATAATAATAATAGCAATAATAATTGTTTCTTTTAACAAAAGAGAAAAGATAGAAAAAGAATAATTTTAGAATCATCAATCAAAAGTAATAACAAAAAACATATTCTTTCGACGACAATAATGTTTAAATACCGATTATTCATAATTTGTTTATGAGAAGAAAAAAAGAGTTGAGTTTTTTATTATTATTATTCTTAATATTATTAATAGGTTTTGTAGGTGTTATTAGTGCTATTGAACCTGAATGTGTCGAAGATTATGAATGTGATGATGGATCATACTGTAATGGAGTTGAAATTTGTGAAGGAGGGTTGTGTGGTGATGGAGATATAGTGAATTGTGATGATAAAGTAGATTGTACTGACGATATGTGTGATGAAGTAAATGATGAATGTGTTAATGAACCAAGAGATGATTGGTGTTCTTTTATAGAGTGTGGATATTATACTTGTGAACCTGAAAATGAGGGTGCAAATGATGCTGGGTGTATTTTTAATACCGAGGAAACAGAACCAGATACTAAAACTGTTTTTGCAACAAGAGATAATGGAACAGACAGAGAAGAATGTGAAGATGGGTGGATGTATATTAATTTTGATGAAGATGATATTGTTATTAATTTTGAATCTGAAGATATGTGTACTAATTTAAAACAAGTTGAATATGTTAGGACTGGCTGGAATGGATATTGGAAATCTGGAGACGGGTTTATTGGGATGAATGAAGAAAAAGAAGATGAATGGTATACTGATTCTGATGATCTTTGGTTGGATGAAGAGTATAAAGTTTGTGGAAGAGCAAAAGACATGTTATTGAATCAAGAAAGTGATGATTTGAGTGTTGAAGAAGTAGATGAAGATGATTGTTGCATGTTATGTATTGATAGAGAAGATCCTGAACAAGTAACAAATATTGTTCATGAAAATCCAGGTGAGTGTGTAAGTAATTATATTAATGAAGCTCCTGAATTTTCTTGGGAAGAACCTAATGATGAACCAGAATGTTCTGGAGTAGATTATTATGAAGTTGAATTTTATTTATCTGATGGAACTTTAGTTTATACTTATGAAACAGAAGAAAATAATTTTATTGTCCCACAACAAGATCTTGTAAATGGTCAAGACTATTACATAAAAGTAAGAGCTGTAGACAAAGCAGAAAACAAAGGAGATTGGAGTATAGAATCAACTCATGTCTGGTATGACAACGAGAATCCAGAAGTTGAAATTATTTCTCCAGACCAAGGAGATTGGTTTAATGATGATTTTGAAGTAGAAGAAACAGATGATGATAATTTAGGTTTATGGAAATGCGAATATAAAATAGAAAATAATGCAGAAACAATTGTTGACTGGACAGAAATAACTTGCAATTCTTTATTATCTGTAGATGTTTCTGAAGTTTGTCCTGAAGATGGTGATTGTGTTGTCTATAAAAAAGCAATAGATAAAGCTTGCAATGAGGATGATACTTCTAAGGATTATTATATTGATACAACACCTCCTGTAACAGAAAAAACTATCAGTGATCCAAAATATCCTGGTTTTGAATGGATGACTTGGTTAGTTGATTGGTTTATCACAGACGAAACAACAATTGAATTTGATTGTACTGATCAAGGAATAGGTTGTGGAACAACATATTATACAGTTAATCAAGGAGTATTACAAGAATATGTGGAAGCAATTAGTTTTGAAAATGATGGAATTTATGAAATTGAATTTTATTCTGTTGATTTATTAGAAAACACAGAAGAAACACAATATGAAATAGATAAAGTTGATACAGAAGCTCCTGAAACAACAAAACAATATGTTGGAGATGTTTTTTGGGGTTTAAGATATTTAGAAATATTTGATTTAGATGTTTTAATGAGATATATCACAAGTGAAACTCAAATTATTTTAACTGCGCAAGATGAAGAAGTTGGTGTAGAAGAAACTTGGTGGACTTTATTTGTTCCAAGTGAACAAGGACAACTAGAAGAATGGTATGGATTAGATGCTGATTTGTGGTATGAAAGTCTAGAAGATTGTGAAGAAGAAAATGAAGAATGTTTTTTAACAACATGGGAACAAAAAGCATGGTATATGGAACAAGTTTGTGAAGATAATGAAGGATGGTGTTTATATGAAGAGCCAATAAGTATTTTACAAGATTGTGATCATAAGATATGTTATTTTAGTGAAGATTATTTAGAAAATACTGAAGAGATGAGTTGTCAAGTGTTTTCTATAGATAATGAAGGACCAGAAATAACAGTTCACAACCCAAGTATTTTTGAAACAGAGGTTGAGAGATGTGCTCAATCAATTGTAGCATCAATCTCCGACGACAAAACAGGAATTGAAGAAGCTTGGGCTGAATTATGGACAGATCCTGAAGAAGGTGAACCAGAACAAGTTGAATATGTTGAATTGAAAAAAGAATTAGGTGAATATTGGGACGCTTTAATGAGTAAAGAACATCCTGTTGGAGATTATATTTTGAAAGTTTGTGCTGAAGATAAATTAGGTAATGAAAATTGCGAAGAGATTGAAGAAACTCTTCTAGAAACAGTTTTTGTTGAATATATTAGCCCTGCTTTATGTAATATTGATCCTGAACAAGGAGGAGAATGTGACTTTACTTTCCATGTATGTATGAGAGGAGATAATAGTATTAAGTTCTGGATGAACAAGTTAGGAGGAATAATAACTCCTGGAATGATGAATGCTAGGATATCTCATGAAGACAATGAAGCATTTGTAGGATTAAAACATGAAGGATTTGAGAGTGAAGCTGAATTACTTCAATTAGATTGTGAAGAAATAAATGAACAAACATGGTTTGATCTTCATTTAGAATTAGATTCAGAAGTTGTGTCACAAATTGGTCCTGGAATCCATGACCTAGAATACTGGATTAATTCTTATTTAGAAGAATGTGAAGAAGAACCAGTTTATGAGTGTGAACAAGGAGAAACAAGAGATTGTTATACAGGTCCTCTTGATACTTCAGGGGTTGGAGAGTGTAGTTCTGGAACAGAATCTTGTGTAGAAGGATATTGGAGTGGAATCTGTGAAGGAGAAATAATTCCAATAGTAGAAATATGTGATAATGAGTTAGACGACGATTGTGACAGTTATACTGATTGTGATGACTATGATGATTGTTACTTAGATGATTATTGCATATTAGATTAAATTAGTTATTTTTTAAGATGAAAACAAAAATTTTCCCGGCAATTTTATTGGTTTTTCTAACTGTAAGTTTGGTAAATGCTGCGAGTTATCATGGAAGTTTTAATGTTGATGTTGGAACAGGTTCTATTGTGATAGATCCTGGAACATGTGATGAAGACTGGAGTAGTAGTTTTTGGAGTGATTGTATTGATAATCAAGAAACTTTTGTTTGTGTTCAAACAAATCCTAGTTGTGGCACAGAATATCTAAAACCTGCAAATTGTGATAACACTAGAACTTGTGGGAGTTCTGATCCTGGTACTAGTAGTAGTGGTAGTGGGGGATCTGGTAGTGGTAGTGGAGGAGGTTCTACTCCTAAGACTACTTTGTTATCTACTGAAAATGGAGGAGAAACAGAGACAGAATACCATTGTGTTGAAAAATGGGCTTGTCAGACATGGAGTGATGCAGAAAATTCATGTGGAATAAGAACTTGCGAAGACTTAAATTCTTGTGATACAAATAACCTGAAACCAGAAACTGCAAGAGAGTGTGCTTATATAGGGGTTGCTGGAATTACTGGAGCAATTATTGGTGGAGTAAGAAATTTTGCAAAATCTGGGGCTGGAATAAGTTTAATCTTTGTAATTTTAATAGTTACATTATTGATAATCACCCAAGTACTTAAAAAAAGATCTTAAAACAATTGATTCAAAGCTTTCTTTTGAATCACAACAATCTTTAAATATTTATTTTTATCGAGATAAATATGGATTATAAATTAACACTCCTTATAATTATTCTTTTAATTAGTGTGGGTTTGCTTGCGGCAGATCCAATACACGATGCTGATAGAGATGGCATAGGAAGTGATGTTGATAATTGCCCTATAACTTATAATCCTGGTCAAGAAGATGCTGATAGTGATGGAGTAGGAGATCTCTGTGATCCAACTCCTGGAATAAAAATAGATGACCCTACAATCATCATAAATGATACAGATGATGACAATGATGAACACTACAGTTCATCAAGAAAATCCCATTCAACCCGTTATATTGATTCTTGTGAACCTAATTGGGAGTGTGGTTCTTGGAGTGAATGTAATTTAGGAACAATGACTCGAACTTGTTATGATACAAATCATTGTTCATTTAAGTATAATAAGCCAATTGAGGAGGCAGGATGTGTGGGCCCGATAGTAGAAAAGTCTTTGATTCCTGAAGAAAATAAAACTCTCTTGATTCTCCTCTTATTGAGCACTCTTGTTTTAGTAATTGTTCTAGTTGTTTTGGGTAAACAAAAATAGTTTTCTCTATTAGAATAAAGTTTTTATAACTAGATTCTTTAATTTATTCATGAAAAAGAGTGTAGTGTTTTGTTTAGTTTTTATATTAGTTTTTTCTATGCCATTAGTTTCTGCTAATATTTTTTCAGATGCTTGGGATAATATTAAAGAATTTTTTGGTTATGAAGAACCTCAATTAAGCCCTGAATTAAAAAGTT
>JAFCGC010000030.1 GCA_017608305.1 Candidatus Pacearchaeota archaeon
ACACCAAACAATTTTATTTTCATAAATAAATGGATAAGATTGAGTATTAAAATCACTTGTTATTTGGGTTTTTTCATCATTAGCTAAACAACCCCCATTTTGTCCATTTAAATTCAAATCACACATATAAATGTCATGATTATCATTTCGATAATCTCGCCAGACAATTTTATTTTCATAAATAACTGGAACATATTGACTACTAAAATCACTTGTTATTTGGGTTTTTTCATCATTAGCTAAACAACCCCCATTTTGTCCATTTAAATTTAAATCACACATGTAAATGTCATAATTCTCGTTTCGAAGATCTGCCCAGACAATTTTATTTTCATAAATAACTGGATCTCTTTGAGAACCAGAATCACTTGTTATTCTAATTTTTTCATCATTAGCTAAACAACCCCCATTTTGTCCATTTAAATTTAAATCACACATGTAAATGTCATGATTATCATTTCGATAATCTCGCCAGACAATTTTATTTTCATAAATAACTGGAACATATTGACTACTAAAATCACTTGTTATTTGGGAAGGAACCAAACATTTACTAGGTTCTCCAATACAAACTGCTTCACCCTCTACAATACATTCCTCATTACAACCATCATTCTTTTGAGTATTAAAATCATCACATTCTTCACCCCCTTTTATAATTCCATCTCCACAAATTGCTTTACATACACTAGGTTCTCCAGAACAAACCCAATCTTCTTCTATTTCACAATTTAAAGAACACCCATCATAATCAAAAGCATTTTTATCATCACATTCTTCACCCCCCTCAAGAATTCCATTCCCACAATAATATTCTACTTCGCATTCCCCATTATAAGAAATAACTTCTCCTGCTTTTAAAACACAAATTAAAGCATTAGAGTGAATCCTTATTTTTTCTGTAATATCAATTGTTTTTTGAATTTTTTCAGGATTAAACAAAAGATAATCAGGTGAAACCACAACATCTACTGCAGGATATAGTAAAATAAAATCTTGATTTTCCATAATATAAGGCCCATTATAAAAATTAACTTCTTTACTAGAAGGATAAATTATACTCAAAAAATATTCTTTTCTTGGTTGTTCTGTCTGCGCAATTGTTGCAGCGACATATTCTTTATCATATTCCCAATAATCTCCAGGATTTGTAATTTTTTCTGAATTTAAATCTGCAGAAGAGAAAATTTTTACCCTTAGTCCCCCAGAAAAATCACTAATTTGAAAATCATCATAATTCTGAGAAAGACTATCATAAGGAGAAATATCTTCCTTCGAATGAAATAACAAAGTGTATGTTTTAGGAGTGTTTGCATCTAATTCATCATAAATTATAAAAAATTCAGGATCTTGTTTTAAAAATAAAATATGTCTCTTAAAACTATTTAATCCTAAACTAGGATCATATGTGGGTGCAGCCTCCCCCACAACATAATCATAATCCTCTGACGTATAAAAATCATCAATATATCCCCCAGTAGTAAAGGTTTGCCCTTGACCATCAACTAAAATAGAATTATGTGCTTTAGTACTAATCCCATATTCTCTAAGACTAGAAGGAACATATGGAACATAACCTGGATCTGTTAATAACCATTTTTCATATCCTAAAACAAAACTATTTGCATCATAATGACTATGATGAATATCCATATCCGGGGAACTTTTAAAAGCTAAAAAAGGATCATTTTCTTCCCAATCTTTTCTTAAGATAACAAGTCCAGATTCATCAAATTTTTTAGAACTAACAGGAGAGAGCCCAATTTCATCAGTTTCATCAAGAAGCCAAAAAGCTGGATATTCATATCTTGGAAGAGAATTAAAATTATCCAAATATCCTAAAATTTCATTTTGTTTAACATGATTATTTCTGGAATAATACAACAAAGAGCCAAGAAACCATGAAATTTTTACATCACTACTATCTCCAAATTCTGGAAATTGCTCAAAAGGAGCAGTTGAAGTCATTACAAAATCTGGAAATTTATTTAAAAATTCATTGTTTGAAAAAGATTCATAAACTGGATGATCCATGTTTCCAAAAGCATTAATTACATTAAATATATAACCAATAAAAGAACCATAACCATATCCTTCATAAAGACCCCCATCTGTTCCTTGTCCATCTAATATTGTTTCTATATTATTTATTGTTTTAGGCAACCAAATAGTATTTGCAAAATTAGATTCGCCTAAAATACTTAAAGATGCGAAACCCATTGCTCCAGTTCTTGCCATAAAATAATTCGGTGCATCTTGAAACGTTTTTTGGGATTGTCCAAAAGTTTGATAAATAGGGGAAATTCCCTTTTCAGTTAAAGCTCCCCTTATAATAACTCTCTCTTCTTCAGTTAAATAATCATATAAAAGGTCATACCCCACACTGACCCCATAAGTAATATAAGCAGTATCGAGATTACTAAAAGAGGTGTAACCATCATCAGGGTCTTTCCAATAATCCCAATTAGATAAATCAAGCATCATGCTTTTAGCACCCTCTATATATGTTTGTTCTTCTGTTATTAAACCAGTAAAAGAGAGCCCAATTAATCTTTTTCTTATGTTTCCTGCAATTAATGTCCAAGGAGGATAAACACATTCTTCATGTCTAGGAGGAGTTATAGAAGAAAAAGTATAGATATACTGCATTGAAGTTCCCTCTTCATTAAGACAAGGAATTTCTTCGTTGTATTCATAAGGCATTAGATACTCCTCTGATTTTAAATTTAAATAATCAAGTGCATCAACATAATCAAATCCAAATTCATTAGAAATTTCTCCTCTAGATTTTGCCCTGATTTCTTCAACTTCATTTTTATTAAATAAAAGATAAGGATGCTCTAAATTTCCTGTAAGTTCCACTTCATTCCCTTCTGCTAAGTCCAAACTCCTCTCACCTACAGCCTCTAAAATAGGTGAGAAAAAAATTTCTCCTTTAGAAATATTCTCAGAAATTTTTGGCAATGAAAAATTAAAAAACAAAATTCCAATAATTATAAAAACCAATAAAAGTTTAATTGTTTCCTCTTTTTTCATATACATATATAAAACTACAAATAAAACTATTTAAAGATTGTTTAATTTCCCAATAAAATGCCATCAAAATTTCTACAAAACATAACTCCAAGAGAATATCAACAAAAAATATTTGAAACTTGTGTTCAAAAAAACTGTTTAGTAGTGCTTCCTACAGGAATAGGTAAAACTCTAATCGCCTTAATGCTAACAATAGCAAGAATGAGAGAATTTCCAGGACAAAGAGTAGTATTTCTTGCGCCCACAAAACCTCTAGCAGAACAACATCTCAATTATTTTAAAAAACATCTTCCAGAATTATTTGGAGACATGCAATTATTCACCGGGGCAGTAAAACCAAAACAAAGAAAAAAGACATGGAGAACAGCAGACATAATATTCTCAACCCCCCAATGTGTTGCAAATGATCTAAAAAATAAACTTTATGATTTAGCAAATGTTTGTCTTTTAGTAGAAGATGAAGCTCATAGATGCACAAAAAATTATGACTATAATTTTGTTGCAAAAACTTATCAAGAACAAGCAACAAATTCAAGACTCTTAGGGCTAACTGCTTCTCCAGGAAGTGAATCCTCAAAAATAAAACAAATCTGCAAAAATCTCTCAATACAAGAAGTTGAGTTAAGAACAAGATATAGTCCAGATGTTAAAAAATATCTTCAAGAATTAGAATTTGAAAAAATCTTTGTAGAATTTTCCTCTGAGTTAGAAGAGATAAGACAAACCCTAAAAAAAATTTTTGATGTTTATGTTGAAGAATTAAAAAAAAGAAGAGTTTTATATGGTCCCCCCACAAAAATAGGATTAATTGAACTTCAAAAAAGATTAATTGTTAATCTAGGAAGAGGAAGCAAAAATTTTAATGTGATGTTGGCTATAAGCGCATGTGCACAATCAATTAAAATCCAACATGCACTCGAACTACTAGAAACCCAAACCCTAGGAAGTTTTAATACATACATGAAAAAATTACTTAATGAAGCTGCTAAAAAAAAGAGCAAAGGAGTAATTAGATTAGTCGCTAAACCAGAATTTAATTTTGCATTCACAGCCTCAAATGAACTCTTAACAAAAAAATTAGAACATCCTAAATTAAAAAAATTAATAGAAGTAATAATAAAAGAAAAATCAAAAAATGAGAAATTAAAAATTATTGTGTTTACACAATTTAGAGAAACCGCAACAATCATTTCAAAGAACCTAAATGAAATTTCAGGGATAAACGCCAAAGTTTTTGTTGGGCAAGCTAAAAAAGCAGAAACAGGCTTAAGCCAAAAACAACAAAAACAAATGATAGAAGAATTTGCAAGAGGAGAAATTAATATTCTGTGTGCGACTTGTATTGCAGAAGAAGGCCTTGACATACCTGAAGTTAATGCAGTTATTTTTTATGAGCCAATCCCCTCAGCAATAAGATCTATACAAAGAGCAGGAAGAACAGCAAGATTAATGAAAGGAAAATTAATAATTCTGATTACAAAAGGCACAAGAGACGAAGCATATTATTATGTTTCAAGAGGAAGAGAAAAGAAAATGCACAGAGTAATCAACACAATAAAAGAAACTCTTTCAAAAAAACAAAAATTTGAAACCCAAAAAAAATTATAACTAATCAAAAATTCCTTTCACCCAACCCCAAACTTTTTCAAAAATACTTTCTTCTTCAGGACTTCGCATAATTGCTATTTCTCTATCTAAAGCATCAACTTCTTTTTCAGACTCAACAGGAATTTCTTTTGGTTCTACAACAGGCTCATCT
>JAFCGC010000013.1 GCA_017608305.1 Candidatus Pacearchaeota archaeon
AGTCTTGTGGTTATTATTAGTATTTTACTATTTGTTTGTTTTTTAGTAGGGAATATCTTTTTGACACTAGATTTATCTTTGAATTATGAAAATGTTAAGCCTCAGCTTGTTTCTGTTGTTAAAAATATGTATCAAACCGAATTTGATATAACTGCTGTTATACAGGAAAAAATTCCTTTAATGGAAATTTATTGTCAAAATTATTCAGATTATGTTTTTAATGAAGAAGGTTATACTATTGTTATTCCTTGCGATGTAGTGGTTCAAGGCTCAGATGCAATTGTAGAGAAAGGAGTTGAAGACGTTATTGAGGAGATTTATTATAAAGATTACAATTGTAATTTTTGGAACTGTTTTAAAGAAACAGGAAGTCCTTTTTTCTTAGTCTCACAAAAGGCAGATAATTATTGGCATAGTAAACTTTATTTTGTATTGATGGTCTCAATTATATTGATTATTTTAGGATTTCTTTTAGTTGAACACAGGCCTAATTTTATTATAATTCTTGGAGCTTTATTAATTGCTGCTGCTTTTCTTTTTGGCAGGCTTGATTGGATTTTTTCTATGATTGATGAGACTTTTTCTGACTTTGGGGCAATTTTCTTTTCTAAGTCAGGGGCTATTTTTGTGATTAGTCTTATTGTGGGAATTCTTGCTTTAGCTTTAGGCATTATATTTAAATTTCTTAGATGGGAACATAAGAAAAAAAAGTTTTCAAAAAAAGATGTTCAAGAAATTGTGAGTAAAGAAGTTTCTAAGGTTAAGAAGAAAAAATAGTTTTTTATACTCTTTTTCTGATTTTTATTTATGGTTAAACAAAAATGTTTGGTTATGTTTTCAGGAGGATTAGATAGTAGACTTGCTATTAAAATTATGCAGGATAAGGGGTTTGATGTTTTGGCAGTGTTTTTTAAGCTTCCTTTTGGAACAGGGTGTTGTAGTGAAGGATGCAGTTTTAATTTTTCCCAGCTTCAAGGTATTGAGTTAAAGATTTTTGACTGTAGCAATGGTAAATTATTGCAGGAATATTTAAACGTCATTAAACAGGCAAAACATGGAACAGGCGCAGGAGTGAATCCTTGTATTGACTGTAGAATTTTTATGTTAAAAAAAGCCAAGAAATTTGCGGATAAAAAAAAGATTAAATTTATTTCAACAGGTGAAGTAACTGGACAGAGGCCAATGTCACAGCAGCCAAAACAAGTAAAATTAATTGGGAAAGAAACTGGTTTAGAACAAAGAATTATTCGGCCTTTGATTGATTTTTATAATATTTCTGGAAGATCTAGAAAAAAACAAATAGCTTTAGCTAAAAAGTTTAAGATAAAATATCCTTCTCCTGCTGGAGGTTGTTTACTTTGTGAAAAAGAGCTGAAAAATAGATTAAAATTTTTGCTCACAAGAGGATTAAATGAAGAGGAGATTAATCTTGTTAATGTTGGAAGACATTTTTTAATTGATAAATTTTGGGTTGTTATTGGAAGAGATGAAAAAGAAAATAAAATCATTGAGAAATTAAAGATAGGGGAAATTATTGAACCAGATTATCCTGCACCAAGTGCAATAATTTTTGGGGGGAGAAATAAAAAGTTATTATTAATAGTAGAAAAGTTAATTAGATCTTATAGTAAAAAAGGCTCATTAAAAGAACGGAAGAAGTTTGAAAAATACAAAATTTAAAATGTGTAAACAATGTAAGACTAAACCAGTGTATGAATTTACTAATAAACGTAGGGTTTGTGCGAGTTGTTTTATTAGATATTTTCAGAAAAAATTTCTTTACACAATTAGAAAATTTAAGATGATAAAAAAACATGATCTTATTGGATATAAACCTGGAAAAGATTTTAGAGATGTTGTATTGGGGGAGATGCTTAATATGTTTGCAGAAAAAGCGCCTGTTGAGATAAGGAAAGGGGTTAAGGGTGTTAATAGAATAGCAATAAATAATACGACTGATATTGAGGCTTATGAAATAGTTGAGGAGATTATAAATAAGAGAGTTAATGTTAATAATTTTCTCCCTATTAATAAAAAAATTATCAAACCATTATATCTTTTTTTGGATAAGGAAGTTATGTTGTATGCTAAGCTTAAGGGATTGAAATTTAAGAAGCCTGTTAAGAAAAAGGATAGGATTGTTGGGTTTATTGATGAGATGGAAAAAAAACATCCTGAAATTAAAAGAGCAATTGTGAATAGTGTTTTGGGGTTATAATCTTATTCCTTACCCTCTATTCTTTTCAAAAAGTGTTTGAGAAATTGTTCGTGTTCTTTGCTTTTTCTTTTTATCTGGGTGATTGAAAAAACATCTACTCTGTGTTTTTTGGATTTCTGTGTTTTGACCTCTGTTCTTAATTTATCATTTATTTTTTCTGATAAAAGAATTTCATTATGTGCTATTGAAGCTATTTTTTTAGCTCCAGTTATTAAAGTTCCCATACTCATAAATTTAAATATTTCTCTTTCTTGTTTTGCAATAATTGATCCATGGTTTAGAGACATTCCAAAGCTTATTTTTTGTTTGAATAATTTATTGTGGTGGTCTAAGATGCTCTTGATTTTTTGTGCAAACTCTAAAGCATTTTTTTCATTTCTGAATGTTTTTGTTTTTAGCGGTGCAAAGATAAAGAATATATTGCCTTGATTTTCATAGACCACGGCCTTGTGTTCTTCTGCAAGATCTATTGCTTTTTGTAGGGTTTCTTCTGCGTTTCCTTTTTTTGATTCAGCGTCTTTGAGCTCTTTTATATGTATACAAACAAGACTAACATCTTGTTTATCTCCTTTTATTGATAAAGAAAGCTCTGCTTTATTTTTTGTTTTAATTTTTGAACTTTTTCTTAGAGGGAGAGCTATTGTTTGAGAATCCTTTTTTTTTCTCTTCTTTAAATGGATTTTCCCTATAAAACTTCTTTTGTATCCTTTTCTATAAATTGTAAACACTACAAATCCTAATACAATAATTATAAATATCCATACAAAAGGATATCTTATGAGGCTTCCGACTCCTCCTGATGCTTTTTTTACATCTATTGTTTTCCCAGTTAAAGGAATGTTTTCTGTTAATCCCATGATTTCTACTTGATATTCTCCATCAGGCGCAGACAATATATATTTTTGAGACTCATCTACTTCTAGGCTCACATTTATATTTAGAGGGCTTTCTCCTATTTTTACTAGAACATTATCATTGTAAGGTACATTCCCCATGTTTGTCAATAAAACAGTTTTGTTTACTATTTCTGCTTTTACTTCTTTTTTTATTCCAATACTAAAAACAGATTCACTTGTTAATTCCCCAGAACTTGCAATTATTGTCCATGTTTCAGGAGCTTGATTATAAGCAATTGGAAATTCTAAAAACTCATCTGTGGCTATTTCAATTTCTTCTAGAATTTTGTCCTTATTGTCTTTTATAGTCAGAAATGAGGAAGTAGGTATGTTTTCTCCTGTTTGATCATGAAGAATTGTTTTTACTTGTAAATTTGTTCCTGGTTCTACTTCTTGATTTTCAAAAAAGATTTCTAAACTAGAGGCAGTTTGAGTTATTAGTACATTGTAATCTAAAAATCCTTGATTGGTTATCACTTCTGTAGTGTCTTTTTCATAAGCATTTAGTTTTAGTAAATAAATTCCTGCCTTCATTGTTTCTGGCAGAGTTATATTTATTTCAAAAAATCCATTTCTGATTGTACTGATTTGATGGAAACTTCCTGAATCATTTCCTTGAATTAATTGTAATTCAATAAATCCATTTACTTCTTTTTCTCCCTCTTTTAATGCTTCTCCTATAAGTGTTAGAGGTTGGCCTGGGGCAAACTCATTTTGTTCACTGGTTATTCTTAGTCCTATTATGTCTGATATTTGAAATTCATTTGATAGAACATAATCTTCTCCTAGAATGGCTTTTACTACACAGTTTCCTTTTACTTCTCCAATTACTTCTTTGGTTAGTACAAGAGAGGGCTCTATTTGTTTTTCTTCTCCGCTCGATAGACTAATGCCGTTTTTATAGAAGTTAACTTGGTGTCCATTACATATTAAATCCATATTAAAGGTGCCAGAAATAGGAGTTACAGATTTTACTATTATTGGGATTACAATGGTGTTTCCTAAACTATAGCTTTCTTTGGGTTGAGCATTGATTATTATTTCTGCAGATGCAAAAGAACTGAGTAAGATTACAAATAGGGCAAAAGTCACTATCTTTTTCATAGTGAAAATATGAAATTATTATTTATAAACATTCTTATGTTTTTGCTGTTATTGTAAGATTTAAAAATGTCCTTAGTTTTATTTAAATATGACACAAAAATCAAAATTCCAGATTAATCCATGGGAATTTTCTGGAAATATAGATTATGAAAAACTCATAAAAGAGTTTGGAATCAAATCTCTAGTTAGGCTTCCAGAAAAATTTCAGAAAAACACTCTTTTTAGGAGAAAAATTATATTTGCACATAGAGATTTTGATAGAATTTTAGATGCAGTTAAAAACAAAAAGAAATTTGTGATGATGACTGGGTTAATGCCTACTGGAAAATTCCACATCGGCCACATGATTTTGGCTCAACAAATGGTTTTTTATCAAAAACTCGGAGCTAAAATTTATATTGCTGTTGCTGATCTTGAGGCTTATAATGCTCGAGGACAGAGTTTAGAGCAGAGTAGAAAAATAGCTTTAGAAGATTATATTCCTAATTATATTGCTTTTGGCCTTAATGCTAAGAATTGTGAAATTTATTTTCAAAGTTCGAGAAGTAAGGATGGAAGAAAATCAAATGCTTTTTACAGCTTGCAAAATCTTTTGGCAAAACATTCTACCTTTAATGAATTTAAGGCTGTTTATGGAGAGATAACTCCTGGAAAAATGTTGTCTTCTTTGCTCCAGGCATCTGATATGTTGCATCCTCAGTTACCAGAGTTCGAAGGAAAGATTCCAGTAGTGGTTCCTGTGGGAGTTGATCAAGATCCTCATTTAAGATTGGCAAGGGATATTGCTAGGAGAATAAAAAAACCAAAATTTATTCAATTAAGTTCAACTTACCATATTATGCTTGAAGGGCTTAAAAGAAATAAAATGTCCTCTTCAGATCCAACATCTTTTATTGCAATGACAGATTTTCCTAAAGAAGTTGAGAAAAAAATTAAAAAATATGCTTTTTCAGGGGGCCAAAAAACTTTAGAAGAGCATAGGAAAAAAGGTGGCAATCCTGACATTGATGTGAGTTTTCAATATTTAAAAATTTTTGAACCAGATGATAAAAAATTAGAGGAAATTTATAGATTATATAAACAAGGAGAATTATCCACAGGAGAATTAAAAAATTATACAATCAAGAAAATAAACACTTTTTTAAAACAACATCAGAAAAAACTTAAATCAGCTCAAAGAAATATTAAGAAATTTTTAGATAATTAAAGATTTTTGATTATAGCTCTTCTGCCTATTTTTATTCCTCTTGGGCTTATTTCAAAAATCCGAGTTTCTTTGGAATGTTTTGTCCCCCTCATTTTTAAGATTTCAATAAATCTTTGCCTTTTTCCTTTTATTTTTGTAAAATATAAAAGAGTTATGCTGTCTGCTTCAAATTCTATAGTTGATATGTTTCCTCCTTTTACTTTGGAAGGGTCATCTTGAACAGTCAATAGAGTTGTACATTCCCATTTACTTATTATATCAAATAAACCTAAGTTTGCCTGTCTTTTTGATAAAGGATCATCGAATAGTAAAGAAAAGCTTGTTATGCTATCAATAACCATTCTTTGGATTTTGTACCTCAAAACTAAAGATTCAATTGTACCTCCTCCTTCATCCAACATCATTTTAACTTTTTCAGGAGAATATTCAAGAAAAATAAATTTACCTGATTTTTCTGCTTTTTCTAAATCCCATCCAAATTTTTTCATGTTTTTATAAAACTCATCTTTTCTTTCTTCAAAAGTAACATATAATCCTGTTTCCCCTCTTTTTAGTCCTTCCATTAAGAATTGTAAAGCAAATATTGATTTTCCACTCCCACTTCCCCCAACAATTAAATTAATTGAATCTCTTTCAAAACCTTTTTCAGTCATGTTATCAAATGAAGGTATTCCTGATCCTGCTCTTGGAACTTTTTTTATTATTCCTGCTCTCCTTAAAACATTCTTTGAGCTATCAACTATTTTTTTTATTACTCTCTTTTTTCTTCTAGTTTTTTTTAATCTGGAAGTAGGACTTATTTTTTTCTTTGAAACTTTATTTTTTTTAGTAGTCTTCTTTACAGATTTCTTTTTTCCTCTTTTTACCATTGTTTATTAAGACTGTTTTATCTTTTAAATATTCCTAAAAAGCTCCTAAGGCATCTACTAATATTTTAGATACAAGATTTCTAACTATGAAAAATAAGATTAGACTTGTTGTGGCTATTGGAAGAAAATATTTTAATCCTGTTTTCCCCTCTCCTTTGTTCACTATCCCAATTACAAAACATGAAATAAAATCTGTTATAAGGATGAATAAAAGTGAAAACCATATAACAAAATTAACAGATATGGGTACTGATTGAAAGGTGAATGGGAGTTCCATTTGAATATTGCTTACGTCAGGAAGCCTTTCTCCTAAATTGATTACTATTTCTACTAGAACTGAACTTAGACTAAATAATATTGGGGCACCTACACTAACTGCTGCAAAAATAAATATTACATACATTAAAGTTGTTGATGCTATTTTTTTCTCCATGACTTCTTTTTCTTTCATATTTTTTGAAGTGTGTTCTAATAAATCAGAAACATTTCCTCCTGCTTTTAATCCTGTAATAATAAGCATGACAATTTTGGATATTTTTTCTGAGTTTATTCTTTTACTCATTTCTTTTAATGCAAAAACAACATCTTTTCCTGTTGTTATTTCTTTCCCTGTTTTTAATATTTCTGTATCTAAAGGATCAAATTCTGGTCTGGCTGCGAGTAAAAAAGCTCTTTCAATTGTTATTCCTGCTCTTAGATTGCTTGCCATTAAAGATATTACATCTGGAAAGATTGTTTCCATTTTTTTTATCCTATTGATTGCTTTTAGGCTAATCCTGAAATAAAACAAAATATTTAAGAAAATGAAAACAGCTATGGCATAAAGAGAATTTATATTCACAAAATAAAAAAGAATTAAAGATAATGCTGTAATAACTAAAATTATTTTAAAAATAGAATTAAAATATTTTTCTGGATGATCTTCTACTCCTGAATTTTTTATGTCTTTTTCGTATTTTAGTCTTAATTTTTTTGGATATATTTTTAATAAATTCATAATAAACTAGGTCTCCTTGATTTAATTATTCCAAGAAACATCATTTGAACAAAGAGGACAAAACCAAAAATTCCAAAGAACATTAGTTTTACCATACTTTCTGAGGCACTTAAAATAGATGAAATTATAATTAAGAATGTTATTGCTAGAGAAGGAAGAATTATCGCTATAAGCATATAGAACATAATTAGAGGATTTAATTTTCCACCATAGCTTTGGATTTGTATTGCTTGTTCATCACTTAAGGATTTGATTCCTTCTTTTATGACAACACCCATATCACTTCCAGCCCTCATACCATTGCTTAATTGCCAAAGCACTCTTTTAAAATACCTTGAATTTGTCAGTTTACCATATTTTTCTAGAGCATCTATTTGAGAAATTCCCGCACTTATCTCTTTTGTTATTTTTTTAAATTCTTCACTAACTTGTTCATATTCTGATTCAGAAATATTAACTAGAATTCTGAAAATAGGAACTCCTGAATTTAGTTGAACCAACATATCTTGTAGAACAGAAATTAGATTTCTCTCAATATTTCTTGCTTTGTTTATTGAAAAGCTCCTTGGATAATTCATTTGATTTGCAAGCATAAAACCAGATATTAAAAAAGCAGCTCCTAGGCCATAATAATAAAACATATTTGCTCCTGCAAGTCCTAGGATAGATGTTAAAATAACAGATAAGGATAAGAGATTGAATGAAAAAAACCTATAACAGACTGCAAGATATTGTCTTCGGTTAATGTTTGCTCCTGTGTCTTTTAAATAATCATCTATCTTATTGGGTTTTGGACTAGTGAATTTCATAAACCTCTTACTTCTTCTTTTTAAAATTTCTAGATCCCGAGAAATAGCAAATGGAATTCTAAATTCCATTTTAAAAACCTCCTTTCTTTTTTAGGTTTTTCCCTAATTTATTTGAGTAATCTTGCCTTAGTTCATCTTCCATTTTTTTTATTTCTTCCCTCATTTTTGATATTTCATTTACTTCTACTCTGGTTGGTTTTTTTTGTGGAATAATTCTTTGTTGTTCTCTTGGTCTAAAAACTTTTGCTGGTTTTGGTAAGGGTTTAAATTCTTTTTTAGGAGGAATTTGCTTTTTAAATTCTACAGGGATTGATGATTTACTTTTTATTTCTGGAAAGACTGCTTCTTTTTTCTCTGGTTTTTTTATTGGTTTTGTTGGAGAAATTGGCTTTGGTTTTTCTGAATGAACTTGTCTTGATTTTTGTTTAAATCTGAATACTTGTTTTAGTCTTGGTTTTTCTTCTTCAAAATTTTCTTTTAATGTTTCTTGTGTTTGATAAGTTTTGATTTCTGATTGTTTTTTAATTGGTTGTTTTATTTCATTTACATTATTGGTCTTTATTATTGAATATAATCTTTCTCTATCTGTATAATATAAATTCATGATTATCCCGATTGATTTTAAATCTCTTAGGTTGTTTCGAAGAATCCATTCAAATATTTTTATCTTTTTTTGCATGTCTTCTTTTATCTCTCTTTCTGACATACCTGTGTGTCTACCTAATTCATCAAATAATGCTAAGCTTTGATTATGTGGAACAAATTGATCTGTTTCAGGAACCCACCTATGTAAAATATTTGCAGTTATTTTTTCTTTTCCTGGCATAAATTCTGCGACTTGAAAGACTCTTCTTATTCCTCTTTTTCTATCTCTAAACATGATTACATTTAGATTGACACTTGTTAGCATGTTAGGAGGAACATTAATAGGGGGGTTGGTTAGTCTTCTTATTGTTTCGTTTGCAGTATCAGCGTGTACTGTTGCATAAACAGAGTGTCCTGTATGCATTGCCTCAAATAAAACTTCTGCTTCTTGTTGACGTCTTATTTCTCCTAATACAATTCTGTCTGGCCTCATTCTTAAAGAATTAACAAGCAGGTTTAACATAGAGACTTCTCCTTTTCCTTCAGGATTTGCTGTTCTTGTGACTAGAGGACACCAATACAAGAATTCTGGAAGCATTAATTCTCTTGTATCTTCCATACTAATTATTCTGTGGTTTGGAGGAATAAATGGCATACATGAATTAAGAAAAACAGTTTTTCCAGAGGCTGTTCCTCCTGAAATTAAAACATTCATTTCATATTCTATTGCTAACCATAAAAGTGCTGCAATTTCCATACTTACTGTTTTATTTTCAATTAAGTCTGCCATAGTAAAGGGATCTCTTGCGAATTTTCTAATTGTTATTGTGTTTCCTTTTGTTGCTATAGGGTATAACACAGCATTTGCTCTGTCTCCTGTAACAACATGTGCATCAAGAAGAGGTGTTAAGACATTTATTTGTCTTCCAATTCTTCTTGCAATTATGTTAGAATAATTAATTATTTCATCTTCTGATTTTGGGATAATGTTAGTCATGATCCATCCATATTTTTTATGATAGACTCTAACAGGTTCTTTACTATTGACGATGACTATTTCTTCTAGATTAGGATCATTTATCAAAAGCTCAATTTTTCCTAGACCCAGCATTTCTTGCATTAACATTCCTATAAGAAAGTCTTGGGTTTCTGGAGCAATTTCTGGAACTTTTTCTTTTAATATTTTATGAGCATCACTCATAAATTTGTTTTTTATTTTTGCAACAGTTTTTTTGTCTGCTGTTTCTCCTACTGAAATAGTTGTGTCTGTGATTAGGTCTTTTCTTATGTCATCTAATAAAGCTTCTGTCCCACTGTCTATTTCTGGAATAAAAACACTATAAACTAATCCTCTTTCTGTTTTGTGAATTTTAATATCAATTATTGCTCTGTCAATATTTAATCTGTAGTTTTCTTCTATATCTCCGATTTGTTGGCTAATATCTTTTTTAATTTCGTATTTTGGAGTTATAGGAACAGAAACCTCTTTATTTTTTGATTGGGTTGGTATTTTTTGGATTTGCTTTATTTTTTTCTTTTTTAATACTCTCTTTGTTTTTTTTATCTGTACATTCTTTTTTGTTCTTCTCCTTTTCACCTTCTTCCTTACTTGTTTCTTTACCGTTCTCCTTTTCACCTTCTTCCTTACTTGTTTCTTTACCGTTCTCCTTTTCACCTTCTTCTTTTTCATTTAGTTTTACCTCTGGAGCACTAAAAGCAGGATATTCAATTTTAGCTAACTCATGATTTTCTAAAATTTTTCCCCATTTTAATGCTTTTTCTTTTGTTAAATTGAATAGCTTTGCAATTGATTCCACACTAAGACTTTTTTTTTCTTTTAATAATTTATAGAGTGTGTCTAAATCTGTTTCTGCTCTTCCTTTTTTCTTTTTTAATACACTATAATCTATGTTTAAATTTTCTTCTCTTTTTTTATGTTGAATAAATTTTGAATAAGCCAGGACAAGTATAGAAATTAAAATTATCCATTGTATTATGAATGCTATTAAAGAGAAATTTAGTTTTATAGGGGTGTTAGTGATGTCTTCTAAAAATCTTCCTGATATTGAGCGATAAGAAAATCCTGTGTTGTTAGTAAATAAAAAAACATTTATGGTTGCGAATACAAAAATAAATGCTACTATTATTAACAAACCTTTTTTTTTCATAATCTCTAAAAACGTTTATATAGTTATTTTATTATTAATTAGAAGAAGAGTTATATAAAGCTTATCATTGAATATTTAAAATGCAAAAAAAAGCACAGGTGGGAATAGAATATATGATTGTTATGGGTTTTGTTACTTTTGCAATCATATCTATTTTAGCTCTTGCGATTTTATATTCTGATAGAATTAAGGATAGGATTAAATTAAATCAGATTGAAAGTTTTGCCGTACAACTTCTTAATTCAGCAGAGTCTGTATTTTTTGCTGGAGAACCCAGTAAAACTACTGTTAGGTTGTATCTTCCTGAAGGAGTTAATAACATAACAGTAACTACAGAATATCTTATTATTGAAACTACGATTAGTTCTGGATTAAATAGACAATCTTTCAAAAGTAAGGTTCCTTTAGCAGGAGCAGTTAGTTCTGGGCAAGGAATAAAAAAACTTTCTTTACAAGCAAGAGATACTGATTTATTAATAAGCGAATAAATTTTTATAAACTCAAGATTCTTAAATGATACATGATAAAAAGGGGCTTGATTATTTTTTGTTTAATATTTTGTATTGGTTGTGTTTCTGCACAAGATATTTTTGTTGATAAAAATAATGTTGGTGGTGGAACTTGTTTAGATTCATATACTCGGGCAGATAATTCTTTAAGTCAACCTTTTTGTACAATTTCAAGAGCAAATGAAGAGCATGTTGGAGGAGACCATGTTTATATTTTACCTGGAGAATATAGAAAAATAATGTCTCCTAAGGCTGGAATTGATGAAAGCCAGAAAACAATTTATTCAGGTTATTATCTTTCTGGGCAAGGAAGAGAAACAATAAAAATTTTAGGAAGTGAAGATTTAACAGTATGGAATCATTATTCTGGAAATATCTACTGGGCAGACCATGTTGTTTTGGTTATGACTTGTGGTACTGATTATGTTCCTACTTGTTGGAAAAATAGAAATACTTGGATGAATATAGAAGTTTCTCTTAGTGATGTTAATACTGAAAATGATTTTTATTATGATCATGCTAATCAAAGAATTTATTTTTATACAGTTGATGCACAACCACCAACATCAAGAATAGAATGTTCACAAAGAATGATTACTATGACTGGGAGTGGTGGATTAGCAGGACCAAATGTTATAATACAAAATTTAACAATTATGCATGGTGCTAAAAATGGAATTGCTATTAAAGATACAGGAACTAATATAACAATACAAAATAATGAAATTATGTGGAATTCTGGTCAATTTTTAATTAAGGCTCCATATAATTGTCATGATAATCCTTCTGCAATATATCATGCTGTATTCGCGGCAGGATATTCTCCTGAAGTAAATGATATTGATCTTTTTATACCCAACGTAAACATTATTGGAAATAAAATCCATGATCAGGGATGTATTGCAGGTTCTGGAGTTAATATTAGTGGATCAGTTGATCATTCTGGAACAGGAATTAAATTTTATGGTATAAAAGATAGTTTAATAAAGGATAATGAGATTTATAATGTTTCTGTGGGAATAAGTCTAAAAGCTAAGAACCATAATATAACTATTCAAAATAATTTAATTCATGATTATTCCGGAAGAGGAATGGATTTAATGGCCGCAATTTCCAATATAAATGTTTATGAGAATGTTTTTTATAATTCTGTTCCAAATATTAAAACAGATGTAAAAGCAGAAGGATTAGCTTGGGGAGGTAATGGAATACTTTTTGGAAGTTATGTTTTTACAAACAATATCACTATTTTCCATAATATTTTCCATAATATTTCTCCTTCTGATTCAGGAAGGGGGGTAGTAATGGACCAATCAACTGATACGGAATTAACAGAATCGGGACAAGGCAGCATAATTAGAAATAATATTTTTTCGAAAATTCCTTATGAAATAGTAAAAAGAAGAGATGATCTTTCACCTTCTTTTATTTCAGATAATAATAGTTTTTATGAAATTTCTGGATTTCCAATTTTTTGGGCAGGTAGCACCTGGTCGGGGAGTACACTTTCATTAGCAGAATGGCAAATTTATTCTGGGCAAGAATATAATCCAATTTTATTAACTGGAAGTGACGCTTTGTTTAATGATGTTAAGGGCAAGGATTTTACTTTAGACTCTGCAAGTTCTTTGATAGATGCTGGAGAATTTATCCCAGGTTATCACTGTGACACATCTGGAGGAACAACACCTGAGGGTTGTAGAGTTTGGTATGGTACTGCGCCAGATATTGGGGCATTTGAATATACTGGGGCTTCTGCATCTTGCACTCTAACATATGATGTTGAACCTTGTGATTGTATTAATGATGCAGAATTGCAAAATGCAGTGGATGCTTGGTTTGCAGGAACACTAAGCACTTCAAATTTATATTCACATTTCCAAGTTTGGAAAACTAGTTCTGGATGTTAAGAACAAACTTGTTTTGTTGGAATTTCTATTGTGTCATGAAAACAATTTATTATTTTGTTTGAAGAACTATTTTCATCAGTACCAATAATTGTTAGAGTTTCTCCAAGACTTTCATATTCTCCAGGATTTAAGAAAAATCTAGATGTTCGGGTTTCTAGGGGATCTCCAATATTTTTTATTTCTTCTACAAATTTTAACTCCATTTCAAAAAATCCACTTATTTCTAGATCTCTATTGTGGACTTCAGAAGAACAAGTAATTGTTTTATTTAGGCAGGTTTCATTTTGATATTCATTACAAACTGAATTTTTCTCTATGTTTAATATTGAATAACTTATTGATTTTGTAATGCAAGTTAATTCTGAAGAAGATCCTCCTCCAGCTCCGCCTGAATCCCCTCCACCTCCTCCAGCTCCTTGGCTTGTTGGTACATAAGTTGATTTATCATCTTTATCTTGATCCTTGTTGATTATTTCTGAAAAAGATTTTTGAATTTTTTTTACAGCTTCTTTTCCTTCATTTGTTGATGTAAGATAAAAAAAACCACCAATTAAAATTAAAATACATATTATTACCAAAAATATTAATAAGATTTTTTTCATGGACTAATTAATAATTCTTTGTATATAAAATTAACTTACCCTTAATTTTATATATCTATTTAGTTTGATATTTAAGAATTAAAATGAGGTGTAAAAGAAGGGCACAGGGAGCATTAGAGTTTATGATATTAATTGCAGCACTCTTGTTTTTTTTTGTAGTAATTTTTGTTATTATTCAAGAAAATATTTCAAAGAAGAATGTTGAAAAAGAAAAAATGCTTTTACAAAATGTTGCACTTGGAGTTAGGGATGAAATTAATTTGGCCGCTGAATCTTCAGAAGGTTATTTTAGAGAGTTTGCAACCCCAAGTAGTATTTTTGGAAGAGAATATGAAATTGAGATTACAAATAGTCTTATTTATGCTTCTATGAATGGAATAGGTTTTTCTTATAGGATCTATACTGTAAATGGAGAGATTGAAAAAGGAGAAAATAACATATCAAAAGAAAATGGACAAGTTTATCTCAATAAATAGAAATAAAAAAAATAAGAGAGGACAGGCTTGGAGTTTAGATCTAATCATAGCTGGAGTTATTTTTATGATAGGAATTGTTATACTTTTAGTTTATAGTATAAATTATTCTTCTCAATCTAAAAATCAACTAGAAGAAATGTTTTATGAAGGGAGTTTAGCTTCTGAATTAATCTTGAGTGAAGAAGATTTTGGAATTTTATCTGATAAGGTAGTTAATCAGAGTAAATTAGATTATTTTGATAGTAGGAGTGATGATGACAAGAAAAAAACTCTTGGAGTTATTAATGATTTTTATTTTATTATGGATGGTTTGCAAGTAGGAGGGAGTCCTGTGGAGTTTGTTGGAATTAGGAATTCAACAGAAGTTGATAATTTTATTCAAGTCACAAGATTAACTGTTTATAATAATAGGCCAGTTAAATTTAGGCTCTATGTTTGGAAATGAAAACCACCTCCTGGTTTTCGATCCTGGATCCCAAAATCTTTCATGTGGCCTCTGAGGGATTTTGAAAAAACAAAAAAGCATATTTTTTTAGTTTAGACGCATTCATAGCTTTGCTTATTATTTTAGGTGTTGTTTTAATGATTAAGCCTTCTGCAACAGAAATAACTCAAGAAGTTGATTTACAAAAAGATCTCTTGGGTGTTTTGTCTTCTGTAAAAATAGGAGAACTTGATAATGATTATGCTCAATCTTTGATTATTAGCGGACAAATAACAGATTTAGATCAGTCTGTTTTAGAACAAATAGGGGAATTTTATGCAAATTCAGATCCTGAAGCTACGAATTTGGCAGATGCTATTTTAGATAATTTAAGTTTAGATACAAATATTGGATTATATTTTAATAACATGGAAATTGCTAGTTCTGGGGGGCTTGCGTGGAATGACCCTTCAGTAAATGATGTTTGGACTTCGAGACAGCTTATTAGTGGAATTGGAAATGAAGAAGGTTCTGCAAAAGGATATGTGTCAAGGGCTTTTTTAAGTTCTGAAAAAAATTCTGATTATTTTTATTTTGGAGGATATGTTGGAGATGGAAATTTAACTGTCTATCTTGGAAAAAATGTTTTGTCTGCAAGAGTTGAAGCTATGTTTTCAGCAGATTTTGATGTTTCTGTTAATAATGGCCCAATTACTAGTCATTCTCCTCCTATTGGCCAACCCCATAATTTTACTTTGTCTAATGGAGATTTTGTTTTAGGAGATAATCATCTTTATTTTACATCTGATGATTATTTATATATTGCAGGTGGTTTTGTTAAAGTAGTTTATAATGAAACAGCAGATCTTGAGACTTTGAACAAATATTATTTTCCTGGTGTTGACGGTTTTATTAATATTTATGATAGTTTTTATATTCCTGGTTTTTTAAACAGTATGGAAGCTTATTTGCATTTTGATAGTAATTATGATATCTTTTTTGCTATTGGAAATGAAACTCTTTATGTTGGAAATGGCACTAATGAGCAAGTCACTTTAGATAATGCTTTCTTGTCAGGCGCTTTAGATTATTCTAGTTTAACTGAAAAAACAGTTCCATTTAGATTAGCTCTTGAAAATGTTTCTTATGCTCTGAATGCAACTATGAATGCAGAGGTTTTTTCTGTCACTGATTTGAGTGGGAGTATGGATGATGATTATGATTGTACAGGTGTTACTTGTGGTTTAGGAGAATGTTGTGGTTGGTTTTGTTTGAATTGTAATAGTGATGAGGAACAAGCAAATTGTGAAGCTTGTGGAGGGGTTCCCGAAGGTAAAATTATTTCTGCAAAAGAGGCAAATAAAGTTTTTATCAACGCTGTTCTCAATGATACTAATAATCGGGTTGGGCTTATTGGATATCGTTCAGATTTTGATCCAAATGCTTATCATACTTTATCTAATGATAATGTTTCTTTGATTAATGAAGTGGATACTTGGAGTGCTAGTGGAGGAACATGTATTTGTTGTGGAATTAATTATGGTGTTAATAGATTAGATGCTCAAGCCAGTCCTTTTAATTTTAGATCTCTTGTTATTATGAGTGATGGGGCTGCAACTTATTATTGTGATGATTTTAATGATTTTACTGGTTCAGGAACAGGGTCTAGTAGTGATCCAATTGATACAGAATCAGCTATACAAGCAGCTTGTAATGCTTATGTTAATTATAGTATAAGAGTTTATGCTGTTGCTTTTGGAGATGATGCAGATGAAGATACACTTCGAGCAATAGCTGACTGTGGTCAAGGAAGTTTTTATTCTGGAGAGGTTGATGATTTAGTTGAGATTTATCAGGAAATTGCAGAGGAAATCTTAAATGCTGCTTATTACGAACAGACTATTGTTGGCGAGGGTTTTAGTACGATTCTTTATCCTGATTCTTATATTTCTGTAGGTTATAGTAAGACTATTCCTTGGGGAATGACTATTACTGCTGAGTCTGAAGAAGCTGGGATTAATGCTCCAAATATAAATTTTACTTTGCCTTTTGACGCTACTCCTTATGAGGCTAAAGTGATTTCTTATTCTGGTTCACGATGGACAAGTAAAGTAGAAATTTATGATAATAATTCTGCGACTTGGGACAATGTTTTTGATTTATCGAATTATGGGAATGAATATACTGAATTAGGAGATCCTTTTGTTGTGAATTTGCCTTTGAACAAATTATCTAAAGGTGAAAATTCTGTTAAAGTTTCTCTTGGATTAAAACCTATTAATCTTACTGGTGGTTCTCAATACAACAAAGTTGTTTATTCTGTTACGAAAAATATTTCTGCTTCTTCTTCTATTTTAGCATCTGCAGAAGGTTGTAATTGGACAATTGAATTTGAGGATGAAACAAATTTTACAATGGAAATTCCCTATAATTATATTGGACCTAATACTTGCTCTTATACTTCTTCTGAATTTGTTTATAACAATAATGATGCAATTGATGTTGCAATTTTTAATTTACTTTCAAGTTTAGATTTAGATTCAGATGGAAGAGTTGAGACAAAATTTACTGAATCAGATTTAACGCTCATGTCAACTGAAGTGGAGGGTGTGCCTTTTGTTTGGGAAACAGAAGCACAAGTTAGAGTATGGCGTTAAAAACCACCTCCGGGTTTGGTTTGACATTTGGCGAACCAGCTAGAGTAGAGTTTGAATCTACTCTTGTCTTTGATCCTGGATCCCAAAATCTCTCATGATGCCTCTGATGGATTTTGAAAAAACCGAACAAGATGAACTTAAAAAACCAAAAGACTCCTTGGCGTAAAGCAACCAAGTAGACAAAAATAAAAAATAAACAAAATGAAAACAAAAAATAAAAAAGGACAATTATTTACTATCATTGCAATTCTCTTAATTGTTTTGACATTTTTATCTTTTGAATTGTTTTCTTTTTTATCTGAAAAAAAATCTATTCAAACAAGAGTCTCTACCATGGATGATTTTTTATCTTCTGTTGAAGAAAATCTTGAAAGGCAAGTTTATATTTCTGGATTTAGAATTTTATATTTAGCGCAAAACCAAACAATCATGACTGGAGCTTATATCCCAAATATTGAAGCTTTTTTTCATGAGGCTTTTTTTAACAGTACGGTTAATTCGATTCCTGAAACTTCTGTGATGCCTGGGGCAAACTACACAGATCTTGTGGAATCTGTAAATAATAAAGCAAGAAAAATAAATGTTAATGTTAGTTTAAATAATTCTCAACTTATTGTCCATCAAACAGATCCTTGGCATATTAATCTTACTTTGGTTTCTGATTTTATTATGGAGGATAGAGAAGAATTAGCTAGGTGGGAAAAGATCCAGAGAATTTCTGCACTTATTCCTATAAACCGTTTTGAAGATCCTCTTTATATTGTTAATTCTTATGCAAGATATCCTATGCAACCAAATCAAACTATTTATGAAGGAAACTATGGTGGAGGAAATTTATTGAGTCATGTTGAGGAAGGATATTATGCTGCAAATCCTAAAGCTCCAAGTTTTTTAAAAAGATGTGAGGGAGATTTAAGTCCAGATGAAAATGGGATTGAAAGTTTTGTAAATGTTCCTGCTCTTGATGCACAAATTCCAGAAAGAAATTTAGTTCCGAATGATAAGACTGTTATTGATTATATTTATTTTGATGTTGCAAATAATCCTACTCCACATCCTGTTTTAGGTATGCCCTCTACTTGGTTTAGAATAGATAGTATTGATAATCACACAGAAAAATATGGTGTTTAATAAATTTTTAAAAAAGAAAATGTTTAAATACTGTTTTATCTACGATATATTATAAATTAGTTATAAAATAAAAGGAGGTAGATATGATAACTGAAAAAAGAGGTCAGGCTGCTATGGAATTTTTGATGACTTATGGTTGGGCTATTTTAGCCGCAGTCATTGTTATCGCTGTTCTAGCATCTTTTGGAGTTTTCAGTCCGAGTAAGTACATTCCTCAGACTTGTATTGTTAGTGCACCTTTTGGGTGTGTTAAGAATCAGGTTGCTGCTAGTGAGGGAGGAGGTCTTGATGGACAGCTTACC
Organism: Candidatus Pacearchaeota archaeon; assembly: GCA_017608305.1. Taxonomy (GTDB): domain Archaea; phylum Nanobdellota; class Nanobdellia; order Pacearchaeales; family GW2011-AR1; genus JAFCGC01. The sequence continues at coordinate 18,865 of JAFCGC010000013.1, forward strand.
CTTGTTTTAACAAATGGGGGAGGAGAAATGGTACAGGTTTCTAGTGTTGCTGTTAATAATTGTGGGTCTGTTGTTCCTGCTGTAGATTGGGCAGACGGAGAAGAACGAACACTTATAATAGATTGTGAGGTAGCTACACCATTAGGAGCAAAAGGAACTAAGTTTAGTGGTGACATTACAATTGACTATCTTATTGAAGGTGGGACATTGCCTATGAAATCTTCAGGAACCGTGACTGTTGAAGTAGGAGCTTAATTTATTTTTTTATTTTTTTTATGAATTCAGGTTTCCTGAATTCGTATTTCTAATTTTATTTTCAATATTGTTAGTTAGTTTTATAAATATCTTTGATATACTTTAATTATGAAATTCCTTTCCTTACATTGTGATTATATTAAGTTTAAGCCTTTGAAAAAAGCTTTAAAAAAAATAGCTAGGCTTTCTGAAAAGGATAAAAAAGAAAAAACAATTAAAGAGCCACTTGTTGTTTTGACTGCTGTTGAGAAGCACGATTCTAATATTAAAAATATTGTAGAAAAATTTGTTGAGGGAATTAATGAAATCGCAGAACAACTTAAGGCAAATACTATTGTTCTTTATCCTTATGCACATTTGTCAAGTAATTTAGCTAGTCCTGAACATGCAATTAATATTTTGGAAAAAACAGAAAAAATTCTTAAGAAAAATAAAAAATTAAAAGTTCATAGAGCTCCTTTTGGATATTATAAAGAATTTGAAATGAAAGTTAAAGGACATCCTTTGAGTGAGCTGAGTAGAGAGATTAAAGTTGATACTGATTCTGAGCAAAGCTCAGATCTGCACAGCCCTAGCGAGGTCAACACAAAGCAATTACTTAGAGAAATATCAAAAGCAAAATTAGACACTTCTAAATTAAAAGAAAATGATCATAGAATTATCGGGAAACAAATGGACTTGTTTAGTTTTAATGATGTTGCTCCTGGAATGGTTTTTTGGCACAATAATGGTTTGATTATTCGAGATGAGTTGATTGATTTTGCAAAAGAAGTTTTGAGAAAAAATGATTATGAATTAATTTCTACTCCGGAAATAATGGATAAAAAATTATGGCAGGTTTCAGGGCATTGGGATAAATACAAAGAAAATAATTTTGTGACAGAGTATGAGAAGAGGCAGTTTTTAGTTAAACCAATGAATTGCCCTGGAGGATTGCTTGTGTATAAAAATTCTCCAAAAAGTTATAGGGATTTTCCTTTGAGAACAGGAGAGTTTGGAACTGTTCATAGACATGAGCTTAGTGGGGTATTAGCAGGATTACTTCGAGTAGTTGAGTTTGTTATGGATGATGCTCATGTGTTTTGCACTGAAAAACAATTAAATAATGAAATTATTAAACTCATAGATTTGACTTTTTTCTTTTATGATAAATTTAAACTTAATTTAGATCATATTGAACTTTCAACACGTCCTGAAATTAGAATTGGGACTGATAAGATGTGGGATAAAGCTGAGAAAGCATTAGAACAAGCATTAAAGAAGAGAAAAATTAAATATAAACTCAATAAAGGAGATGGTGCTTTTTATGGTCCTAAAATTGATTTTCATGTTAGAGATTCTTTATCTAGAAATTGGCAATTAGGAACAATTCAATTGGATTTTTCAATGCCAGAAAGATTTAATTTAGAATATGTTGATAAAGATAATAAAAGAAAAAGACCTGTTATGTTACATAGGGCAATTTATGGTTCACTTGAGAGATTTATTGGAATTTTAATTGAACATTATAATGGAAGATTTCCAACTTGGTTAGCTCCTATACAAGTTAGGATTTTGAATTTTACAGATAGAAATAAGAATTATGCTGAAGGAATTCTTAAAAAATTAAGAGAAGGAATTCCTAATTTGAGAATTGATGCAGACTTTAGATCAACAACTGTTCCAGCAAAAGTCAAGGATGCTGAGCTTCAAAAAATTCCTTATATAATTGTTGTAGGAGATAGAGAACAAAAAGACAATAGTATTGCTGTGAGAAGAGGGGGAAATAGAAAAATAGAGAAGGTGAAATTAGATAAATTTATTAAGGAATTGAAAGTTTTGATCAAAGAAAGAAAGTGAAGTTTTTATATGAATTTCTTTAGTTTTATTAATGTATTTTTTATTACATATATTTTTAAAAACTTCTTATTTATTTTTTTAGTATGGGTATTGGAATGGATGATGGTGGAGAGATGCAGGATAAAGCTCCTATTTCCTATGAGGAAAAATCTAGTTCTGGATGGGGGTCGGCAATTGCTGTGGGATCAGTTTTAACAGCAATGTTAGTTGGAAGTTTTTTTTATTTTTCTAATAAAAATTCTCAATTAGAGGCTCAATTAGCTACTACTAAATCTATTGATAGTCTTGTAACTGATTCTTTTAGAAATGAAGTAGATAGTTTAAAAAGTAAACTAGGTTATTTTTCTAACTTTGTTAAAGGAGATATTGGAGATGGTAAAGAAATATGGACTGCTGACGATATTAAAAAGATTAGATTAGATGTAAATAGGGCTAATAGGGGTGTAAAAGAACTTGAACAAGAATATGGAGCTCAGCAAGAATTTATTGAGGATATTGCAGGAATTGTTTCAGTTAATTATGGAGAATTGCAAGAAGGAATTAAAGAATTAGACTTTAAGGTAGGAGGATTAGAAAAAGGCATTGATAATAGATTTCATGATATGAGAATTTATATTGATGAAAGAACTGGTAAATTTGATTCTGTGAAAAATGAAGTTTATAATGTTCTTGCTTCACAAATGGATGTTCTGGCTCATAAACATAATAATGAGGTTGTGTTTAGAACACAAGGAATTCCTATTCTAAATTCTGTTTTTGATAATGGATATGCTCTTCCTTACTTTACAAAAGCAGGGAGAATTACTAATAAAGGAGCTGAAAATTTTTATAGTTTACTTGAGCAGCATGTTGATATTCATAGAGATATTGAAAATCTTTCATATAAAATATTAGATGAAGGAAAGCATATTGCTAATTATATTTTAGAAATACAGGAATTTATTGGGCCTTTATTTAATGATCATTTGTTATCTAATAATAGATATAGACATTATGGGGGTGGACAAACCCACCATGATGCTGTTAGCCCTGATTTATTAGAAAAAATTAAGAAATAATTTATAAACCCTTTTTCTATTGAAAGTTTATGAACTTTCAATTCTATGTTGAGAAGCTCAAAGCTTCTGATAAATATAAAGAATTTAAGAAAAAAAATCCAGATGCTTTTTTTTGTTCTGGATTTTTTATAATTGATTTAGTTGGAAAAGACAATAGACCCTCACAAGTTAGGTCTGTTTCTCCTGTAAACAGCCAAAATAAGCAGCATTTTGATTTTTATTTAAAAGAAAAGAAAAAGATTTTTAGCATACAGCTTGAATCTGACCAGATTGTTGAGTTAGAACAGATAGAGAAAAAAATTCCTAGTAAAATTTCTCTTGATTTAGATTTTGATTTTAAAGATATTGAGAAATTAATTGAAAAAAAAATTCAAAAAGAAAATATTAAGAATAAAATTCAAAAATTTCTTTTTTCTTTGCAGAAAATTAAAGGAAAAGAATTTCTTGTTGGAACTGTTTTTATTTCTGGATTAGGAATTATTAAAATAAATATTGATTTAAAACAAAAAAAGATAACTGATTTTGAGAAAAAATCTTTTTTTGATATGATGAAGTTTATTGGAAAAAAGAAAAAAGATTAATTATTTCTTTTTTGATTTAACTACTTTTACTTGAAATGCCCCTGTAACTTTTTTAAAAATACCCTTCACTTCTTTGCTTGCTTTTTGTATAGCTTTTTTTTCTTTTTCGCTTATTTCTAAAACAAATTTTACCATGATTAACTTTAGTTAAACTAGTTAATTAACTTTTTGGTTTTTGAACAATGAAATCAATATTGGCTTTTGAAGATATGTTTTTAAATATCTTAAAACCTACTTTTTCTAAGTCTTTTTTTAATTCATCTTTAGAGTAGAAGTAATAATATCTAGCTCCTTTATTTGTCCATTTTATTTGTGTTTCTTTTGGTTTGTTTTTAAATCTCCCATTTTCTTTATTCCAACCACTTATTTTTAATTTTGCTCCTGGTTTTAAAACTCTAAATAATTCTTGCATTGTTTTTTTCCTGTTTTTAGCAGTTTCAATGCAGTGAATTACACAAATACACATTGCCCCATCAAAAAAATTATCTTGAAAAGGAATTTCATGTGAATATGCAACTTTAAATTCTGCTGGAATTTTAAGTTTTTTTGCTTTTAGTTTTGCAATTTTTAGCATTTCAGTTGAGAAGTCTACAAGCCACATTTTTCCATCTTTAATTTTTGCTAGATAACGTCCTGTTCCTGCTCCTAAATCTAGGATATTTCCTTTTTGATTTTTTAAAAAATCAAATACCCTGTGCTCAAATTTGTGGCTGTATTTTTTGTTTTTATCTTTAAATTCATACCATTCAGGAGCTATTTTGTCCCAGACTTGTTTTTGGTCTTGTATTTTCATGATTAGAAAAAGAGTTTTGAGTTTAAAAATCTAAAGAATTATCTAAACCTTAGCTTTTTTTACCTGGCTTTTTATCTCAATAATTCTTTTAAACTCCTTTTGATCTTGGTTTTTATGTTAGTTAATGGAAAGTCTTATAGGACTATTTGGACTGAATCAGAAGAAAAAGGCCTTGTTGTTAAGATAATTGATCAGAGAAAATTACCTCATGAATTTGTTATAGAAGAATTAAATTCTGTGGATGATGCTTTTAGGGCTATTAAGGAGTTTTATGTGAGGGGGGCTGGTTTAATTGGGGCTACTGCGGGATATGGTATGTATTTGGCAGTTAAAGAAGCAGCTAAACAAACTCCTGAAAGATTTGATTCTTATTTGATGAAATATGTAGATAAATTAAAATCTGCAAGACCAACTGCAGCTAATTTAGAAAACGCTGTTGAGATGCAACTGGAAAAAATTGCTAGAGGAAAATCAATTTCTCAAAAAGTTTCTATTTCTCTTCATACTGCTCAAGAAATTGCAAATGATGATGCTCATGGTTGTAGAAAAGGAGGAGAGTTTGGGTTAGAATTAATTGAAAAAATTTATTCTAAAAAAGAAAATAAAGATGAACCTGTGAATGTGATGACTCATTGTAATGCTGGAGCATTGGCTTTTGTTGATATTGGTTCTGCTACTGGTCCGATTTATAAAGCTCATGAAAAGGGAATTCCTATTCATGTTTGGGTTAGTGAAACAAGACCTTGGAATCAAGGACGATTAACAGAATGGGAGTTGACTCAACAAGGAGTTGATAATACTGTTGTGACAGATAATATGACTGGAGCTTTAATGTTAGATGAAAAAGTTGATCTGGTTATTACTGGGGCTGATAGAGTTACTTATACTGGTTGGGTTGCAAATAAAATTGGTACTCGTCAAAAAGCTGTGCTTGCTAAATACCACAATATTCCTTTTTATGTTGCTTTTCCTTATTTAACTCTTGATTGGAAAACAGAGCATGGAAAAGATATCCCTATTGAAGAGAAGAGTCCTGACGAAATAAGATTTGCTGAAGGATATGATGAAAATGGAAAACTAGCAAAAGTTAAAGTATTTTCAGACAATGCTAAAATTTATAATCCTATTTTTGATATAACTGAGCCTGAACTTATAACAGGATTTATTACAGAAAGAGGAATATGTAGACCTAATAAAGAAAGTATTTATGGATTATTTCCAGAAAAACAAGGATTTGAATTAAATCCATAGAAACAACAATTAATCTTTATTTATAAACACTTTAGTTAATTATTTTTTTTATTATATCTTCATATTCTTTATATTCTTTTGCTATTGTTTCCTTAGATATTCTTCCAAATTCCATGAGTTCTGATTCAGTTAAAAAAGATTCATATCTTTTTTCTTGATTTTCTTCACTAACATCAATAACATCTACATAGGTTTCTTCCACATGCACTTCTTTGACAACTGCAGGATGATAATCACAATCTATTCCTCTAGGAATAGCTTGCCAAACTAATTGTCCTCTTTTTATTTTTTGAAACCGTTCTCTTGTTTTTTGATACTCTTCTTGAATTTTTTCAAATTCTTTTTTGTTCATAAAAAAATATATTTTTTTAGTTTATAAAAATTATTGAGATAAAAGATATAATTATTTGAATTTTATTTTTTGGTTATTCATATTGCTTAGCTTTTGTTTCTAGTTTTGAAAGAAGCTCCTGTGCATGGGAATCAGAAAATCTAGTAAATACCCTTCCCAACATTTCTCTTGCCTCTCCAATAACATTTCCATTAACAAGTTCATAAGCCCTTTGAAATGAATCTTTTACTTCCCTAAATTTTTGTTCTCTTAAAACTCCTCCAATTTTTAGCTCATCCTCTACCATATCCAATTGCATTTCATATCTTTGTAAGGCCCCATAAGCATAAACTATCATTCTAGCCTCAGGAGAGTAGGTTTCTTTGTTAGTTTTATTTCCATCAACCATGAGAAAACTTTGATTTTTAGCTTTTTAATAATTATTATAGTAGAGTAAACAATCATCTGGTTTTTTATTTTGGAGAATCGAATCTAGATTCTATTCCTCTCGCAAAAATCTTTAATTCAGGGTCTCTCTTTAGATAGTTATTTATTTCTTTTCCAACATAAACAGACTGAAAGTGATATTCTAAATGTGATTCAAATTTTATTTGAGGAATTTTTAAGTTTCCTATGTCTTTTGAAGGACCTAGACAAATTATTCCTTCTGGGGCATCAATTCCATGTTGGACAAGGTCTCTTCCTACATGCCAAATCTTTAAATGACCTATATGGGGTTGAAAGCACTTTTCTCCCATTCTTACTATGACAAAAGAAGGGTCTGGTTCTGAATATCCAGAGGAAAATTCTCTATAAAACATTTTTCTGCTTGCTTTTTTAAAACCTATCCATTCCCCCGGTTTTAAATGCTAGCAAGAAATCTGTTTGTTTTA
>JAFCGC010000031.1 GCA_017608305.1 Candidatus Pacearchaeota archaeon
AAAAACATGAAATTAGCATTAGTTTACCCTGAAATTGAATGTAGTGTGACTAGGACATCTACTTACTCTCTTCCTTTAGGAATAGGGTCTATAGCAACATTCTGTAAGAAGAAATTAGGGGTCTTGTTAAATGTAAAAATTTTAGACGGCTCTTTAATGAACCATAAAGAACAATTAAAAGAAATTGAAAAATTTAAACCAAACATAATAGGAATAGCTCCAACTATTGCAAGTCAGAAAAATGCATATGAAATAGGAACATTAGCTAAAAAATTTAATGCACTAGTAATTTTCGGAGGAGTAAATTCTACGAATCTGTGGAAAAATATGTTAACAAACAGGGATTTTATTGATTGTATTGTTTTGTATGATGGAGAAATTCCCTTTTATTTAATACTAAATAGAATTAAAGAATACAAAATTATTGGGAAAAAATGTTTTGAAGGAATTCCCAACCTAATTTATAAGGACAAAGAAGGGAAAATACATGAACCTTCTTCAATCTATATTCCAAATTTAGAAGATTTGCCAGATATAGATTATTCACTATTTAATCTAAACAGATTTTTTGAACAAACTCAAAAAAAAGGATTTGGAAAAGCCATAACTTATTATGCAGGCAAAGGTTGTTCAAAACGAGGGGGAATTAATCTAAAAAAGTTTTATTCTTCAAAAGAATATAATTCATTGGTATGCTCTATGGATGTTTGTACTTTCTGTGGAAGAAATGAGTTAGGACTAAGAAATATTAAAGAAGATAGAGAAGCAAGAATATTAAAAAATTTGCATCAAAAACATGGTGTTAGGGGATTTTTTAATGTACAAGACACAGTAAACTTAAAAAATTCAACCCCAATTGGATTAAAAAATTGTTGGTTTAGGCTATTTATAGGGACAGAATCAATTACAACAGAAAATATCCAAAGGCTTAAACAGAGATATGGTTCTAAATTAATATTTCAAGTAGGAATAGAAGCGACCAGCCCAAAAATTAGAAATGTTTATGGAAAAACCTCAACAGATATTTATGATTTAATTTCCAAAATCAAATTAATGAAAAAGGAAGGAATAGAGTTACATGCAAGTTTTATTTTAGGAGGAAGAGGAGAAACCAGAGAATCTCTTAAAAAAACAACAGAATTTACAAAAATCTTAGCAGATTACGAAAATGTTACATGGATTTTAATGAGCCCACAATTAATACTTCCAGGATCTCCAGATTATAAATCTTTTTTGCAGTTACCAAGGATGAGTAGAAAATATGCTAATCAAGATTTAATAGATATCAAAGAAATAAATCAAGATTTTCTTTCTCAATTTACCCCTGATTTAACCAGGCAAGAAATCCTAACAGAAATCAAACAAACCTTTGAAGAAATAAGAAAAAAAGGTAGAAAAGACCTTATCTTAGATATTAAGGGGGTTGTAAAGGATGAAGAAGAATATGTTAGTCCAAGTAGACCTTATTTGATTAATTAAAAAACCCTTGCTAAAATCAATCCAACATCAACAATAAGAAACAAAACCAAAACAATAATCTCGACTCTTCCTCCTGTCCTAATCCTCCCATAAATTCTTTTTTTCCAAGGATAAAATGGCCTTATTCCATCTTTAGTAAAACTATCTGCAAGCAAATGCAACCCATATCCAAGAAAAAAACCTAAACTAATAATAGGGAAAAACAAAACCAAAAACAAAGTAATAAGCAAAAGAAAACTAAAACTATGAATTATTCCCCTGTGTTTTGTAAACCACTGTAAAACTCTTGCAATTTTTCTATGTCCAATAGAAGAAAATCTAGAATCAATGTCGGGGAGATAAGTTGCAATAACAGCAACTAAAACAAAAACCAGTTTATCCTCAACAGAATTAATTAATAATAAAACAAAAAACAAAGTTATTGCAAGATGAGTTTTTAAAAACATAAGATAATAAAATAAACTTAGTATTTAAAAATTAAGGATCACCATTAAAATAATCTTTTAAACCAATTAAAAAGCTTATCGATCAATCCTTGACTAATACACTTTCCCCCAACACAAAGATTACTATTGCACTCAAAATTATTATCACAAGATGTTTCTTCACCTAGTTGTTCAACAAAAACTTTTTCTTCTGAACAAAAATCTCCAGATTTCCTATATCCCACAAATAAACATTTATTATCAACAAAACAACCAGTACATTCGTTTTCTCCCTTAATACAAGCTCCTTCTTCACACTTATCTAAACAAAAATGAGTTTCCTCTACTTTAACCCCATGCCCATCTTCAAATCCACAAAGATATTCAATTAAAACATTTTCTGAATTTATGTTATTAACATCACAATAATCTCTAAAAGTATTTCCAGAATCTCCCTTAACAACTCCTTGAGTATAATAATTTAAACCGCCATCAGAATCTACACAACCTTCTAAAGAATTAATTATTTCAGGTTCTGCTATTTTTTCATCTTCAAAAACCTCTTCTTTAATTTTTTCCTCTTCTTCAGAATCTATTTTAGCCACATTAGCCACATTATCAACACAGGCCCCATTTTCACAGATTTCTCCTTCATCACATTGTTCATCATAACCACATTCTAATCCCACACAATTTCCATTAACACATGCTTGTTCTTCTGAACAATCACCACTACAAGTACATTCAGGACCACTAGACCAAACACACTGACCAGCATCACAAACCTCTCCAGAACCACAATCAAAACTAGAAGTACATTCTAAAGTAGAATTTCCTTCACTTAAACAATGGCCTGAATTACAGAACTCTTCAAAAGGGCAATCCCTATCACTATAACAATTAAGATCAGTTGGTTCCCAGTAAGTAGAGCCTTCAATCTCTATAACATTTCCATCTGCATCTTCACACCACTCCATATAATAAGTGTCAAAACTTCCATCCAGAATGCACTGCTCATGATATCTATCTCTACAAATATAATTACAATAATCTCTTCTTTCACCATGTAAAACAAGATATTGTTCTTCTAATCCGTACATCAGAGTATAAGGTTCACTATTAGAACAATAAACATGTTTTCTATGAAGTATAACTGCTTCATGACCAACATAAGATCGTTGATAATATTCTGGATAAGAATAAGCACTAGGCATCCAGCCATAAGATTCGTCTAAACAAGGGATATATTCTGGAGAATAATTAGGATCATTATCAGCAAAAACTCCATTAAAAACAAAACTAAACAAAAAAATAAAAACTAAACAAAAAATAAAACCCCTTTTCCCCATAAACAACCTAAGAAAACTCTTCTTATAAACATTATCCTAAATTCTTCTCACTCTTTCTTCTCTAAATTCGCGATCAATTCATCGTGATTAATTTCTTGAATATCATCAAGGATAAACTCAGGATTATTAAAAAATTTATTCAACCTAATATTTCCTACAAAAATCATTTCTTTTCCTAACAAATCTTCTCTTTGATTAAGAAGTTTTTCAGGATCTTCAAGCTCTGTAATTCCTAAAGGCTTAAGTGCTTCATGAAAAGCAACAGCACGAATAGACTCTGTTCCATCATCTAATACAAAATTAATCAAAGCTCTTTTTTCTGCAGCAACTTTTCCATGCTCTGCACAAATAAATCCCTCTGTTCCTGAAACAACTTTTTTATTACATTCAGGACAAATATGAAAAAACCTAGGCTCAAAAGCCTGCACAATAAATGCCCTAGAACTAACTCCTTCTTGAACTCTAAAATCAATTATCTCTTTTTCTTTAACAACTTTTTCTGTCTTAACATCCCCCAAAACCTCATCACTTAATTTAAACTCAGAAAAACTACCTAAATGAATTTCATTATCCCTCATGCTAGCATTGGAAATTTCAATAACCTTGCCTTCCCCTACTTCTCCTTTTTCAATTAACCCTATATGATTAGTATCCCATAAAACAACTTTTACATTTGAAGTCTCATCTGCAATAAAAAAATTAGCAACTTTCCCTTCATCTCCTTTTTTTGTTGTAAAAGTCCGAACAGGAAATAAGTTAATTATTTTTCCTACCACATTCACTTTTCTCATCCCAGGCAAAAGTTCTTCTATTTTTAATTTCTCATCGTCAAAATTTATTCCTAATTCAGCAGCAATAATCTGCATGGCTCCTTCTTTACTAATTAATCCAGAAAGCTTAGCTCTTTTAGCTTCAATTTTCCTCTCAATTTCCTCTTTTTCCAATCCAGAGGCCTTGGCAAGTTTCTCCAAAATCCTCTCATAATTATCCACAGGCATTTATCAAAAAAATAAAGATTCTTTTTAAGTATTGTTGTGAAAAAACAAACAATGTATTCAGAAGAGACATATGTCACTAGCAACCGAAAATTAGTTTGCAAGTAAAATCAAACTAATTTAATGAAAAAAGAATTAATAAGAAAAATTTTCTTCAAACTTAAAT
>JAFCGC010000032.1 GCA_017608305.1 Candidatus Pacearchaeota archaeon
CCTGGACGTTCGTTGACGGAATTTTTAATTCCAATCTTGTAGCTCGACCTGGCACCTGAAACAAATTCAGTCACCAAACTAAAGTTCGAATCTAAATGCTCCGGACAGGATTCGAACCTGCGACTTTCTGCTTTCTTCGCGCCTAATGATTAGAAGGCAGACGCTCTATCCAGACTGAGCTACCGGAGCATATAAAAAATTAAGAAATAAATCTATTTAAAATGTTTCTATTTTACTTCAACAACATCTAAATCTTTTGCAATAGTTGTTTTTTTGAAAACTTTTTTAGCTTCATTAAGTATTTTTTTAGGCTTGGCTTTATATCTTTGACTTACATGGGTTAAAACTAATTTTTTTGATTTAGATTTTTTTGCAGCTTCTGCAGCTTGCTTTGCAGTCATATGCTTATATTCTTTTGCTCTTTTTTGTAAACTTGAATCAAAAGTAGATTCCATAATTAAAAGATCGGAATTTTTAACAAAAGGGATTATTTTTTTATTTAAATTAGTATCAAGAACAAAACATATTTTTTTATCACCTTCTGTAAAAGTGAAATTTTTTGCTTTATATTTTTTACCTTTGTAGGTAATATCTTTTCCTAATTTTAATTTTTGTAAATATTTTCCAGGACCTAATTTAGATTTTTTTAATTTGTTTTTATCAATTCTTATTTGACCTTTTTTAACAAAACAATAAGCATTACAAGGAGGCCCATGAGTCATTTTTTCAGATTCAAGATAAAAATCTTTATTTTCAAAAAACTTTCCATTAACCTCTTTGACTTCTAATTTAATTTTTCCAGAAAAAATTAAAGTCTTGAATATTTCTCTAATAAATTTCTTTGTTCCTTTAGGACCATAAATATAAAGGGTCTTATTATATCCACTCAAAGCCAGAGTTTGTAGTAATCCTGGAATTCCCAAGATATGGTCTCCATGCCAATGAGTAATTAAAATTCTAGTTGTTTTGCATGGATTTAATTTTGCTTTTCTAAATTGTCTTTGAGTACCTTCACCACAATCTATAAGCATATTTTCTCCTTCATAAGTCAATAAGATGGCTGTGTGATTCCTATCTGCACTAGGAATAGCATCTGAAGTTCCTAAAAAAGTCAATTTTATTTTTGAAGCCATGAATTAAATAAGAAAAAATTATTTATAAAACTATCAAAGTTACCACTAATAAAATATTCTGGACCTTGCGAAAATTTAAAAGGCAAACGCTTATTCTTTCAGGGCTGTTGAAGCCGGAGAAATAAAAATAATTGTATCTCCTCTTAGAAAAGTCAATCCAAGGTTCCGCTTTATCTCGCCATTTTCCATTTCTTTTATGTTATCCAACACAAGGTTTATGTGTATATCAAAAGCCAACAAAGTTCCAACAAATTGTTTGTCACCTTTAAGATGAACCAAAACTTCTTTTCCCTTTGAGTTGTTTAACAAATCCAATGGCCTTTCAATTCCGTTAACCATAAGATATTTTTGTTGAGTTAGTTTTTAAACATTTCGTAACAGAAACCTATTTAAACCAAACTTAATAAATTTAAATATGGCAAAACTAGGAAGGAAAAAAACAGGTGGCAGATACATTAAGAAAAGAAAAAAGAAACTTTACGAATTGCCTGGACAAAGAAAAATAGTAAAGCTAGGAGAAACTAAAAGAAAAACAATAAGAGTTAGGGGTGGAAATAAAAAAATGTTTATGTTAAAAACCAAATTCGTTAATGTTAAAGAGAAAAAATTAGAAATAAAAAATGTTCTTGAAACCCCTTCTAATCGATTTCTAGCCAGACAAAATGTTTTAACAAAAGGCACAGTCGTAGATACAGAATTAGGTAGAGTAAAAATAACAAATAGACCAACTCAAGAAGGAATTGTTAATGGAATTTTGATTAAAGAATATGCAAAATAAATTAGATTTTTTGAATTGGTTCTCAGCGAATGATGAATCATTAAGAATAACTATTGCAAGGAATATAGCAGCTAATGAGAATATAAGTCTTTCAGAGATAACTAATGAGATAAAATCTAAAACTAGAAAAGGTAAAATATATGAGATACAAGCAGAAAGATTTTTAAAATTTTACAAACCTGAAGATACAATGAAAGCAGCACAATATTTATTATCAAATTATATTAATAATTAATACTTTCTTTCACTCCTAAAGCATAAACACAAAAAACATAACATTTATAAAAGAATTCCCTTTTTAAAGTTTGCAAAAGCTTTATAAAAGTGCCCGTTTATAAGGTTTACTATATAGAATGAGTTTTATTAAAAAATGTCCTGAATGTGGAAGCATTAATGTTACTTATGATCCTCATCTAGGAGAAATAATTTGTAATGATTGTGGTCTAGTTATTGAAGAAAAAATGGTAGATAGTGGAATAGACCTCCAAGGAAAATTTGATAAAGGAGAGAAAAAAGGCCGTGGAGGGGCACCAACCAGCATGCAAAAATTCGATAAGGGATTAACTACAAATGTTGGAGAGATTTCAGATATTTACAAACTAGAACCAAAACAAACAAGAAAATTCTTAAGATTAAAAAAGTGGCAAGAAAGAGTCTCTACTAGTATTGAAAGAAACCTTAGGCTTGCTATGGCAGAATTAAGAGTAATTGCTTCTTATCTTCACCTACCAAATGTTGTACGTGATGAATCCTCTAGAATTTACAATTATGTTTTACAAAGAGGACTTGTCCGAGGAAGATCAATGGAATCTGTAATTGCTGCTTGTCTTTATGCTGCATGTAGGTCTTATAATATTCCAAGAACCCTAGATGAAATGGCAACAGCTTCAGATGTTGAAAGAAAAGAAATAGGAAGAACTTACAGATTTATTATTAGAAAACTAGGAATCAAAGTTAAACAATCTTCACCAAAAGATTATATTTCAAGATTTTCAAGTGTGTTAAAACTATCACCAAGAACCCAAAATGATGCACTTAAAGTATTAAAACAAGCAGAAGCAGTTGAGTTAACTTCAGGGAGAGGCCCTGCAGGAATTGCTGCAGCAGCCTTATATGTTGCTGCTTTAATAAATGATGAAAAAAAGACTCAAAGAGAAGTTGCAGATATTGCAGGAATAACAGAAGTTACAATAAGGAATAGATATAAAGAATTAATAGAAAAACTCAAACTCGGAGACAAAATCAAACAAAAAGAAAAAGAAATGAGTAAAAAGAAATAATTCTAAGAAGATAAATAATATTATGCGGGAACAAGGATTCGAACCTTGGTAAGCACTAAGCTAACAGGTTTCTCCGAAGCTTGTTCGTGTTATTAATAGGATAAGAGTCCTTCACAAACTTCCTCGCCTAAGCCTGTCCCGTTTGACCACTCCGGCATTCCCGCTTATAAAAAACAAATTTTTTTGATATAAAAAGCTTTAGAATTCAAAGTTCTGGTTGAGGAATCACACGTTCTGGAGAAGTAGATAAATCAAACTCTTCTGAAGGCACAATATCAAAAATAAGTTTAGCACCCTCGATAAAATCAGTAACACCATCTAATTCAGATAATTTGGAATATTTCACAGAAGCCTTGTAAAATCTAAGACCATCAAGACTAAGAGATGCTTCTTCCTCCTCACCCAATTTCATTATCCTGAAATTTCCTGAATAAGACCACAACCACCTATTATTATTAAACATAAGAGATAATTCTAAACTTTTTATTTTAGTTTTAAATTTAAAAATTCCTTTATCAGAAAACTCTACATAGTCTGTTACTAAATCAGGACTAGAATACCAACTTCCTTCATTAGGATCTTGGGCTTTATCTAATAAAAGTTTTAAACCCCCCCCATACTCTAAATCTTTTAATCTTAAAACAAATATTTGATTATCAGTAGAAAGCCCATCATAAGTATCAGTAAAAGGATCTTGACTCAAAAGATCTTGATCTTCTGAATGACTAGCTGGTTCTTTAAAAAATTCTGCAATAAAAGGTATATTTACCCAATATTTTTGGTCAGTAGAAAATTCCCAACCTTTTTCTGTATATCTATAATATAAATTTCCACTCATTGTACCGTCTTCAAATTCAAAAACAGGAGATTTTACAATAGCAACTCCTTCTGGAATTTCTTCAGGTTCTTCAACATTTGGCCCAGGTTCTTCTGATTGCTCCTTAGACTCTCCTCCACCATCTCCCTCGGCTTCATCAGCAGGCTTAGTCAATTTATCATAT
>JAFCGC010000003.1 GCA_017608305.1 Candidatus Pacearchaeota archaeon
ATAAAATATTTCTTTTTCACATCTTAGCAATCATAATAGCAATAATAACTCTACTAATTCAAAACTCACTATATATTCTGATAATCCATTTTATTTTATTCTTGTTTGTTACAGGTGTAATTTATCTTTCTTATAAACAAGCTAAAAAGAAAAACAAAAAATCCCATTTACATGGAATATATATCCTACTTTTTATATTTTGGATATTTAATATCTTAGATTTATTGGTTCCAAATGTTCTTGTGGGTTTTCAATTATTAATCTATCTAATTTCAATTAGCATTTTCCTAGCAATTTTATATAAAGTTCTTAAAAAAATAGGTCCTTAAAATGACAAAACGAAATAAACTAGAAATAATAAAAGATATATTAAATATAATCAAAGAAAATCATAATTCAGTAAAGATAACTCCTTTAATTAGAAAATCAAATCTTTCTTCTCAAAGATTTAATAAATACTATTTTGAATTAATTGAAAAAGGCCTTATTATTAAAAAAAAATGATGATAAAAAAGGAAAAACAATTTCATTAACAGAACAAGGCTTTAGATATTTAGAAAAATACCAAAATATCATAAGCTTTATTGAAGAATTTGATTTGTAAATAACTCAATAAACTTTATAAACTAAAAAAAACATAATTTAACATGGAAAAAAAATCATTAGTGGGGGTGTTTTTAATATTATTCTTAGTAGGTTTTGTGATTGCAGAAGATAATGAATCAGTCACTTGCGAAACAGACGATGATTGTGTTTTTGGAATCAAAATAGTGTGTTGCCCAATGCCATTTATTACTAATAAACAAACAGCAGAAGCAGATGAGAATATCCTTATTTATGATAAAACTAAAAGTTATTCTGAATACAGTGCAGAAAATTGTTCGGGAATTAATTGTTCTGCCATAGCTCTTGATACAAGTAATCTAAATTGTATAAATAATGAATGTTCTAATGATCCTTTTTATTGTAATGAAGATACAGATTGCAATGAAGGATATGAATGTGATGTTGGAATTTGTGTACTAGAAGAAGAAACAGAAGAAGATAAAGTATGCTGTAAAAAAATATATTCTAAAGGAAAACAAGAAACAAGATACAATTTAATTGAAGAAAGTTCTTGTGTGTCTTCAAATTCATTTGAAGCTTCAATTGTTGATTATGAATTATGTGGGGAGAAAAAGCAAGCTATACAAGAAAAAAATAGATTAAGATTTGAAGAAAGAACAGGTCAAGAATGTGCAGATGATTGTATTTGTACAGGAGTTGTTATGAAATGCCAGTTAGAAGGAGGAGGTCGTGAGATGACTGTTTATTCTAGATCAGGAAACATTATTATTCAAGTAAAAGGAGTAAACATGTCAACAAAAGTAGAATTATATCATCACAATAACAAAACATACGGAGATTTTAATGGAGTCCAAAAAAGCATTTTAATGCCAGATCAAATCAAAGAAAAAATTCAAAACAGAATAAAACAAAAAACTTGTGAATGTGATGAAATGGAATTAACAGAAGATGCTCTTTATAAAGTTCAAACAAAAAAGAAAGCTAGATTATTCTGGATATTTCCTGTAAGAGAAAAATCAAGAGTTGAAATTAATGCAGAAAACGGAGAGATAATTAAGTTTAGAAATCCTTGGTGGGGATTTTTAGCTAATGATATTGAAGAAGAATAATTTTTCTGGGTGATGATTGATTCTAGATGGGGACGTACGGAAGTTAAATAATCTATTCAACACCCAAACTGAGAGTTCTTTTTATATAACTTTTTAAAAGACAATATCTAGTTCTTAGTAATGAATAATAAAGAAAAGATAATCAAGCTATGTAAAGAAGGGTATTCTGAAGAAGATTATAAATACCATATCTTGCAAGTTGTTGAATATGCCTTGATATTGGCTAAAAAATTAAATGCAGATTTAGAAGTTGTTGAAATTTCTGCTTACTTACATGATATTGGAAGGGCTAAGAGAAGAAGGGAAGCTGAAGGAGATAGAAAAGCTTTTTTTGAAAATAATGATCACCATGTGGTGGGAGCTGAAGAAACAAAAGTGATCTTAAAAGATTTAGGATACAATGAGGAATTTATTAAAAAAGTGGAGCATTGTGTATTAACACATAGAGGTAGAAAAGGGCCTGCTCCAGAAACAAAGGAAGCTGAAATTATTGCATGTGCGGATGCAATGTCTCATTTTGATACTTTTCTTGATTTATTTAGTTTCTTTTTAAAGACAACTAATTCTCTTGAAGAAGCGGTTGATAAGATTGAACAAAAGATAGATAGGAATTGGGATAAAAAATTAACTCTTCCAGAAGCAAAGGAAATTGTTAAGGATAAATATGATGCAATAAAACTTATCCTATTAAGTATGAAAAAACGAATGAAGAAATAATTAAACTCCCGCCAGTGTTTCGGCGTGGGCGTTTAACCTAAATCTTTAAATGACATTTTCTTTTTTGGAATATGGTAAAAGAGTGGTATGTTTATATTCTTGAATGTCAAGATGGTTCATTTTATACTGGTGTGACAAATGATATTGATTCTCGGATGAATGCACATGCAAATGGAACTGGAAGTAAATATGTTTGTAAAAAAGGTTTTAAAGAATTACTTCGAGTTAAGAAATGTAAAGATAAATCTGATGCGTGTAAATGTGAATATGCAATAAAACAAATGCCTAGAAAAGATAAATTAGGTTGGTTTGATTAATATCTCGGCGTGGGCATCTAACTTTTTGTTAAAATTGTGGGCTTTCAAACTTTCTCTATAACCTTCAAACAGGGAGTTGTTACCTTAAAAATAATTAGTTGGGACCAATGCTTCTAAAAAAATCAACTTGGGTATTATCAGCATCCATTGGGCAATTACTGCATAAGGGGTAAAGTTTTTTGCCACCTTTTTTTTGTAAATCTTTTACCATCTTCATATGTTTTTTTGAGAACCAAATATCCTTAATAGATTTATTAGAAATATTTCCTAAATTAAATTCATTTTTCATATCTTCACAGCAAAAAGCAACGTTTCCATCATAATGGATAATAAGACGTTTAATAGGTTCTCCACATACTTTTTTAGATATAGCCTCCATTTTCTTTTTTGGATACAACAATAACTTGGTTATGCCATGTCTTGGAAATCTTTTTTCAATACAACTAAAACCTACTTTTGCTCCCTTAAGTTCTTTTCTCCAAAATTTAATTTCTTTATCTCTTTCTCTTGTTGTTTTATAATCATACAATCCAATTAAGATACTATCAAAATATTTTACTGCCTGTTTTCTAAGGGTTTTATTTTTCTTTAAAATATCTCCGTTAGTATTGATATAAGGAACCATTCCTCTTTTTCTTGCTTCTTTTGCAAATTTAATTAATCTTTTATCTAAAAAAGCTTCACTTAGATGATGAAAAGTAATTCTTCCCTTAAAGCCTAATTTTTCTAATTGATTAAAAATATCTATTACCTTGCTTGTGGGTAATTTTTTTATGATCGGCTTACCATTTTTATCCTTTCTGTTTCCAGACCTATCTCTTTTTCTTGGACAAAAATCACAATCACGATTGCAATTGGAATTTAACTCCAACATCACTCTTTGGAATAATGGAAACTCTTTTTTTAAACTCATTTTATATTTATTTTAATAATTTAATATCTTTAAATCTTCCTGATCCATACACCCCCATCTCGACAAATTTTATAAATCAAAGCCACCACACACAATAATATCGGATTATAATCATCCGTTGAGGAAGAGGTGATCCATTGAATCAACCAAAATGGTAGAGCTTTCGGCGTGGGCGTTCGTATATCTTAGCACAATCGAGGGATGTATTTCTAGTGAAGAATTATTGTTTCTTTTTATGATATAAATCCATTACATAGATTTTATTTTCATTTTTATTATAAACATAAGATAGTCTAAATGGTTTAAGATATAATTCTCTTGTTCCCCTTCTATTGTGCATCATAGGTTTACCTGCTTCAGAATTGCTTTCTATTTTTTTAAGTTGGTTAATAATTCTTTTTTTAATAATGTCTTCTTTTAGTTTTGAAAAAGTATTTTGAAATTTTTTTCCAAATATGAATTCTACCATTTCATCATTTCTTCTTCAAGGTTTTCAGAATTAACTTTAATAAATTCTCCAGCTTCAATTCTTTTGTATGCTTCTTCAGTTCTTTTAGCAAATTCTAAATCTTCTTCAATATTTTTACTAAAATCTTCCATTTTCTTTAAGATAATTTGTCCTCCATTCTTGAAAACAACTAACTTATCTCCTTCTTGTAAATGTTTTCTCATTTCTTGAGGAATTACAACCTGTCCCTTTGAACTTATCTTAGTTATGCTTATGTCCTCCATGGTAAGAACAGTCTTACCTTATTTATAAATGTTTTGGACAAGAAAAGTAGTTGATAGTAAAGGAATAGTGATTCTTAGATTTAGTCAAGATAGTATGTTAATTCAAGCAGGTGTATCTCTCTTTATCCAGGCGTTACACTATTTTTATGTAGTACATAACCATAACCTTTAAATAAGAGTAGTACATAACTTATTTATGGTTACTGAAAAACAAATTAAAGTTAAAGGGAAAGAATATTGGATATTGATTCATTCAGTTAGAAAAGGTAAGAAAGTTATGCAAAAGAAAAAATATATTGGTAAATCTCTTCCACCTAAAACGAGATTAGACCAGTTGAAAAAAGAATTCTTAAAAGAATTATCTGGAAATAAATACAAATATCTTTCTAAAGAAGATTTAGAAAAAATAGAAGATAAAAAAACAAAATATAAACAAGAATTAAGAAAACTAAGTAAGATAGAGAAAGAAAAGAAGCTAAATGAATTTATGATAAGATATACTTATGATAGTAGCAAACTTTCTGGGATCAATGTTACATTAAGACAAACTTTTTTAATTTTAAAAGAAGGAATAATTCCCCAAGGGTTTAAGAATCTAAGAATAGCTAAAGAACTAGAAAATCATGAAAAAGGTTTTATTGCCATTACAAAGTATAAAGGAAAATTTGATATAGCTTTTATTAAAAAATTGCATACAATTCTTTTTTTTGGAATTGATGATAGTATTGCTGGAAAATTAAGAAGCGATCTAAAAAGAGATGTAAATATTGCTGGAACCACATATGTTCCTCCAAAATGGCAAGAAATTAATAAGGAATTAGATAACTTCTTTAAGTGGTATAAAGCAAATAACAGAAAATTACACCCCTTGGAATTAACTTCATTAATACATTTGAAATTGATTTCAATACAACCTTTTGTTGATGGAAATAGTAGATTATCTAGATTATTAATGAATTGGATTTTATGGAAGAAATCATATCCTTTAATTGATATTCCTATAGAAGATTTAGAAAATTATTATGATGTTCTAGACAAGTATCAAATTGAAAAGGATGGAATTCCTTTTGTAAATTACATTAAGAAAAAGTATTTGGGTTAATTGGTGTGGGCGTCTGTTGTTAGAAAGTTCAATATAGAAATACTTAAATATTGTTAAAATATATCTTTTTCTATGGTGAAAACAATAGATAGAGAATTAGGAAAAACAACAATAGATAAAGTCCGAAAGGAATTAAGTCCTGTGTCTTTTGCTGAACAATATCTAGAAGAGCCAGTTTATGTGGGTGCTGATGGAGTTAACTATTCGGCAGGACCAACTGTAACAGTGTGTACTTGGAGAGGAATTCCAACTATTGATGATTTCTAAGTTATAAATCTCAAATGAAAAATATATTGATTTTAACACATAGCGAAGACCCTCATGCAGATTCGGTTTGTAAATACTTGTCTGAAAGGGGAATAAATACTTTTAGAGTTGAAACTGAAAGATTATCTGAGAATTATAAATTAACTTTTAACTCAAATTCTCTTACATATTCCATTAGTAATGGTGGTGAAGAAATACAAATAGATGATTCTTGGAATATTTGGAATAGAAGGGTTATGAATCCAGATGTTAGAAAGGGTTTGCCAAGAAATATAACTGATATTATTTTTGACGAATCAGAAAAAGCTTGGGATGGTTTGCTTATGTCACATAAAGGAAAAGTTGTGAATAGACCCCAAAACCATTTATATGCTAATAATAAAATAGATCAAATGAAGTTTGTTTCAAGGTTTGACAGTTCTGTTTTAATTCCAGATACTTTGGTTACAAATGATCCTAAGAAAGTTAGAGAATTTTATGATAAACACAAAGGGAATATTTGTTTTAAACTTCATAAAGGAGCTGTTGTTGAATCTTCTGAAGGACGTAAGACAGTATATACTAACAAAGTAACAAGAGAACAAATGGCAAATGCAAATCTCATATCTTCTCATCCTTGTTTTTTCCAAGAGTATGTAGAAAAAGATTTTGAAGTGAGGGTGGTTGTAACAGATAGTGGCCATGAGGCCATAGCAATACATTCACAAAACTCAGAAATTTCAAAAATTGATTACCGAAAATATGATTTTGAAAATGTTCCTTATGAACCTATTGAATCTTCTTTAGATGTAAAAAATGTTTGCTCTGAAATGTTAAAATATTATGGGTTGCATTTTGGTGTTTTTGATTTTATTAAATCAAAAGAGGGGAAAGACATATTTTTAGAGTTAAATCCAAATGGACAGTGGCTTTGGTTAGAGGAGCAATCAGGGCATGATTTAACTAGTATTGTTGCTAATAATTTATTAGATTAAAATGTTTAAACAAATAAAAGAGAAAATAAGAGGAAAATCCTTAATTTTATTTGGGGAATTACATGGTACTAAAGAAATTCCCAAATTCATAGAGAAATTTTTCTCCGAGTTAGCAAAGGAAGAGGAATTTAATATTTGCTTTGAAATTCCAAGAGAATTTCAAGAGAATATAGAAGAATTTTTTAAGATTAGTAAGAAAGAAGAGAGTGATGGAAGGAATTCCTTAGAATATCTAAATTTAATAAAAAAACTAAATAGTTTAGATAGAAATATTGATATATTTTGTATAGACCCCGAAGGGGAAACTCAAATAGAAAGAGAAGAAGGTCTAGCAAAAAATATTTTAAAACATGTTAATGAAAAGAAAACCTTTGTAATTCTCGGTGATGTTCATGCATCAAAAAATAAATTATCTATTGGGGGAACAAAAATAAATCCTATGGGGGCAATATTATCTGAAAAATTAAAAGAAAAAATGTTTAGCATAAGAATTGTTCCTTCAAGAGGAAAATTCTTTAATTTTGGAGTTAAAGAAATCAAAGAAGGAAGTGAAAAAGATGTTTTTAATGATAATTTTGATTATATTTATAATGTGGGGAAAGTGAGTGAATGTTCCTTTTTAAACAAATAACCATGGGCTCGTATCACTTCTGATACCCCCTCGGCGTGGGCGTAGACAACATATCCAAATTCGATCCAAGATTTATCTCAATAAACTTTATAACTAGAAGTTATTTTTAATATTTCATGGTGATGTATTCACACTCAAAATTATCTACTTTTGAACAATGCAGTCTTAAATACAAATACAAGTATGTAGACAAAATCAAAGTTCTTGGAAAATCTGTTGAAGCTTTATTGGGTTTTGCTGTTCATGATGTCTTAGAATATTTATACACACAAGTAAAAAACAACAAAATTCCTGAGTTAGACGAGATAATCATGATTTATTCAAATACTTGGAAAGATAACTATAATGAAAATATAGTAATAGTAAAAGATGACTTAACAGAAAAAGATTATTTTAACAAAGGGGTTCAATTTTTAATTGACTACTACATGAAACACAAACCTTTTACTGACAATACTCTTGAAACAGAAAAAAGAATCAATATTGTTCTTGATAAACTAAACAACATTAACTTAATAGGCTATATAGATCGATTAGTCCACAATAAAGAAAAAGATGAATATGAAATTCATGATTATAAAACAAGTAATTCTATGCCATCTCAACAAGAATTAGATCAAGACAGACAATTAGCTCTTTACTCAATTGCGATAAAAGAAGCTTTTGGTCATGACAAACCTGTTATTCTTGTGTGGCATTATTTAGCTCACGGAATAAAAGTCACATCTAGCAGAACAAATTCCCAACTCCTAGATTTAAAAAACCAAACTATAGAGCTAATAAAAAAAATAGAATCAACAACAATTTTTCCTCATAATAAATCTATTTTATGTAATTGGTGTGAATATAAAACAATGTGTTCTGCTTGGAACACAGAATATAAATACAAAAACCATTAAATATTTGAAAAATAAGGTGGAAGGAAAAAACCGAAGTTAAATCCTCCCGGTATCTGACCGAAGTCAGATGAAAAATATAAGTATTAAGGGTTTATAAGCTTTTTTATTGTCCATTATCTTGTACTTTGATTAGGTCGCTCACATAATCTCCTTGCTGAAGCTTGACAATTCTCACTCCTTGAGCAGCCCTCCCCATTATCCTTATGTTCTTTAAAGAAGTCCTAATAACAATACCTTTTGCAGTTGTAATAATTATTCCATCATTTTCATTTACAGCAACAGTATTCACAACATCTCCTGTTTTTTCAGTAACTTTAAGATTAATAACTCCTTTTCCTGCCCTCGCTGTTTTCCTATAATCCTTAACCGCAGTTCTTTTTCCATAACCTTTTTTTGTAATTGTTATAATAGCATGTGTAGCTAAAATCTCTAGACTCACAACCCTATCATCTTTATCTAATTTAATTCCAGTAACACCATAACTAGCTCTTCCCATTGAACGAACATTTTCTTCTTTAAACCTAATTGCTTTACCTTTTTTAGTGGCAAGAGAAACTTCTTGACCTTTTTTAACCAATTCAACACCAATAAGACTATCAGAACCATCACTAGGAAGATTAATTGCCTTAACTCCAGAAGCTCTTGGTTTAGAAAAATTACTCAAAGAAATTTTCTTTACAATTCCCTTTCTAGTTGCCATAAATAAATCATCTGTAAATTGATTTACAGAAATAACATTTGTAACTTTTTCATTTTTAAGATTCAATAAATTAATTATTGCCTTACCCCCCTTGTAGTAAAAAACATAAGATAATCATGTGTAGAACAAGTTATTAGTTGTTTTACAAAATCTCCTGTTGCCAAACCACTTCCAATAACTCCTTTTCCTCCTCTTTTTTGTTCCTTATAGGTTTTAATATCCATTCTTTTACAATAACCTTTATCTGTAATATTTATAACAACTTCTTTTTTCTGTACAAGATCCTTTTCAGAAATCTCACTTATCCGTTGCAAAACATTTGTCCTTCTTTTGTCTCCATATTTATTTTTAAGTTCATTAACTTCTTTTACAATTATTTTTAAAACTTCTCTTACATCTCCAAGAATTTTTTCAAGCATAGTAATTTTTTCTTTCAGATCTCTTTGTTCTTTTTTTAATTTATCTTTTTCTAAAGAAGTAAGTTGTTGTAGTTTTGTTTCTAAGACAGCTTGAGCTTGTTTTCGAGTTAATTTAAATTTCTTTATCAACCCTTCTAAAGCTTCTGTTATGCCTTTAGATTTTTTAATTAAAGTTATAACACTATCAATATTTTCAAGAGCAATTAAAAGACCCTCGACAATTTCTAATCTATCTTTAGCTTTTTTCAGTTCAAATTTCGACCTATTAACAACTATTTTTTTCCTATATTTTACATACTGTTCAACAACATCTTTTAGAGTCAAAATTTTTGGTTGCCCATTAACTAAAGCCAAAAAATTCACATTAAAAAAATCCTGTAGTCTGGTGTATTTATACAAAGAATTAATAATAAACTTTGGGTTGGCCCCTCGCTTTAATTCTAAAACAATTCTAATCTTACCCTTAGAACTCTCATCACGAAGATCAGAAACATCCCTTATTCTCCTTTTCTGAATCAAATCAGCTATTTGAGTTATAAGAGTTGTTTTATTTAACATATAAGGAATTTCTGTAATTACAATTGCTTCTTTTTTCTTAATAATCTCTGAAGTTGTTCTTCCTCTAAGAGTCAATCTTCCTCTTCCTGTTTTATATAGCTCAAGCATATCTCCTTGAACCATTCCTCCTGTAGGAAAGTCAGGACCTTCAACAATTCCACATAGTTTTTCAATATTAATATCTGGTTTTTTAATATACGCAACAATTGCATCACATACTTCTGTTAAATTATGAGGAGGAATATTTGTAGCCATACCAACAGCAATTCCTGTTGCACCATTAAGCATCAAAGCAGGAAGTTTTCCAGGAAGCAATTCAGGTTCTTTCAAAGAATTATCAAAATTAGGGGCAAACTTAACAGTTTCTTTCTCAATATCTTGTAATAATTCTGTAGAAATTTGCATTAATTTAGCCTCAGTATATCTATAAGCAGCAGGAGGATCTCCATCAATCGATCCAAAATTTCCTTGTCCAAAAACAAGAGGATATCTTAAAGAAAAATTTTGTGCCATTCTTACTAAAGCGTCATAAACAGCGCTATCTCCATGGGGGTGAAACTTACCAATAACATCTCCAACAATTCTAGCGCTTTTTTTAGTCTGTGTTCCTGGTTTTAATCCCATTTGGTTCATAGCATATAAAATTCTCCTCTGCACAGGTTTAAGACCATCCTCAATTGAAGGAATAGCCCTAGAAACAATTACACTCATAGCATAATCTAAATATGCTTTTTTCATCTCGCTAGAAACTTCAGTATTAACTACTCCTTTTTCTTCTTGCTTTCGTTCGATGTCTTCAGCGGACAAGACATGAGGCTTTCCCTCAGAATCTTTTTCTTCATTTGTTTTTTTCTCTGGTGTCATTTTTTCTTCCTATATCTTTTATTGTGTATTAAAATATCAAAACAGGGCTTTCCTTTTTCAGTATCTTGTCCATACTTTTCACATCTAATAGGATTAATAGTATAACAATCTGGAACACTCCTAATTTCTCGAGCATCATTACAGTCAAAACTACAATGTGTTCTTTTAATATTAATATCTAATGATTTTTTTGGAGTCATAATTCTCCCTCCACTTCATCATCATAATGAATTAATAATTCATTTTCATCATCAACTTCAAAATGAACAGTTTCTTTACTTTCTTTTAATAATTGAAGTTTTGTAATGAGTTCTTCTATTTCTAAATTATCTAATGAAAATTCTAAGATTTCAACTTCTGTTTCTTCTTCAATTTCACTTTCAGAGTTTTGGTTTTCTGGATTAAATTCTTCCATTATGCAACTTCCTCCCCTTTATTATCTAAATATTTCATAAATTCTTCTTCACTTAATTCTTCTTTTTCAACATCTGTTCCAACCCATTTACATTTTTCACATTTCCATTCTTTTCCTCCGCCTTGTTCTGCATCACTATTACTTAAAACAAGCCCAACATCATCACTTCCACATTTTGGACATTTTCTTATTGTAAAGCTCTTACCAGTTTTCTTACTAGGTGAACTCTTACCTGTTGCTTTTGCATATTCTGCAGGAGATTCATAACCTTCTCTAATCCAATCTGGTGTGCTTAGCTTATTTTTTTTAGCCATTTTAATATTCTCCCCCCCTCATTTTATCAAAACATGATGTGCCAAAATCAATAGACAAATAACTTAAATCTAATTCTAAATGCAAAATATCAACTGTTTTAAAAATCTTTTTTGAAAGCCCTTTAGCTTTAGCTTCTCCCTGAATCTCTTCTAATTGTTCTGCTAATCTTTCACAATTTTGTCTAAATGAACCATAATTTTCTGGAGTCATTTCAATTTTTTCTAGATTATCTATTCCATTAGAAATTACTCTTTCATATTTTGTTGTTAATATTTTTTTCATTTTATATATCTAACTGGGCTTCCTTTGCATTTTCTGCTATAAATTCTTTACGCCCTTGAACATCATCACCCATTAACATGCTAAAAACCCTATCTGCCTCAACAGCATCTTGAATATAAATCTTTTTAATTTTTCTAGTTTTAGGATTCATAGTTGTATCCCATAATTGAGTAAGACTCATTTCTCCAAGACCCTTAAATCTAGTCACATTTGAAGTGCCTAACTTCTCAACTGTTTTTTTCAATTCTTCATCTGAATAAACATAATAATCTTTTCTTTTTCTAACTCTATAAAGAGGAGGCATAGCAGCATAAATATAACCCTTTTTAATTAATTCTGGCATAAATCTAAAAAAGAATGTCAAAAGCAAAGTTTTAATGTGTTCTCCATCAACATCTGCATCTGCCATAAGAACTATTTTACCATATCTTAATTTTTCAAGATTAAACTGTTCTCCAACCCCTGTACCAATTGCAGTAATCATATTTGTTATTTCCTCACTTGAAAGTGCTTTTGCAGGATTTGCTTTTTCAACATTTAAAATCTTACCTTTTAGAGGCAAAATAGCCTGAAACTCTTTATTACGAGCCTGGCGACTCGAGCCCCCTGCACTTTCTCCTTCTACAATATAAAGTTCTGTAGTTTCTGTTTTTTTACTAGAACAATCAGATAATTTTCCAGGCAAACCGCCTAAAGAAAAAGCATTTTTTCTCCTAACTAAATCTTTAGCTTTTTTAGCAGCTAATCTTGCTTTGGCAGAATCAAGAGCTTTAGAAGTAACTCTCTTAGCAATAGAAGGATTTTCTTCAAAAAATTCTCCTAGGGCAGAAGTAACAATAGAATCAACAAAACCCTTAATCTCAGAATTTCCTAGTTTGGTTTTGGTTTGTCCTTCAAACTGAGGCTCAGAAATCTTAATACTTATAATTGCAGTAATTCCTTCACGAGCATCATCCCCTAAAATACTAGATCCGTTTTTTCCATTTCCTTTTTTCCTTAAATAATCATTAATAACTCTTGTTAAAGCGGTCTTAAATCCAGATATGTGAGTTCCACCTTCAACAGTGTTAATTGTATTTACAAAACCAAAAATACTTTCCCTATATCCTGAATTATATTGAATAGATACTTCAATAATAGTCCCTTTAATTTCTCTCTTAAAATAAATAGGCTTGTGCAACACCTCTTTAGATTTATTAATCCATTTGACAAATTCTATTAAACCTCCAGAAGCAAAAAATTCTTCTTTTTTATTCTTGTTTTCATCTCTTAATTTAATTTTCAATCCTGCATTAAGAAAAGCAATCTCTCTAAATCTTGTTTCTAAAACCTGGTAATCAAAATCAAGAACAGAAAAAATCTCTGGATCAGGCCAAAAAATTGTTTTTGTTCCAGTCTCGTCTTTTCCGCACTTACCAACAACTTTCAGTTTTGTTTTAGTCTTTCCTCTTGAATATTCTTGTGTATAAACTTTCCCCCCTGTTCTGATTTCAACAATCATTTTCTTAGACAAAGCATTAACACAAGACATTCCTACTCCGTGCAGTCCTCCTGAAATAGCATAAGATTTTTTATCAAATTTTCCCCCTGCATGAAGCTTAGTAAAGGCTATTTCCACAGCTGGTTTTTTAAACTTAGGATGAATATCTACAGGAATTCCTCTTCCATCATCTCCCACAGTCACAGAACCATCTTTATTCAAAGAAACATTAATATTTTTACAATAACCTACAAGAGCTTCATCAACTGAATTATCTACTATCTCATAAACCAAATGATGCAATCCATCTTTTCCAGTGCTTCCTATATACATAGCAGGTCTTTTCCTAACTCCTTCTAGGCCTTCCAGTACTTTGATTGATTCTGCTGTATATTCTGATTTAGCCATTTTTCTTAATTTACCGCATTAAAGAGCATCCACTACTCTCTAATAAAATTTTGATCATTTTTTGGTCAAAATCCGTTATTTTATGTTAAAAATAAGTAGCTTTTCTTTATAAACTTTTCTACCCCAAAAATAGCATTTGTCGTCGGAAACAGAGGTACAAAAGTAACATTTAAAAAGCCCTAAAAATTCCCTATTTCATGAAAATATCACTGATAACAATATCCACATTAATAGTAATCTTAGCTGGCATTATAACATTTTTAATGGTTAATTTAGTCGAAGATGGAGGAATTACAGGAGCTGCAATAGTAAGTGAATATTCTTACACCAAAGCAATATGCAGTGAAGATGAGTGCCAAGATTATAAAATAGTATGTGAAGAAAATACACTAATAAGTAAAACTCCTATAACCGGCGCATCAATAAAGATTGATCAAAATTGGCAAGATCCAAGAGATCAAGAAACAATAGACAGTTTTTGTGATCTTAAGTAAGATTTTTATACTTATTTTGCATTTAAAAATAAAAGATGGTGGCAAAAAATTTAGCATATATCTTAATTGCAATTATTACTGCAATATCTATTGTACTTATTTCATTAGTAGTGATAGAAAAAAGACTGCATCGAAAAGCTACTAGAAAAAAAGATACAAAAAATAAATATTATATAGAAAAACTTTCAAGAGTAAATCTTAAGGATACAGAAAGAACTCTCAAACAATTTGATAAGCTCGCAAGAAATTTCTTTAGAGAGGCTTTTAAAACCAAAGCAGGTTTAGAGTATGCTGAATTAAAAGATTATTTTGCAAAAAGACACAACAAAAAAGCTGAGCAATTTTGTGATATTATGGACAATGTACTCTACTCTGGAAGCAAAGCAACTAAAAAAGATAATCTAAAATTGTTAAATATTTTAGCTGAAATAATAGGAAGCAATAGAATCATCACTAAAAAAGAAAAAAAAGAACTAGATAAAAAAAGTGTAGTCAAAGAAAAAAAATTAAAACTCTTAAATTTTCTAAGGAATATTAAGATACCTGGTATTATTAAGAAAAAAAGTAATAACAAAAAGAATAATAGCAAAAATAATTAAATATCCTTCTAAACTTATTGAAACTTTTTTCTCTGTTAATTCTAAAATATCTGAAAAAGATTGTGTTAAATCTTCTTCATTTTCTACACTAAAAAAACTTCCTCCTGTATTATAGGCAATGCTTTGTAAAGAATCTTTATCAACCTTTGAAATAGCATATGTAGCTATTCCTCCTTCTTTTGTTCCTATTGCTACAGTATGCACAAGCACATCATTTTTATTAGCATAATCAATAGCATCATCAACTGTTCCAACATTTATTTGACCATCACTCAATAAAACAACTGCCTTACTATCCTCATTTTTTAATAGATTACTAGAAGTTATGATTGCCTCATAAAGGTCTGTCCCTCCAAAACCACTCAATCCAATTTTGTTGATTGCAGCTTTTATATCCTCTTTTTCTTGAGCAATATCTTTTTCTACCAACGAACTTCCTGAAAAAGAAATAATTCCAATTCTTGTACCATATTTAACAACATCTACAAATTCAACGGCTTTTTGTTTTGAAAACTCTAATCGATTAGGAGAAAGATCATCAGCACTCATACTCTGTGAAGAATCAATAGCCAAAACAAAAGAAAAAGAACTAACTTCTTTAAAAGTGTGGAGAGTCAAACCTGAAACAGCCATTATCATCAAAAAAGCAATCACAACACTCAAAAAAAGAATCACTACATTTTTAGAAAAAAAATCAATTCCTTGGATCTTTGCTATTGCATTAAAATTAGCAAATTTAAGAGCTACTTTTTTCCTATTACTCAAAGAAAAAAAATGGATTACAAAAATAAGAGGAAGTGCAAAAAGAAAAAACAAATATTGGGAATTTGCAAATGAAAAAATCATCTAGATAGTATGCCTCCTTTCTTGTAAAAATAATACTAAAGGTTCTGCAAAGGGCTTATCTGTAGTCAAACCCAAATAGTCTGCTTGAGTTTTATTAAATATTTGAGCCACAAGATCTTGTTGTTCTTCTACATATTTTTCATATTCTACTTTAGCAACCTTAGGATTAACAACTACTTGTTCATTAGTAGCAGGATCTTCTAACACTACTTCTCCTTCAACATCAGGAAGAGAAATATCCAAAGGATCTCTAACCTGCACAAGGACAGTCTCAAACATACTAGATAAAAGAGTCAATCTTTTCTCAGTTTCAGGAGTTACACTCAAAAAATCTGAAACAATAAAGATAGAAGAAATAGATTTACTAAAATATTCCATTGCAAAATCTATGGCCTGATTTAAATTTGTTTGTCCACCATAATTTACAGGATTGGATAATAAATCTACAAAATAGTGAAAATGTTTTAATCCTGTCTTACAATCAACAAAATTAGAAATAGCATCACTAAAAAAGAAAAATCCAATCTTATCATTAGAACTTACAATTAAGTGTGAAAGCGCAGCAACAAGTTCAGTCACAAATTCACATTTTAGTTTGTCTGTAGATCCAAAAACCATATTACTCCCAACATCGATGATAAACATAATTCTCAAATCTCTTTCTTCTTTATACTGTTTAACTAAAAGTTTCTCAGCTCTCGCACTAGTTTTCCAATCAATATCCGCAGCATCATCATCAGGAGTAAATTTTCTAAATCCCTCAAATTCCAATCCTTTTCCCCTAAAGAGAATTCTATAAATCTCTTTTTTTAATCTAAAAGCTTTCATCATGGCTTCTAACTCATTAATTGCTTCAGGAATATCTACATTCAACTTTGATTTTTTAATTTTTGCCATGTATTAACCTCTTTTTTTTAAACCAATCTATAAGAATTATAATAAAGTTTCATTAATATAGTTTTCGACCTGATTTACTATATCATTATAGGATAATGCAGAATTCTCCCAGACATTGAATATATTGTAAGAACTAGAAACCATATTTGTAAAACTTTCTTCTCCTGTAACATAATTAAATGCCCATCTTTGATTATCTAAAAAAGAAACTTTATCAAACACACCATTACTTTGTGTTCCATTCATGTATCTAATATCAACTTCAAGATCTGTGTAAATAGTAGCAGTTGGAGTTTCATTATTTATTCCATCTTCTATTGCCTGTCTTCCTAGTGTTTCATTAGCTTCTCCACTTAAAACAACCAAAATACTTGAAGTTTTCAAATCCCAATAAGGCCTAGAATCTCGTCGATTATCTTATCAGAATCTATTTTTTCTGCCCTTGCCTTGTAATTCAAAATAATCCTATGCCTCAAAACATAATGTGCTATATCTTTCACATCTTTAGGGATAACATAATTCCTTCCTTTCATCAAAGCCCAAGCTTTAGCAGCGATAAATAAACCAATACTCGCTCTTGGAGAACCACCCCAATCAATATATTGTCCATTCTTAAAATCTTTTTTCCTGGTTTTTTCTACAATCTTAAAAATATAATCTTTAACTTTATCATCAAGATATATATTCTTAGCAAGACTCTGCATATGAATAATCTTTTCAGGAGAAAGTACAGCCTTTATATCATAATCTTCAAATTTTTTAAGAGTAACATTAGTATTCATAATTTTTTTCTCTTCTTCTCCTGATTTAGGGTATCCTATTAAAAGTTTAAACAAAAATCTATCAATCTGTGCTTCAGGAAGTTCATAAACTCCACTTGTCTCAAGAGGATTGTTATTTGCCATAACAAAAAATGGAAGAGGAAGTTTATGAGTTTCTTTTGCAATTGTTACTTGTTTTTCCTGCATAGCTTCAATCAAAGCAGATTGAGTTTTCGGAGGACTCCTATTAATTTCATCTGCAACAATAAAATTAGCAAATATTGGCCCTTTAAGAGTTTCAAATCCTTTTTCAGGAGTATAAGTTGTCATTCCAAGAATATCACTAGGCAATAAATCAACTGTGAACTGAATTCTCTTTGAACTTGACCCAGAGGCCTTTGCCAAAGTCTTTACAATAAGAGTTTTTGCTATACCTGGAACCCCCTCTAATAAAACATGTCCATTACAAATCAAAGCACATATAAAAGCTTCAATAACTATTTCTTGACCAATAACTGTCTTAGCCATTTCTACCTTTACCTTAGAAATAATATCTGCTATCTCTTTTATCTCATTAGCATCTGGAACATTTCCAAAATCTGATTTAATTATTTTTTTCTCCACTATTTCTGATTTTGATTTTTCTAGAAATTTCTCTTTTATTTTAGGAACTCTTTCAATTCCTTCTCGAACAGTCAAGATTTCTTCTATTTCATCAGCAGTATAACCATCTCCACTAAGAAGATCTATAATCTCTTGTTTAGAATATCCTCTTTCAATTGATTCTTTTACCCATTTCTGAACTTCACCATTTTTTTCCATTTTAATATTAAACACTTCTTACTTTAAATGCTTTCCTTTATTTTTATTATTTTCTCCTTTTTATCAACAATCATTCTACTTTTCAAGGCACTTCTTTTTAATTTTATTCTTCTATAAGAATAATAAGATATTCCTGTAAAAAAAGCAAAAACTGTTGCTATAGCAAGATACCTATATAATTTATTCTCAACTACTTCTCTTGTCAAACCCCTTGTTGGTTGCTCTATAGCTTCTCTACAAGCATTAATTGCCTCTTCTGCCTTTTGATTTGCCATCTCAGTATTTCCTTCTCTTGCATATTGTTTAGCCTCCTCAATAAGCTCTTTTAATTCTAAACACTCTGGATTTTCAACAATAAATTCCTCTATAAATAATAATTTTTCTTGTATTTTATCTCCTTCTTGAATTGTCAAATAAATTTTTCCCCAATCATGGTATTTTGGACTAGTCACACTAGCATTAATTGTTATTTCAAAGGTTCCAAGATCATCTGTATCTATATCTGCTGTTAAAGTCACAGCTTCTGAATTTCCAACTCCTAAACTAGAAAAATAAGTTTTATCAAATGAAAGGATAATATCATTCCTAAGTTCACCATCTTTAGCCACACTTCCTGATAAATTAATTCCAAAAAGACTAATCTTTCCATCATTTTGCAAAGTAATTGGCAATACTATCTGATCTTTTTTAAATGCTGAAACAGGATCAGGCATAATTATTTTTAAAGACACTGGTTGAAGAGTTGTTCCTCCACCACCACTTGGAGTAACAGTAACAGTCTCAGGTTCTGTAAACTTAACTAAAAAATCATTACTAGTAACACTTGTTAAGATTGAATTGTCTGACGAATTTATATCAGAAGCAGTTATATTTAACATTTCAGTAACAGCAATTATGGCAGATAAAGTCAAAAGCCAATCAGAAGAAACACTCGAAGTAATATCTGTAGGTGAAGAATTACTTGATATTGTAAAATTAACTGTTTGATTATATTTAGCATCTGTATAATCTATATCTGAAAAATATTGAGTCAGATCTATTTCTATATCACTGTTATAAGTTGCTTGTTTGTATCCAATATACCCCCTAAATGCAACAGGAGAATTGTTATGAGTTATATTTGAATTCCAATTTATAGTATAATTAAAATCAGTTGCATTTGCAAGATCACTAGTAGCAGGATAAATTAATAAACTTAAATTCTCAAACAGACCATAAGTCTCGTCAGTAAAATTAGGAGTAAAAGCCCAGGTTAAATTAGTATTATTTCCATAAGAACTCGCATTATACTTGTAAATCTCATTTAAATAAAATGCATAAGTTAAATTATCATTTACAGAATGATTTGCTCTAAATATTAAACTAGAAGTTACATTTTCTTGCAGACTAAAATTATAAGTAGGTAAAGGAAAAGTTATGTTAGGAGTTCCATAAACCAAAACCCAAAAATCCTGAGAATCTATACTTCCATCAGTATCATTAACAGTTATATTTATATTATATTTTCCTGCCTGCGTATCATTAAAAGTAATATCTAATTCTCCTGAAGTTGTATTAAAAATAGACTCATTATTTCCTATAAAATCAGTTCCACTAAGAAAAGCATAATCATAGGTTAAATTTCCAGAACTATCATCTCCATCTTCTGTATCTGAAGCATTAATATTATAATAAAGAGTCCTATTTACTCCAGAAGATTGATTTGTTAAATTCATTAAAACAGGATTATGGCTTATTTCAATAATAGTAAGATTAAAAGATAAAAACACAGAAGCATTAGAGATATCTGTAACATTTATACTAACATTATAACCTCCTATATCTGATTTTCCAGGAGTAAATGAGGCAGTATATCGAGTTCTATTAGCCCCAGGAGTAGGAAAATTACCATCTTTAGTAAAACTAAACAAACTTGAATTAGGACCCTCAATAGTCAAATTAACTGTCAAAGTCTCATTATAATAACTCTTTTGACTTGCATTCACTTTCAAATCTTCATCTTGAACCCAAAGAGTAATAATGGTGTAATTATCTTCTGCAGTAGTTATATTTGAATTAGACTCTACAGTAGCATTAACATTCACACTAAGCGGCGTTTCCATCATGGGTTCTGTATTTATATTTGAAACATTAAATATAAACAAAGTTGTGTTTTCAAGTCCTAGAGAATCATTAGCAGTAACACTAAATTCCCAATAACCTATATCTAGTTTCCAAGGAGTAAAATCCACCATCCCACCTGAACTTAAATTAAATCCAGGAAATGCTGTTGATGAAGTAAAAGTGAGAACATCCCCAATATCAGTAACATACAAATCCCCTGTTAAATTAATTGGGCCAAATTGATCAGTAGTTGCAAGAGTAGAATTAACAGTTAAATCAAAACTATAATTTGTTTGATTCCAAGTAGGAAATGTATTTGATGAAATAGTTAAATTAAATATAATTGAATAAAAAGCATTCTCACTGTCATTCACAGATAAGTTAACAGTATAATCTCCCACTTGAGTCTCATTTGGAGTAAATCTTATCTCAGCTGTTGTTTGGTTTGTGGGCACAGTAACATTCAAAACAGGCATACTCAAAATAGTTACTGTAAAATTATCAATAGTCAAAGCTTGACTTAAATCAGATTGATTAAACAAAGTTGCATTAAAAGTAATTGTTTCATTATATCCTCCAGAAACATCATTTTTATCTGGGATTAATAAATCATTATCATAAACAGACAAACTAATTGTTCTTTCTAAATCCATAGAAGTTTGAACATTAGCCACATCAGTGATTTCAGGAGCATCATTAAGCGAACTATTTCTTTCAACATAAACAGGAATTTGAACTGTAATATTTTGTCCATAAGTATCATCAAAAACAGTGAAATTAATTGTCCAATTTCCAATCTCTGTTTTTTGAGGAGTCACATTTATCAAAATCTCTTTTGTAAAATTATCAGAAGTTGTTGTTGAATTAACAAGAAACCAACTCCTATTTAAAACCCCTCCTCCATAATTCCTTAAAAGAGCTATACTAGAAATATTCAGAGCATCTTCTTCGCCTTGGGTAGTTAGATTAATATAACAAAAATCTGCAACATTTTCTGTAAAAACTTTATTTTCACAATCAGTTATGTTTGCATCTAAACTTGCAAAAACATTAAATCTAACAGCTACAGAATAGATCGTTGTCTGATTTTGTTCATAAGCTGCAGCATCACAATAATTATGAGGGCAAGAATAATTTTCACCAAAGTCCATTACAGAAATATTTGCCCAATAAGTACCAACATCATCTTTTGTAGGGGTAAAATTCATAGCAGCTGAATCATTTGTAAGATCTGTTAGAGTCATGCCTAAAACAAATAAAGAACAATTCTCTCCATCATTTCTTTGAGACCAAGAAGCATGACTACAATTATCTATAAAAAAACTTATATTAAAAGTTAAATTAAGATGAGATTCTTGATCTGTTGCATTTAAATAATCATAAAAACTTTGATTCTGAGTCAAATTAAAGACACTAGACATATTAACAAATTCAGGAGCATCATTTGTTGCATTAACCTCAAAGAAAAAAGTCTCAATATCTCCTGAACCAGTATCATTTTGCACACTCATAGTAATATTAAATCTTCCTGTTTCATTATCTTTAGAAGAAGTAAAATTCATAAGTCCTAACACATCATCTGTCAAATTAATCCAATAAATATCACTTGCAGTATAAGTATCATCTTCAGACCAATTTATAGACAAAACAGTAAAAAGATGTGGAGGCTCAGAAGTTGATAAGTTTGCTGTAAAATTATGTTGATAATCAGTATCTTCAACCAAAAAATAAGGTCCTCTTGATCCAGTATCAAATTGAGGCTTAGCTAAAACAAATCCAAGTAAAAAGAGAATTGCAAAGATCCCAAGATAAATTAAAATATTTTTTCTAGACTTCATTTTAAAACCCCTTTTTTTAATTTTTTTAAAAAATCATAAACTGCAAGATCAATAAATTGTTTTTTATTAACAAATTTCAACCTATTCTCTTCTTCTTGAATAAATTGATCTATTTTAGTTAACAAACTAGAATCAATCTTTACAACAGAATCTTTATTATTATTTCCCCTTTTCATTTTATTTTTTACAATGAAAGCGTAGCAAATTTTATATTTACCCTTTTCATTGATTTTAGTTACTTTTTGTTACTATTAATTACTTAAGGTAACTTTTTAAATGTTACTGTGTGGGGAGAGTCCTGACTGGTTTTTGCGCCCTTCTAAACTTAAGAATTTTACGTATTTTACGAATAATTAGCATTATAATCACTAAAATCAGTATGGCTATGATAATCATAAAACCTGTTCTCTTAAAAAGAGGAGGAGCAGGAGGACATTTCCAAGGACAAGGACCTCCACAATCTATCCCTTCTTCACCTTGATTTTGAATTCCATCTGAACAAGTAGCACAAGCAGAACAAGGGCCTCCACAATCTATTAATAATTCACAAGATCCATGATGACAGTTTTTAATTCCATCATCACAACGAGGATTTTCAGTATAATGGCAAAATTGAGTCTCATTTGGTTTCCAAAGAGTATTACTACAATTTTTAAGATCTGTACAAACTCTTATTTGAAACCCACAAGTTTTTTCATTAAGGCCTGATTGTTCACACTGTTCTTGAATAAATCTATAATCTTCTCCTGAAAGAACACCTTGTTTTAAAGATGATTCTGCATGCTGACAAACTCTCCAATCAGCACAGCCCCATTCAGGAATACAACGAGGAGTTCCTCCGCCTCCGTCTCCGCCACTAGGAGAAGAAGGACAAATCACACTCTCTATTTCAAAAGTCCAATTAAGAGAGTCATTTAATAAGCCATCTGTAACATCCACCTTAACAAAATGTTTTCCAGAAATTCCACAACCAAAATTAAAAAAGAAATGATCAGTATTATTTATAGAATCCATCCCATTGTCATATTCTAAAAAAGTTTCATCAACATACCAATAAGCATCTGGAACAGTTCCATCAGGGTCATATTTAGTTATATTAAAATATAAATCATTTGAACCAGTTATATTTAAACTCAAATTTAAAGGATAATAATTTAAAATAGTTGGAGGACGATTTCTATCTGTGATAGTTAAACTAAAATAATTACATTCTGTGATTATGCCCCCTGTTTGATTACATACTGATAAAAGATTAATATCTGGATTTAATATTCCAGTATCATTTACACATAAACTCACATTATAAACTCCAAGAAGAGTGCTTGAGTTTGCAGTAAAATTCATT
The DNA here is from genome assembly GCA_017608305.1 of Candidatus Pacearchaeota archaeon. GTDB lineage: Archaea > Nanobdellota > Nanobdellia > Pacearchaeales > GW2011-AR1 > JAFCGC01. Next base: position 23,375 of record JAFCGC010000003.1, read on the forward strand.
ATTCCTGTCGAGCTCACATTAAAAAGATTTATCTGGGTTGAATTAGGATCAATAATTGTTAAACTAAAATTCAAATTTCCAGAACTTGCATTTCCATCTTCTACATCATCTACTTGAGTTTCATGATAAAAAGTCATATTATCACCCAAAATCCAAACTTCAAGAGTATGTGCAGTAATATTTTCTATAACAGGACGATTATTTATTTCTATCACAACTATGCTTGTGTTTGCAGTATCTATATGGGCAAAATTATCTCTAACAAAAATAGTTCGATTATGAGTTTGAGATCCTCCATCAATTCCTCCTGCATGAGTTTTATTTAATCTCCCAGAAATGATAGTAGAACTAATATTAACCAAACCAAAAAAAGTTTCTCTACCAGACTCAATAAAAAAAGGATCTTGAGGAGTTATTCCTATTGTTAAATCATCCTCATCAGGATCTGTTGCATTAAAATCATAATTTAAAATATCTCTTTCACAAATATGAATTGTAGAATTAATTGGGCCTAAAATAGGTGCAGAATTATTAACATAAACAAAAAATACCACACTAGCATTGATTATCTCAAGAGGAAGGTCATCTGTGTCTGCATAAACAAGCAATAAATTATCCCATCTCATAGGATTAAAAGTAGTATTCAAGGTTCCTGGAAAAGCAACATCTTCATCAATAGTGGTGTTGTGTCTTAGATCATATAAACTATATCTCCAATTAGAAGCAGGAAAATTAGCACTAACATTTAAATTAAGCAAGATTGGATCTCCAATCTCAAAATTATAAGTGGTGTTAAGAGGATGTGCTATATTTATTCTCGGAGGATTAATTATATTAAATAAAGCCGACCCAATAGCTGAAGGAGAAGGCATGATACGTGAAGGAAACCCAAATAGAACAAAATAAGAAGTAATTAATGAAATAAGTATTAATAAACCAACTGCAATTAATAAAAATTTATTGTTTAATTTTTTCTTCCTCTTTTTCATTTTACCTCTTATTATGAAAAGCGTAGGAAGGTTTTTATTCTTCCTCTTTTTCATTTAATCCAAAACAAAATAGAATATAAAAACTTAACTTTTAATCAATATATCTTTTAAATTCAATACTTACTATTCCATTATAATTTCCAAAAGGTTCATTTTTAAACATAACTGTATCTATAGAGATAGATTTTATTTCTCCTGGATCTAATTTAATCTCTTTTTCATACAAAAGAAAATCAGCTATGTCCCCTTTGACATTAATAATCGCCAGAACCGGAAAACTATAATTATTTACTAGATCTAAATCTCTGGTAGAATAAGAACCATAAGGAACTCTTCCAAAACCAAGAATACCTTGAGTAAGGTTAAAACCAGCACGCTCCCCAATAATTAAGGTTGTTGGAATCTCTTTTTTATCTAAAACAACATTTCCAGTCATATTTACTCTAAGAGTAAGTAAAAATACCATAAGAGCAACTACAAAAAGGCAAATAACCAAAACATAAATTTTTTTATTTTGCATCTTCAAATTTAAAAATTATTTTTTCTTTTTAAATATATATTTTCTCAATAATATCAATACTATGACTAAAACAATGAGTCCTACAAGAATATAAACTACTATCATCATATTAAATGGTTTTTTAATAAATTCTATTTTAACTAATTCATTTGAGGTTCTTGATTTGTCTTTTCCATAATATGTTAAAGTTATATTTGCATCATAAAATCCTTCTGTAATATTAGTTGCATCAAAATAACCTACAATAGTCTTTTTTTGCCAAGGAGTTAATTGTGTTGTGGTTGTTTCAAACCCAACAAGCTCATTTAAACCTCTCAAAATAGACACGTCTGCATAAAGTCCTTGTATAGGATCATTCCATCCACTCTCTAATTCAAGATTAAATCTAGAAATTTTATCAATAATAATTTTTTTAGAATAATTTAAAATATCTATAGATAAATCTCCTATTTTAAAATCAGCTTCTCTAATAGAAGGTTTTGCTCCTCCATAATTAACTGTAGCTACTGCTTTATATTCTCCAGCATTATAATTACTTGTATCAAGAAATTTTTTTAATTTAATTTTTTCTTGGCTTGCTAAATCTCTTTCTTGAAAAACAAGAGTTTCAAGAAGTTTTTGATCTGAAAAAATATCTATTTTGGGGTTGATTATTAAATCTTCATCTCCTCTACTTATAACTTCCAAATCAAATTTAATTGGTTCTCCAATATTTGCATTACTAGAAATCAATTTAGTTTCTAAATATTTTCCAGGATATGGAACATGAATAACAATAATTGACTTAACTACAACAGAAACAGCAATCATAGTTGAAATTTCTTTATCTACTTCTTCCCTAATTGCAACAAATATTTTATTTGGTCCTGGATTTTCTATGTGGTCTGGAAGCTCTATAATTGCTGAAAACTCTCCTGGACCTTTCATTGAATCCCTATCTAATTTAACATATTTAGATAAATCTCCTGACACATAAAGAGATAATTCTTTATCAGAATCAATACCAAGAACCCTATAATTAATTATTTTTTCAAAACCTGGTTGAAAATTAAATTGTTTACTCGAAGGAGAAACTCCAAGACTAAAAACTCCCTCCATTAAAAATAAAAAAATAATAAATACTAAAAAAAAATTTATCACACTCTTTTTCTTGTTCATAATAAAGAGAAAATAAAATAGTTTTTATATTTTACTAAAAAATTCACAGAACAATTATAAGCTTTCTATTGCTGTAGCAGTAATTATTACATCTCTTTGTCCAGCTGGAGCAGATATAGGAACTAATAACTGAAAGTTAATTTCTATTGTGTCGTCTGTATCTAGAGCAAGGAATTCATCACAAACAAAAAGACCATCTCCACCTACATCACACGGATCTCCACTCCTACACACATCTTCCCAACCAGACCAAAAAGCTTCATCTCCGCCTACATCATCAATATCTTTGTCTGTACAAGAAGCTGTTGTACCTAAATCCTCAAATTGCCAGTTAAAATCATGAGTTGCTGTGGCAATACAATTAGCATCATCATCACAAATAAATGTATCTGCATTCTCAGTAGTATCAACATAAAGATCTACATTAACATTTCCATAATTCTCAAGCTCTAATCCTCCATCCATACCCACATCTAAAGGACAATCAGGAGGAGTACAATCCCAGTTAGCATCATTATAAGGAGAAGTTACTGAATCTAAAGTAGCAGGGTCAGTATTAACAGATCCTGTTCCCCAATCAAGTGCATCTTCACCAACAACAAATCTAATATGGACGGCAGATTCAATCTCCACATCAGCAGTTCCTGTATCAAACTCTGCATAACCAGTAATTGAATTTAAATCTCCAACTTTATTTATAGTAACTAGTAAATTAAATAATGCAAATGCTACTGCAACCACAGCAACAATTGTTAAAAGATTTGAGGATTTCATTAACCTGTTCCTCCAGCAGTGCTTTTTTCAATAGTAAATCCAACACTTGCACTTTGTGTTGGTTGGGATGGTTGTTGTGTCAATGCTCTTGCAAAGTTATCACTAAAATCTGTTATATTACTAACAATTGCTAATGATGTTACAGATAACACAATTGTAACAAGCAACAACACCACAATAAGTTTTTCGTTCATTTTTATCCCCTTTTTTATTAAAGTATAAAATACAAAACCCTTTATAAACTTTTTGTTGATTCAAAATATCTTAACAAGTTCATCTTTTCTTCTTTTTCAAAAGCTTTTTCACGACGACAAACCAAATAATATTTGCAACAATTAAGAAGATTAATAAAATCAACAACAAATTATTCAAATTAAATTTAGTTCCTCTTTGAACAATTACTCTTCCTGTCACACCAAGAACTTCAATTTCATAATCGCTTATTTTTAATTGTATATTTCTATCTGTTGATTTATCTCCATATTTTAAAATTAATTTACCATCATAAGTTCCTTCATGCACCCCCACAGTATCCCAATAAGCAACCATCTCAGATTTACTCAAGGCATTAATATCATATGTAGGAGACTTAAAGTCTGCCATTGTTTCTCCTTCTTCATTATAAACTAAAATATTCAAATAAACATCTTTTAAATCATTTGACCATTTATTCTCGACAAGAGCATTAAATTTAGCAATTTGTCCAAGTTCAAAATCTCTTACATGTATTTCTTTAATTTCTAAAATCATTTCTCCAACATTAAATTCTTTTTCAATTTTAGTCACTTCATTATCATAAATAATTGTAATATCTGCTAAATATTTCCCAGGATTAACATCAGCTACCCAGTCTGCAACTAATTCTTTTCTTTCTAAACTATTCAAGGTTTCTGTATTTGAATCTATTGTTGCAACCTTCTCATTTAAAGAAGTATAAATATCAATTACTGCCCTAACATCTACAATATCTAATTTTCCTCTACTAACAACAGGAATTAAAAACACAGTGTTTTCGTTTTGCCCAGCCTCTATAATATTAACATCTACTTCGATATATTTATCAGGATAAGGAACATGAACATAAAGTTGAGTAATAACTCCAACTGTCGCCCCAACAAAAGTTCCTTGCTCCTTAATGTCTTTTGGCATTTGTAAAGCTACAATTTCTGCTTCATGTAATCCTGGTTTTCCAAGTGTCGACGGAAGATTAAGAGTATAACTAAATGATTTAGATTCATCTGAACTTGAAAACTCTTCATATGTTTTAGTTAATGTAATATAATCTGCTAAATCTCCTCTAACAGTAAATACAACAGACATTTCTTTGTTCTCTGAATTAATAATCGAAAAAGGAATTTCTTGACTTAACCCAGGTTCAAAATTAATTGTTGTCCTACCAGGAGTTATACTTATGGCTGAAATTAATTGAGAAGAAAATAAAATTATTAAAATTGCAGAGATTGCTAACATAATTAATCGGCTAATACACTTACAAGTATTGCTATTATCTAAAAATTTCTGGTTAATTAAATTACATCCAGGGAGGGGGGTTGGGGGTGTTTTGACTTTGACTAATTTTTTAGTATCACTAACAAAGTCAGGACACGAGTGAATTTTGTGGGACTCTCCACCAATCAAACTCCTTTTAAATTCTTCCTTCATCATTTCCTACCTCCCTCATATTTTGAATCATCCTTTTCAACCTCAACATATTCTCCTGCTTCTAAATCAAATTCCTCTTCCTCATTTTTAGTAACTTCTAAATCTACATTTCCTGAATTTTCTAATTCATAATTTTCTTTTCTTTCTCTCAAATCTAATCCCACAGAATCTTGAATTGAAAAGATCTTCACTTCACTCTCTCTTCCAAATCTTCCTCTAACTTTCCAATAATAATCTCCAGGAGGAAGAATCATGTCAGAACCTTCTTCTAGTGTGATAAAATTTTCAAAATTCTCATTTACAGAGAGTATTACTTTTTCTCCATTTTCAATTTCAAAAACAAAATTCGGATTTTCAATAGTCATTCCATGTAAAGGATAAATCTGACTAGGCATAGTTGAAAATAATAAATAAATTAAAATTCCAACTACAAACACAGTTTCAACTATTAAAATTCTTTTTTCTATTTTTTTCCAATTTCTTTTTTTCATTTTCTTTTCCTATTCTGGTTTTGTCTATGCGAGTAACTTTTATTCATTTAAACTTGCTGTAAAAGTTAGTGTAGATGATCTAGATCCTGCGCCTTCTGTAGCTCCTGGAACAGTAAGCTCTAAATCAACATATGCTTCATCTTCAGCAGCATTCCATTTAAATTCAACTAAAAATGTCTCTTCAGTAGGATCAATTGGGATATTTGCCCAACTAGTAGTACCTGAAGTAAAACTACCTGTATCTTTTTCTTGAACCTTATATCTATAATCACTAGAAGCACTTGATCGAGTATTCCATAATTGTGTTGCTTTTATATCTACATTTGCAATACAATTTCCATCATTTTCTAATGTGAATGGATTGGGGGGGGTAGGATCTGTGGCTTTGGTTTCATCTGGTTGCATTGTTCCAAAATCAATAGTTGGGTCTGGATTTGAAGGAGGATCTGTAATTGAAATACTTACTTCTGATTGAATCTTTAAATTCCATTTTTCACTCCAATCCCCCCACCCAACACTATCTCTAGCTCTTACTCTCCATGTATAATAATAAGTATTATCAAATAAATATTGCAAAAAATCAGGATCAGGAAGTGTATAACTTTCATCAACAGGAGAGCCAGTAATTATTGAAATTAGTTTATAATCGTCTGGAGAACAAACAGAATCAGAACAAGAAATCTCTAATTCATATTCTTGAATATCTGCTTCTCCATCAGCATCAACACCATCCCAAACAAAAGTTGGGGTCCTATCTATATTAGAAGAATCATTAGCAGGAGAAACCAAAGTCACTGTTGGGAGAGAATTTAGCAAAACAAAAACTTCTCCACTAGATATTTTTTCCTCATAAGCTCCTTTATGACAAGTAATATTATATTTGTAAAGCCCACCTTTTTCAAAACTCCGATTATATTCCCATAAATTAGAAGTTAAATTCCAAGACAATCTTCCAGAAACAGAATCATTAAAATCTATTTTACATCTAGAGTCCTGAATCACATCAAGATAACCTTCATTAGGGTTATTAGAAACATAAGACACAAAGCCAATATCTGCAACACCATCATAATTAAAGTCACCAGCATCTAATTCTGGATGTTTTCCAAAACTAGGTCTAGGACCAAAAGTTCCACTTGGATAAGACTTTAAACTATCATAAATTAAAACAATTCCCCCATTACTTTCAATAATAAAGGCTTGCATGTGACTTTGAGAATTATTATTCATCGCGATAAATTCCATTTCAGTGTCATCATCAATATCAATTCCTAATAAATCAATTGAACTAAAACCCTTAGAAACATTCCAAATATAATTTAAACTAGAATCATAAACAAATATTTTAGCAGAAAAAAAACTTGTAACAACATATTTGTCTCCATTATTATAAATATCAGAAATTATAATTTCAGTGGGATTATCTCCAGGTTCAAAATCCCAATGAAGACTATCTTTTAAACCACCTGTAAAATTGTAAACAAAAAGATATTGTGAATTTCCTGATAAAATCTCCATTTCACCATCATTATCTAAATCACCTACAGCAAGAGGAACTTTCCCTTTATTTTTCCAAAGATATTCCCCAGAACTATTTAATGCAGTAACAGAAGTATTTCCCTCGCTTGAAAAAACCACATCATCTTTTCCATCATTATTAAGATCTTCCACCACAATCTTATCAATCCCTGTAATACCAACGCAATTATAACTCCAATCCTGAATCCAAATATTATTTTCTCCGGTATATGCTAAAATATTTTTATCTCCAGATCCCTGTACAATAACAAAATCATCATCTAACCCATCTCCATCCAAATCTCCAATAGAACTAATTGCTAATTCGGAAAAAGTTCCTTCTTGCCAAATATTTTGTCCTAAATTATTTATAACAGAAATACTAGCAGTGCCTTCAAGAAATTCACCTTCGTAATTATCACTATCTAAATCTCCAACAAAAATACTTTGCCCAGAACCTGTGTTAGGAGAATTAAATACATTTACTCCAAGAGCATTAAAAAATTGATTATGGGCCTCATTTATTCCAATAATTAATCCATCTTTTCTTCCTGTTTTAGATAAATCAATTGCCCGAATAGTTCTAACTTTCCCAATATTCCCTGTATCCCACAAAAAAATCCCTAAATCACCAATATCAACATTTGAATCTGTTTCAGAATAATTTGCAGTAAATAAAACTTGGGTTTTAGAATTTTGATTATCTTCATCTGTAATAGATAAAGAAGTTGAATAATTTCTAATTTTCCTAGTTTGGCTTTGATACCAGCCAGTAGATTCTACCCCATCATTTGCATTAATCCTACAATAAAAATCATCATCATAATGTGTGTAAGTATAACTTAAATTAGAAAAATATAATGTAGATTGTGTATAATCTGAAATTGTTTGATTTAAAAAATTACTTCCATTACTATACCACTTAACTTCTACATTTAAAAGAGGGGAATCAAAATCAGTAACATTAAAACCACATTGTAAATGATCTTTTGTATAAGGTAAAGAAGGCAACAAATTAATACTTTGATATTCAGGAGCAGAATTTATTATTTCAAGTGTATTACTTAAAACAGTTTCACCATCTCCCAAGGCATCATTTGGTGTTAAAGCAACACTCCAATTATCTCCTAATTTAGTTTCAAAAGAAGAAAGATTTTCAAAATGTTTGTCTGCCATTCCAGAGTCATAAAGAATTTTTATTTGTTCTTCACTTAAACTACGATTGAAAATTCTAACTCCATCAATTGTCCCAGAAAAATAATTATTCCATCCATCTTGTGCAATTAATAAAGGAGAATTAGAACTTTGAATTTGATTTAGAAGAGCTGTATCTTTTAAATCTCCATTTAAATAAATTAAAGCAGAAGTTCCATTATAAACCCCAACAACATGATACCATTGCCCTGTTGTTAAATCTTGATCAAGATTAACCCAAACACCTGGAATAACATTATCCTGATTAAATTGGATGCCTAACCTATCACTAGGGCCCCCCTCACTAAGCCCCCCAAACCTTAATTGCCAAGTCCAATCAGGATTTAATGCTTTTGCTAAAACACCAAAATTATCTCCTGTTTCATGCGCCATGCTTGTTTTAATCCAAGATTCAAATGTAATCTCATCAGTAATATCTAAACTACTATCACTGCCACAATTGATATAATCATCTCCATCAAATTTATATGCCCCCCCAACTTTTTCACTTATCTCCCAAACAGGATTTCCATAAATTGTGGCATTATTTTGGTAAGTGGAATAATCTCTAATAATATCAAAAGTTAAACTTGTTTCTTCTGTATCAAAAGGCATATTTAAAACAGCAATTGATTCACCTCCAAGTCTCCAGTCAGTGATGGTTATGGGTGTGCTATCTGCATCAATTATTTCATAATAAACAGATAAATTTTCCAAACTAGAATTATGTCCTAAAGAAGAATTTAAAACCACATTTGAAATTACAGGATAAGTATTTACATCAACTGTTCTTATCTCTGTCTGATTTAAATTTCCAGCTAAGTCCTGAACATAAGCAACATATTCATATTCTCCGGAATCCAAACTTGTAAAATTCCTATAAAGCCTATTAAGTCCTGCATTATACGAAGCATCAATTTCTTCTTCACTCAAGGCCCTATTCCAAACTCTTAATTCATCTATTGTTCCATTAAAAAAATGTGTTGATCCTTCTTGAGTAGCACCAATTGTAAAATTATTCTCCTTATCAGGATCAAAAAAAGGACCTGATTGAATAAAGGAATCTGTGCTTTCTAAAACCCCATTAAAATAAAGTTTATATGAAGTTCCTGCATCCATTACCACTAAAACATGTGTCCAAACACCAATTGGTACAGAAGAGAAAACAAAAGTATCTCCATTCTCTACATAAGACCTAATCTCATCTCCAACCATATAAAGCAAAAAATCCCCATCTTCAATCCCCCCCCCATCATAAACATCAAAAATATAACACTCTGAACAAGTACCTTTAGGTTTTATCCAAGCACTTACAGTAAAATTTTCAAAATCAGTTAAACTGTCTGATTTCTCAACAAGAACATAATCATCAATACCATCAAAATTTAATCCAGGTCCAAACTTTCCTGCAGAAGTCCAGACAGGAGGGGAGTCTCCATCTTGATTGCTTGGATTAAAGTCATAAAGAGTTCCATTATTACTCCAACTAGAACTATCATAAGCAGTTGTTCCTGTAAATTCATTAAATCTCCACCAACCAACTAAACTTTTATTCCAATCCATAAAAGAGGTCACATCATTGGCATCAGAAACACTTACATTAACATAAACACTATTTCCCCTAACAAAACTATCATCAGTAAGAGTGGGGGGGACAAATTCAATTAAAGGAGTTATAGTATCTATGCTTATTTTTCTTGTTTCTGTTTGATTAAAGTTCTCAGATAAATCCTTAAGATAAGCAAAATATTCATAAGTTCCATCACTTAAACTAGTTTTGTTAACATACAAATTCCAAACACTAGAAGCACTTTGTACAAGACTTGCTCCTGCGTTTTCACCACTCCAATTAATATATGTTGCAGATTCATTTAAATTATCTTCTAAAATAGAAACATTAACATAAATTGAAGTGTAATTTGTATAAGTATTATTATCAAAAGTTGGAAAAACAAAATTAATTTCAGGGGGAACAACATCTAATAAAATATTAAGAAAAGTACTCTCAGTTAAATTCAAAGAAACAAAAGTAGTTGAAGGATCTTTTTTAGCTTGAATAGTATAATTAGTTGCAAAAGTTTTTGCGATTTTTGTTTGAGAATATTCCATTAAAATTTCTCTATCTATTTGACCAAGTGAATTAGTATAACTTGTGAATATTAAATCATTTGTTTTATTCCATACAGAAACTTCCACATTCTCAAGAGAATTTCCTAATTCATCTGAAACATTTACCCTAAAATACCATTTTACATCCACTGAACCTAAATTACTCCAACCTCCATCAAAAAACAAAATTTTATTTTCATCAAAAGTTGTATTAATTAAATTCAATACACTAGTTTGAGTTGTAGAAACTGTTCGAATATCATAAGAAGTGCTATCTTGAATTAATGAATTAAATACTAAAAGCTTAGCAGAACTCTGAACTTCAATACCAACCTCATTATCCTTAATTTTACTAGAAGAAATATTGTTATTAGAAGAAGAAACTTGGATTCCTGCAATATTATTCTCAAAAATAGAAAGATTAGTTAAATTATTATTTTCTGCTGAATCTTTCAAATCTAATCCAACACTAGAATAAGAAAAAATATTATCAAAAATTAAATTATTATCGCCTGAAATACGCAAACCTAAACCATTATTAGTAAAATTATTATTAGAAACATTGCAATTATCTCCCTCCACTGTTAATGCAATCCCCCCATTATTTGTAAAATAATTTCCAGAAATCAAAAAATTATTTCCAAAAAAAGTAGGTTGAGCATTATTTGAAAAAACATTGCCAATTATTTTTACATCATCTGCATAAATTTTAAGCCCAATTTTGAATGAAGTACGATTTCCTGAACAATAACTTAAACTAGATTTATTCATAAAAAAATCAGCTCCATTTTCAACAATAAAAATAAAAGTAGGATCAGAACCCCCACCATTAGTAATATTGCTCTTAGCTTTGATTGTCATATTTCCTGTGCTTGTAACATTAATTCCAACACCCCCATCATTAGTACCATTCATTCTCAAAGTTGAATTTTCTAAAATAAAATCACCTTCAATTGTTAAATTTCCATTTTGCCAAATTGTATTTTTTGAATTTTTAATTGTGAAATTCCCCTTATTCTCAACTAAAGTGAAATCTTCAACATTTAAGGAAATTGAATCTATTGTCAAATCCCCATCTGAAGTAACGTTTAATGAATTCACCTTTAAATCATCATAAGTTTCATCACAAACTAAATCAGTTGTTATTACTAAATCTACATTAGGAAAAGTTGGTTCGCAAGTATTATATTGAATTATAGATTCCCAATCTCCATTTAAACACTCATAATCATCATTATATCTTTCTCCTTCTGCATAACAAGCATCTGGACCTGCACAATCTGTTATAGAATCACAACAAGCTTCATACTCAATCTCCATTGTAGAACTTACAAAGTTCTCCCCAGAATCATCGCCACAACAATTTCCAGTTGTTCCTGTTTCAAAAAACAAAGATTCACCATAACAACTTCCTTGATTACAAGATACTCCATTTGCAATTCCCTCTAAACCACAATCACATGCATTAGAAGAAGTATCAGGATCTATTTCATAACTTCCAGCTTCACATGCTTTAAAAGTTCCAATTCCAGATTCACAAAAATTATCACTTGCTCCATCATCTCCACAACAAGGACCAGGAGATAAAGCTCCAGCAATCCAAGTTTGGGCAATACAAGTTCCAGCAGTCTTCTCACAATATACTTGAGCCAAATCTCTATCTCTATTCTGATAAACTCTCTTTGCACAAGAACCTCCTATTCCATCTGGGCAACCAAATAAAGTGCAAGAGGCGTCTCTAAATATGGCTTGCACGCTAGTACAAGTATCATCACTATTAGTATCATGCGATGATACATAAGTTCCATAATAAGAATAATATCCAACATAATAATCATCAACAGAAGAACCTGAACAATAATCTCTTTTATATGTTAGTTCACAACTACCCCCTAAACAAGAATCAGAATAATCAATTAAATATCCTGCTGTATCCCAATTATCTTTTCCATCAGAATCCCAAGATGACAAAGTTGCACAGTCTGTTGAACTCCATCCATCAATTGTATTGTAAACAGATTCTTGACTGCAACTAAAATTGTCATTATTATAACAAGTAAAATAACCTATATCTACCCCTAATCCATCTTGCTCAGCACACTCATCACTTTCATCTGTACATGCCCAAGTATCATCTGGTTTAGTATTACAGTCACTACTTAAACACTCTGTATCTCCTTCACAAGAATAAGTATTTTTAGTTAAACAAAAACCTAAACCATCACATGCTTGACTACCCAAACAAGTTAAAACACCTTCAATATCTTCTGTACCACTAGGAGCTATAAAAACACAATCAAAAGAAGTTGCATCAGTACAAGTTTCGCAAATACCACAATTTCTTTCTCCAGAAGTAAACCATCCACAAGCTTTATTTCCATTACAATTTCCTGTTCCACAATCTTCTTGAGCACATTCAATATCAGGATCTGTACCAGAAGAAACAGCAGAACAAGTTCCATCATTTCCCCCTGTTTTTAAAGCTAAACATGCTTCACATTCTCCACCACAAGAAGTATCGCAACAAACCCCATCTTGAGAAGGACAATTTCCAGAATCACATTCAGCTCCAGAACTACAACTACAACCATTTACTTTAGCAAGACCCCAATAAGTAGGCCCATCAATATTACAATATCTTCCACTCTCAGGTGCGGTTCCACAATGTTCAATAGATGTAGCAAGACCACTATCATCACTAACAGTTCCACATTCATATAAATTTCCACTATAACACAAAATTCTTTCATCTGTTTCTCCAGAATTTAAAATATTTCCATTATAACAACAACCTTCAAAAAGACCTGAAGCTTCAAAATCTTCTCCAGGATTATTACCACAACAATAATCTCCTTGAGTTGCAGTACTAAGCCATTCACCTAAATTAGTACAAGAAGGTTCTTCACAAGCAGATTCATCAGTATTTCTATTTTCACTAGACCAAGATCCAGAACTACAAGAACTTACAGTATCTTCAGTACACGATGTTTCAGTACCAGAAGAATAACAAACACCTGTATTAACACAATCATTAGCATTATCACAACAAGCTATATCACCTAAATCTAAATTATTTTCTACAATATACTCATTATCATCATCACCACAACATTCATCCTTTTCAAAAACAACATCATATTCCCCAACCTCTGCTTCTCCACTTTTTATCCACCCATCTAGATAACCACAATAAACTTCGCAAACAGTACTTCCTCCTGCAGCAGAATCACAATCAAGCCAAAGACCTGAGGCGCAAGCAAGATTCTCCCCAGAGATAACAATAGGAGACCCAACAACAACACCATTACAAAAACTCTCATAAATACAATCATTTTCATTATCACAACAAGCATTATCTGAAATTGATGCAGAAAAATTAGGTAAATCATTATCTGGATAAGTATAAGTAGGATCTAATTTTCTATATAAAGCATTTTCTCCAGCATCATCTCCACAACACTCTGTATCACAATCATAAGGGTCTGTTCCAGAAGTAGCAGAACAATGTTCACCACCAAGGTTATAACCAAAATCATTACTACAATCAGTACAAGTTAAAGAATCATTATCACAATCAATCCAATAACCTCCTTTAGAGGTAGAAAGATTTGCACAATACATTACACCATCTCCTAAAACAGTTGCATCCCCAAAATCATAACAAGTTCCATTAGAAAGAACACAATCCCTAGGGTTATCCGAAGTATTACAACAAGCATAAATAGTTTCTCCACTCGTTGGACAAGCTCCCTCTGTTGAAGATTCGCAAGGATTAGAAGCACCTCCCAGATTAACCCTATTAAAATAAGCCACATATTCTCCTGCATCATCTCCACAACAACTTGGATAAGTCCCAAATTCATATGAAAAAGAAGAAGTATTATAAAAAGGGCTCACATATTCATACAACTCACAACAAATAGGTTCATAAAGAGAACTCTTTGCTTTACAAGCAAAAGATTCACAAAAATTAGGAGTAATATCAGGATCACCAATAGCAAGATAACATTCATCATTCCCCCCCAGCAAACTATAATTACTTTCATTACCAACACTTTGATTAGCACTAACATTAATCAAATCCATTGTTATGTTATTAATAACAGCATTGTAAACATTAATTCTAGAAATATTAATATCTTCAAAACTAATTGGAAGTCCTGTTGTTTTAAATCTTATTTTTAATTCATCCACAGATAGAGTTTCATTTTCTAAAACAAGTGCGCTCGCACCTGCAACCATTGGCGCACTCATTGATGTTCCTGATTTAATTTCTGAAATTCCATTAATTCCTAAAACTTCTATATTTTTTCCAGGAGCAAATAAATCAGTAATTAAATTTACATTAGCAAAATCTGCAATATTATCTTGTTTGTCTGTAGCTGAAACCCTAACTGCTTGAGTTGCACAACTAGGAGTCTTAATATTAGAAGAACCATCATTTCCTGTTGCAGCAACTACAAAAATTCCATTATCCACAGCATTATTAACAAATTCAGCAACAATATTTGTATCACAATAACCATCATAACTTCCAGCACCAATACTAAAACTAATTATATTTGCATTGTTGTTAATACACCATTGTAATCCTTCTAAAACATCACTTTCATAACCAATTCCATTTGAATCAATTACTTTAGCAACTAAAATCTCAGCCCCAGGCGCTATTTTATTTATAACAGAAGCAACTTCTGTCCCATGACCATTATCATCACTAGCATCATTATCTTCATTAACAAAGTCATAACCTGAAACATAAGACACAACACTAGAATCAACACCAGTATCAACTACACAAATACTCTTGCCCTGCCCTGTTAAACCAAATTCATCCCTAGTTTTAAAAGAACTAATAATATTTTCAGAATCTTCTAATAATACTAAAACTTCTTGATCAGGAATTATCTCTATTTCAAGGTCTTTTAAAAGTTCTAATTTATCTACATCAAGTTCAAGAACTTCAAGATTACTCAAACCTACAAGATCTTTACCAATAACAGTATCTCCTTTAATAATAACCCTAACTAATCTATCATCAATTAATAATTTTGAAATAACTTCTTGGTCTAATTTAACTTTATTAAATTTAATCACTTCATTTATTCTATCTAACTTACTAATAATTGTAAAATTTGTATCATTAATCACAATAGTTTCATTAGGCAAAAGCTCAGACTCTTCAATTTCTCCAAAACTAATTATTTCACTCAAAGAAGCAATATTAAATTCTTCAAATATTAAATCTACTTTAAATTGTCCATCTTCTCCAATCAATCCTAAGCCATCTAAATCAAAACTCAACTCAATTTTTTCATCTCCTAAATATTCTTCACCAAATCCTTGCTCTGATTCAGAATAAGATGTTGAAACAATAACATTATTCTCCTCGATCACTAATTTAACCTCTTGAGAAGAACTAATAATTTCTGCTGTTTCTCCTTCTAAAAGACCATAAACAAAAGGATTTTCTCCTGTAATCACTTCTTCAATTATTAATTCAGGGGGAGATGCCAATACAGAATCTTCAACAACAGGTTCACTTGACTCTTCAGAGTCTTCACTTGGTTCTTCTGTTATTTCTTCTTCAACAACTTCTTCAGGCTCATCAAGAACTGGTTCCTCAGAGTCTACTGGTTCTTCAATAGGAATTTCGGGTTCAGGAACAGGTTCAATTGGAATTTCTGGTTCTTGAGTTATATTTTCTGGGATGTCTGTTTCATTTATAGGGATTTCTGGTTCATCAGAGCCTGTTATATTTTCAGGCGGAATCTCTGTTTCATTTTCAGGTTCTTGTGTTTGATTTCCTAAAATATCTGGCTCTTCAACTGTTTGTGTAATCATCAAAACAAAATCTACTTCTGGATAAATAGTTTTTTCACCAATAATTCCAAACCCTTCTCCAATACCAGATATTTCTATAGAACCAATATAAAACTCACCGTAATTTGTTGGGCCAGAAATTAAATTTTCTAAGAAAAATTCTTGTTCATCACCAACATTGTCAATTAAAACTCTTGTTGATTTAGGAATTAATTCGCCTTTTTGCAAATTTATTTTTACACTACCAGTGATGGGGTCACCTAAAACAGGAAGTTCATCAATTAAAAGCACAAATCTTTCTTCAGGAGCTAGATAAATTGTTTGTTGTAAATAATTCATGAACACAATTCCTGAAAAAAAGATTAATCCGAGTAGTGTAAAAGTTAAAATAAAATTTAAAACAGAAGTTTTTTTCTCTTTATGTTTTCCTAAATATTTAGAAACAACTTTTCCATCTCTTTTATGACTATGATAAATATAAGGACCATATACTTTCCCTCCTCTTTTAATATATCTTTTATAAGCCATTCAAAACAACCTACGGTTTTTTTGGATTTTCCCTTTTTATATTATAAAAAGATTTTTTAATTGTCTCCGATAAAATCTCACAAACAATATTATTATCCCTCTTTTAATACGGAAAATAAGTGGTAGTGTAACTATTTAAAGATTATTATTTAAAGAAAGAAATTAAAATTTACTTTATTATTCTTTTTTAACTTCTTTAGGTTTTACAGAACTCTTTTCTTTTTTCTTTTTTCTTTTTACTAATCCATCTGACCTTTCTTCTTTTCATCAACTTATTCTTTCTACATTTAGAAGAACAAAAATAATTTACACTACCATCTTTAGTAACAAGTGTTAGTCCTTTATGAGAATCATAATCTTTTCCGCAATAAACACACTTAGGCATTTTTTTTATACTCCCTTCCAATTCTAAAAACATATAATCCAGGAATTCTTTTTTCTTTAATAATAGAATAACCCCTATCAACTAGCCCTTGTTTATAACCTTTAAAAGAAGAATCACTATCAATAGAAGAATGAACTAGAAATTCAACTAAAGCTTCACTTTCTCCAGAATCAATTAAACAATTTAAATCTTGATTGATTTTTATTTTGTCTAAACACATTTTAAGTATACGCTCCTTTTGTCACTTTTGATTTAATTCTACGAGCTTCAATCTCTGTTTCTCTAAGCATTAAAGTGTCACCAATTCTTATAGCCCCTTTAACATTTCTTCTCATTACTCTTCCTTTATCTCTTCCTTCTTGAACCAAACATCTAACTTGCGTAACTTCCCCTCTAAATCCTGTTCTACCTATGAGTTCTTCTACAACTGCGGGCACAACTTCTCCTAAAATCTTATCACTTCCTTTAGAAGCTTGTGGTTTTCCTTGTTTAGTTTTTTGTTGTTTAACCATGATTGTTTAACTTATTCTTTAGATTAGGACATTCACAATAAACTTTTTCACAAACAGCCCTGTGATAAAGTTCAGGAAATACTTTTTCTTCTGAGTTCTCAACTAAATAATTAAAATAATCACAATTAGAAGAACTTATCTCACACCCACCTTTATCTGTTTTAGGGCACCCTATAAACCTAACCCGGGCTTTCTCTATAATTTCTTTCATCAATTCATCAACACTAACTGTTTTTTCAATTGTTTTGTCTGCCATTTTATATTAATTAAAATTATTTAGTCTGAGGCATAAGCTTTTCAGCTTCCCCAAGCTCAATTATTGCGACAGAAGACGCAGCAACAGGAATACCTACTGCAATTCCTAATTTTTGTTTACTATCAACTTCTTGACATGAAATACCCTTTTCTTTACATAAAATAGGTATATGTTGAACAATCTCTTTAGGCTCAACATCAGTAGCATAAGCCACAAATTTAGCTGTTCCTCTTTCTATTGCTTTTGTGACTTCATTTGTACCTTTCTCAATTTTTCCAGTTTTTCTAGCGGCTTCAATTATTTTATATGTATCCATTTTAATAGACCATAGAACGAAATTATCCATCCCGAATTGAATTTCGTTCATCGGATGATGTATCAAAAAAGTAGGTGTTTTTAAATCTTTTGCACAACACAAATTCTTTTATATCTTCTTCAAACAATAAAATTATGGATGAAAACCAAAATTTAGAAAAAAAATTAGCAGAAGAGATATTAAAAAAAATAAAAAACTACATTAACACAAAATCAATAATTGAGATTATAGAGGAATACAAAATATATTTAAATGATTATACAAAAAAGCATAGGCTAAATCAAGAACAAAAAACAAAAATAACAAAATATATATGTGATTTAATTTATATTGATCATAGATCAGGAGAATATTTATCAGAGAGAATAAAAAAGCATATGAAAATAGATTAAATTATTTCCAATTAACATCAACATCATCTGTACGTTGGCGAGGCAATATATCAACATCACTAATTTTCATCCTAATCCCCTTTTTGAACATAATTTCTCCAAGATAACCAATAAACCCCCCATTATCAACAAGCAAAGAATTATCAAGAACAAATAATTTAGCTCCTCTCTCCTTACACATTATTCTGCACATTTCTTGTAATCTTTTATTACAAGCAACTCCTCCTCCTAAAAGTAATTCTTTTTTTCCTGTATGGGCAAGTGCACGCTCAGCTGTTTCAACAAGCATAGCAAAAACAGTTTCTTGTAAACTATAAGCAAGATCATTAAGATTATAATTAACTCGCTTATCAGCTCGAGATTTTTTAGATTTTGATAAGGATAAACCTCTATGTTTTTTAGTTAATAGTTTGGGGTTGGTGGCTGGGAATTGTGGTGGACTAACATTATTTATCTTTTGCTTAATATTTGTTTGAATTCCAGAAAGAGTAATATCCATCCCTTTAACACTATAAGGCAACTCAACATACTTTCCATTTTTTGCAAGCTCTTCTATTTTTGGACCTCCAGGAAAACCCAAACCCATAAATCTAGCAATTGTATCAATAAAATTTCCAACACCAATATCTAGAGTCTCACCAAAAATTCTGTATTTTCCAGATTCATAAGCAATTATTTGTGTGTTTGCTCCAGAAACATAAAGCATAACAGGATTTTTGGCCTTAGTAGTCTTACCTATTTCTAAATGAGCAATACAATGATTTACTGGAACAAGTGGCTTACCTAGTCTTTTACTTAATTCTTTAGCAAATTTCATTCCTTCAAGTAAACAAGGAGCTAATCCAGGGCCTTGAGAAAAAGCAATTGCATCAATCTCTTTTTCTTCAACACCAGAACCATCTAAAGCCTCAAAATAAATTTCATTTTTGTTCTGCCTATGAAACTCAGCAGCATCAGAAGGAATTATACCTCCTTGCTCTGTTGTGTAAGTACGCTTGATATTACTCAGAACTTTCAAATTTTTCACGACACCAATTCCAAATGTATGTGCGGTTGATTCAATTCCTAAAATAGTTGGCATAAATGAAAGAAAGAAAAAAGAATATAAAAAGTTAATTAAAAATGAAAATTAAAAGAAGGAAATCAATCTCTTAACTTAAAATACCCTTCAGGCAAAAATTCTTTCTTCAATTTTCTCTTAGATTCTCTTAATTCGCTTTCAAGCTTACCAGCTCTTTTTCTAGCCCTCTTGATAGATTTCTTGATTTTAGAATCAGAATCTTTCATTTCCACTAATTTTTTTACCAAAGGATGATTTGAATCATATCCTGTTAATTCAATAGCATTAAACCCATTAGAAGCCCCTTTCTGAAGATAATGTTTTACATAATCCTCTCTTCCAAATGTAGGTTCATCTTCATAAGAACCAAACGTATCATCAGTTAAAGCATAACAAATACCATTTGGGTCATGATAAAGAAACATATTATTCTTGGTAGTCACAGATACCCAAGCTCGTTCTGCTTCCCCAAGATAAACTGCATACAAATTATCTCCAAGTTCTTCACGAGGCTCTGCTTTTGGCCAAGATTTTGGATCATACACAATCTCTGGAAGTTTTATTTCTTTAGTTGTCATCTTACTTATTACCTCCTTTCAGCTCTTTTTGTTTAGAATAAATCTTTTCGTTATCAGAAAAATAAAACTTTTTTAAACTTCCCTTAGGCTTTGTTTCAATTATTGCCCAACCTTTCTTCTTTCCTCTAACGTCCTTTTCAAGTTTTGATGTCTGATATTTTTTTTTGTACCATAATCCCTCTTTACCCACATATTCTCTCAAAAGAACGTGATCCCCCCATAAAATATCCCGGTAACATCTACGGGCAAGAAAATTCTCTCATCAGATTTCAAATCCTTTTTTGAGAGATAAAAGATAAATTCAGTCTCTTTAAAATTACCAGATTCATTAAGATATTTTTTCAAATGTAAAACTTCCCCTTCATATTCATAAATTTCCATTGGACCAAGAAGCCCAAGCTTCTCTAAGAGTCCTTTCTTCTTTCTAGGTTTTTGTTTTGTTGTTTTATTTTTCATTTTTTATTTCCTCCTTTTTTTCTTCTACTTTTGGTTTATATTTTTCATTTGCAGAATTGTAATATTTCTTGAATTCTCTTCCAGAAGAAAAAAGAGTGGTTCCCTTTGTAATTTTTCCTTCTAAATTTCCTTTAGACTCATCATAATTTTCTGATTTTGTAACGCTATAGCTCTTCTTATACCAAAGTCCTTGTTTTTCAGCATATTCATTTAAAAAAACATAATCTCCTCCAGAAATAATCCCTCTTACATCTACAGGAAGAACCATATAAGACCCAAAAGAATAAAAAACAGTCTCTTTAAAAGATCCATCTTTATTTAAAGAGACCCCTATCTGAGGAATAATTCCCTCATACCTTGAAATTCTTTTCTTATCAGAATCTTCTATAAGCCCCATATTTTCTTGGAGATTCTTCCCTGCTCTTTCGCTTTTGTTTGTTTTATTATTTGTCATGGTATAGTAATAACATAGGATTATATTAAAGTTTCTGTTAAAAAACTAACCAAAACAAAATATTTATATAGTAATAGTTTGTTTTAAGCATATGCTAACTAAAAAAGATATTCAAATACTAAGAGAGCTAGATATTAACTCAAGACAATCAATCTCACAAATTGCTAAAAAAACACACATAAACAAAGAAACAGTAAACTACCATATTCAAAAACTTGAAAAAGAAAACATAATCCAAGGATATTTCTCTCTTATTAATTATTTTAAACTTAAATCAAATGTTTTCAAACTTCTTCTAAGATACAAAAATATTGGAGAAAAAGGAGAATCTAAAATAGTCTCTTGGTTAACAAAAAAATCTGAAGTAATTTGGGTTGGAAAAACAGAGGGCCAGTGGGATCTAATAATAACAATCAGAAATCAAAACATTGAAAACATCTACAAAATATTAGAAGAATTCAATTCAATCTTCTCAAAAAATATACAAAAAAAACAAATACTAATTTCATATGAATTCAACTGGCTAAGTGAAAAAAATCTTTACAACAACAAACAACAATACTACAACACACTCTTCACCCAGTTTGACAAAAAAGAAACAATAGATAAAATTGATGAGATAATAGTTAAAGAACTTGAAAAAAATTCAAGAATACCTTTAGTAAACATAGCAGAAAAAACAAAATTAACTGCTGAAGCAACTGCAAAAAGAATAAAAAATCTAGTAAAGAAAAAAATAATTCCAAGAAACAAAGTTCGATTAAATTTTGAAAAACTAGATTTTGGTTATCATCATCTTTTTATCTCTCTCAAAGATTTTTCAAAAATAAAAGAAATAACAGATTATTATGAACAATCAGAAAAATGCACTTTTTTCATGAAATACCACGGCCACTATGATCTCCATCTAGAATTAATTAGTAACTCACAAAAAGATTTCAGAGAAATAATAACAGAATTTAGGGCAAAATTTGGTGATTTAATCTCAGATTATTCACAACTAACAATTATTAAAGAATTTAAATTATTGTGAAAAATGAAAAAAGATATTTAAAACTATTTTATTTTTCTTAAATATCCTCAAGACCAATAACAGATTTCCATTTTCGATTAATTTCAAGAATATTATTGGGATAATCATGTTTAAAATAATTCAATAAATCTGCATTAACAAGATCTACAAAATAACTACTAGGAATTTTTGAACATGCTTTACACGAGCCATAATTTCCCAACTTATAAACATCATCAACACTTGGTTTAAATACTCCACTTTGTTGCCAAACAAAACCCTCCCCTACATTCTCTATCTTATTTAATAAATTTGCATGAGTTTGAGTAATTTCAATATCATTTACTCTTCTAATTTCTTTAATCAAAACTCCATTAACTACCATAAAAATAATCCCTTTTACTCATTTAAATAAATTATTGTATAAAAAAACCTATGATTAATTCACCATTTTCCAATTTTCTTTGCATAAGCTTTTATCTGTTTTGAAGAAAGATATCCCCTATCTTTTCTCCTATAGAATATTGCATATTTATCAGCCTCAGTTTCAAACCAAGCTTTTCCCTTTTTAGTAAATAACCATTTAAATGCAAATTTAAGTTTCTCAATAAAATTCATATTCAAAATTAATTCATAATGAGCTAATTCATGTGCCAACAAACCTCTCAAATGATCTTCTGAATAATTTTTTGCCTTGGGAAAAGCCAAAATAAGTAATTGAAGCACTTGGCCAACTAATTTGGATAGGGGATTTTGTAACCCAAATAAATTTTGGGTTTAACTTCGGGTAGCTCTTCTTAACCAATTCATCTACAATTTTCTTATAATTCTTAAGATACTTACCCATTAAACTAAAAACACTCAAATAACTATATAAAATTAATTAAATAAAAATAAAAAAAATAAATTTTAAATCTATCTCTTCTTCTTTTTCTTCTTAACTACTTTTTTCTTTTTAGCTGGTTTTTTCTTTACTACTTTCTTTTTCTTTGCAACCTTTTTCTTCTTCTTTTTTCCCCCACGAGACATTTTTGCCTCACAAACATTTCCTTTTCCATCTACATAATAAAGATATCCAGGTTTTCTTTTAATAACATTCTTTTTAATAACTTTTCCCATTTTATCTACCTCCTTTTTGTATTGTGTCGAGCACAACATTAATCTTATACACATTGCAATACAAAACTCTTTTTAAACTTTTCTAATCACCGTCGAGAAGTTCAATCACCTTTCTATATTTTCCATTGATAGGAATCTCCACAAGTTTTACAAATCTCTGTTTAGGCCTAATTAAAGACTTAAACCTCTCAACCCTTTTAATTTCAATAATTTTATTTTTATCGTCGAGCCAAAGAGCATAAAAAGGAAAAAACACAAAAAAAGAGTGAATAGGTTCTCTAACTAATTTCCCAAAATCAAACAAAAGAGCACTAGCCTTACTTCTTTTCTTAAACATTAAACCAATTCCTCTTCTTAAAAAGTCGAGTTTCTCTACATCAATTTTAAATCTCTTATTTTTATATCTTAAACCAATTTGCATTTTTCAAGGCCTCTTTTTTTGCTTTGTAAGTCTGATAATGAAGATTAACATTTTTATCTGTGACATGATCATGATGTTTAAATCCCCCTCCAAAGGTTTTAGGAATATGCATAAGTTCGTGGATTATAACTTTAAGTTGTTCTTCTCTACTAAGTTTATCAAATCTTTCTGATAAAAATTCAAGAGCATAAAAAGCCTTAACCCCCATTGCTTTTTGCATGACTTTACCAAGAGCATGACATCTTGCAATTGTTCTTTTAGTAGAAGTCCCATAACTCCTGATACACTTAACAAAACCAATTTTAATATGGGGAAATAATAACCGAGATATTTCTTCTGCAATTTCCTGTAATTCAAAATCATATTCATATTTCATTTTAAATTAAACTCCCAAAAACCTAATTGCCCTTTAGCAGAAATTGATTTAATTCTTTTAACATCCCTTAATGCAAATCCATAAGTCCCAAAAATACTATTAGCTAAATGTAACACTCTATCTTTTTTATGTTCCTCATCATCTTTATATCTTTTAACATCAACTAACCTAGCTTTCCCTACAATAAACCCGCAAGGAAGATCAGTAAATCCAAACTTTTCCATAGCCATAGAGTCAGGTATTTTCGAAGCATGAATCAAAAACTCCCCTCTAAATTTAGTATTCCACTTTCTTAACTCTATCTTTTTCTTACCCTGCAATATCAACTCTGCAAAAGGTTGCTTAATAGATAAGGTTTTCATAACAACAAAAAACAAAATAAGATTTATATAGATTCTCTTCTACTCTTAAGTTAATAATTAAGATGAATCTCTTGGATCATCCCCAAACTTAGAAGAAACATCTAAATCTCCCTCAATTAAATCAAAACTAAACTCATGTCCAAGATTTACATTAAAATTATCTAAATAAGGAGAATAAGTTTGAACAAAAACTTTATTTAAAAAAGGATTAAATCTCATTATTCTTAAATAACCAGTAGGTCCATTAATACAAGCTCCATTAACAAGACATTGATAATTAGAAAGAATTTGAACAATTTTATTCCCCTTATCTCCATTACTTTCTAAATAACCTGTGCCATCATTAAGAATATGACCATTTAAAACTAAAAAAATATTTTTATGCTTCCTAACAAGTTTATCCCATATTTCATCCCCATTATTTCCTTCAATTCCATATTCAGTACAATCCCATCTATCAGAAGCATCAACCCAAGTATCATCAGAATATAAATAAGAATGAGTGGAAATAATAACTCTCTTATCTAAATTTTCCAAAATAATTTGATTTGCCCAATTTAAAATTTCGTTTCGTGGACAAAATTCTAAGTGAAAGATAAGAAATTCAAAATCCCCTGATGCAAAATATTGATAAGTATTTTGAGTTGTGTTGTCAAAATTTCCCCCCCACCAAGAATAATTGTTATAATCTGCTAAAGGAAAATAATTATCCCAAAAAATAGCAGATCTTGTTTTAGCTTTATCATCATAATCATGATTTCCAATTATCAAACCATAAGGAATAATTCCATTTAATAATGATAAACTTTCTTTAGAAGATATCCATTGAGATTCATCACTATCCCCCCCATCAACAACATCCCCTAAATGAGTTACAAAAACAACATTAAGCTTATCTTTTACGTCCTTAATCCAATTTGTTTGCTTTAAAAAAATTTCAGGATAGTTTTTAGCATAATCTTGGGTATCTGGAAGAACAATTAATGTAAAATCAGACGAATCAAGTAATTCTAAATTAAATTCCTTAGAATTGTAGTTATCTAAATCATCATAACAATATCCAATAACAAGATGATCTCCAAGAACATAATTCCTGCTATCAAAAGTAAAAGAATCAACATCTGATACAGAAACCCCATCAACAACCCAATTATATGAAATAGGTTCTACTCCTGAACAAGAAAGAGAAAATTCAAAAGATTGCCCTTTTTGCAACCAATTATTAAAGTAAAGTGGATTAAAATCCACAATCATCAATATTTCTTTATTGCACTCAAGATCTAAAGGATGTGTAGCTTTTGGTTTAGATATTTTAATATCTTTAGATAATCCATAAATTAAATTAGCATTTTTTTCAATTTCAATCCCATAAAAAATAGATGCACAAACAACCCCAATTAGAGAAATAATTAAGAAAATAAAAAAAAGTTTTCTTACCATAAAATAAATAAGTTTTTTCATATTATAAATATTTCCCAATAAAAATTATAAAAAACATAAGTTTATAATTTCTTACATAATCTAGACAATATATGATCAAACAAATAACAGAAAATATTTGGCAACTTTATTTTAAAGAATTTAGTTCTTGCGTATATGTAATAAAAAACCCAGAACCAATTTTAATTGATACTGGATCAAAAGAAGCAAAAAATGAACTTCTTGCAGATTTAAAAACCCTCCACATAGAACCAGAAGATGTTAAATCAATAATCCTTACCCACAACCATTATGATCACAATGAAAATATAAATTTATTTGCAAACGCCAAGATTTATTCTTTTGCAAACTTAAATGAATTAAAAAAAGATTTTCCAGATTTCAAAGTAATTGAAACACCAGGCCATTCAAGAGACAGTATTGCAATTTTGTATGATGATGTTTTATTTTCAGGGGATACGATTTTTGACAAACAACATCATTATATTGGAAGAACAGACCTTCCGGAGTCAAATCCAAAAGACATGAAAACAAGTTTAGAAAAATTAAAAACACTCAACTACAAGCATCTTTGTGCAGGGCATCTTGTATAATTTTTATTTTCATCTTTTAGCAATCCCAAAAATTTTGTAAACAAAATAAGAAATACTAACGAGTTACAATCTCAAGCGCATCTCTATGCTTCAACCCATAATTTTTACCTAAAGCTTTTTTTGTTCGAGCATCAATTGCCTTAATAAAGTTTTTTCCAAAATCAGTATGTAAATAATATGCAAAATCTAAAGCAGTAGATCCACTAGGCAATAAAAAACAATCAGGTAAAATATTTCCCTTGCTATCTCCTAATTTATTTGCTCCTGCAGGAAATATTGCAATATATTTTAATAAATCAAATACAGCTAAATTCAAAACTTCTTGAACACCTGTGCCTTCATAAACATCTAAAACATTTTTCTTGATTTTTTCAAGAGCCTGCTTTTGTTTCTCCTCCAAATCTTTTAAAATCTTAAAATCTTTATTCCCAGGAATATATTCTATTAATTCAGACTTGGCTGCTTGTCTCAAAGCTAATTCAGAATCAGCACTGCAAGCATAAATCAAATAATTAGGATATTTATTTTCTATTTTTTTAATATTTTTTTCAGCATCTGGACGATCACATTTATTAGCTGCAATTATCATTGGTTTACTAAGTTTTCTTAATTCAGAAGCAAATAACATAATTTCATCTTCACTCCATGTACTTGGTTTTTCAGGTAAATCTGAATTTCTAATAACCTCTTTAACATGTTCTTCATTAACTTTTAATCCTGAAAACTGCTTAGCAACAGCTTGTGAAAATTTGGTTTTTTCCATTTCAGCCTTTCTAGCAAACCCCTTCCAAACCTTAATTAAAATTCCATAATACCATTTATTTAATTCATCTTCTAAAAAATCTATATCTTTACAAACATCATAACCAGATGTTTGCTTTCGTTCGATTCCAGATTCATTAGCGGACGAATGAAAATCTATGATTTGCTTACCTTCAACATCTGTTTCGCCAGAAGCATCCACAATATGAATAAAAACATCTGCATTTCTTAAATCATCTAAAAACTGATTACCTAATCCTTTTCCTTCACTTGCACCAGGAACCAAACCAGCAACATCCATTAATTCAACAGGCACAAATCTATGAGAATCAATACAAAAACCATGATTTGGATTACACTTTACATTAAATTCTTTATCAACACATTCAACTTTAACATAACCCACTCCATGATTAGGTTTTATAGTAACAAAAGGCCTATCCCCTATCTCAATTTCTGCTAGAGTCGCTGCTTTAAAAAAAGTAGATTTTCCTACATTTGGTTTTCCTATAAGGCCGATTAACATGAAACAATCTATAGAAAAACCTTTAAATATGTTGTTAAGTATTTTTGTGTAGTGAGCCTGTAGCTCAGTCTGGTCAAAAGCTAAAGCTAGACCACCCTGAAGGTTCATGAGCCTGTAGCTCAGTCTGGTCAGAGCACTGCTCTTATATGAGTGTGGTTTGTTAAAATCACTTTCTCTTGGAGATCTCTAAGAGAGGCAGGGGTCCACGGTTCAACTCCGTGCAGGCTCATAAAACATTTAAAAATACCATTAACCTAAATATAACATGCCAAAGAAAAAAAAGGTGAGTAAAAAAAGAACTACAAAAAAATCAAAAAAAGATGATGACAGAAAGCTCTTTGCATTTTTAGCAACATTCCTAAGCATTTTAGGATTTATTATTGCTCTTCTTGCAAAAAAAGACGACAAATATGTAATGTTCTATGCAAAGCAATCTCTAGTAGTTTTTATTGCATATGTTGTGGCATTAATAATAGCAATGATTCCAGGAATAGGACTTATTCTAGGCCCAATAGCCTATTTATTAAGTTTTATACTTTGGTTAATTAGCTGGATATATGCATTGAGTGGAAACATGAAAACAGTTCCAGTTATAGGTGATTATGCAAAAAACATAAACTTGTAACTCTTTAGTTAGCTTTTTAAACTAATTTTTTCTTTTTTAATTAGTAGATGCCCTAAGCCGACCACACATGGACGGTTTAGTGGAAAGGTTTTGATTTATCAAAATCTTTGTTCAATCTTTGATTGAACCTTTTGTCACAGACAAAAGCCCCGATAGTTCAGAGGCCAAGAATTCTGCCCTTTCAAGGTAAGATTCTCTGAATCTTCCATTTCTCCTCTCCTCTGAGGATTGAAGAAAGGCAGTGACCCGGGTTCGAATCCCGGTCGGGGCGTTTTCTAAATTTAAATATTAGTTTAGTGCTTAAATTTATTTAACAGAATTATTTTTCTAAAACATATGATTTGTCCCCAAATTATATAAATACAGAGAAAAATATATAAAGAGGAGACGTTTTGTAATGTTGATTTTTGTTATTTTGTAATAAAGACACAACTTTTATAAGGGGTTGATAAATCTCAAAGGGAACTTTATAATAAAAAATCAAAATTTAACACATTTAAAAATGAAAAAAATAGGAATTGTTGGAGGAGTAGGACCAGAAGCATCAAATAAATTTTGTGAACTCTTAATAAAAAGAAAAAGAAAACTAAAAGACCAAGACAATATTCCATTTATACACTATTGTAATCCTCAAATACCAGATAGAACAGAATTTATCTTAGGGGAAGGAGAAGATCCTATTCCAGAATTAATAAGAAGTTGTTTAGAATTAGAAAAAATCAATGCAGACTTTATAGTCATACCTTGTAATACTGCTCATTGTTTTTTAGACAAAATCCAAGAAAATGTATCTATCCCAATAGTTGATATGACTAAAGTCTTAATAAAAAAAATAATAACAGAAAGACCCCTCATAAAAAGAGTTGGAGTCTTAGCAACAACAGGAAGTATAAAAAGCAGATTATTTGAAGATTACCTTAACAGTTTAGGAATAGAAACAGTTGCTCCAGATGAAATAGAACAAGAAGCATTAGTCATGGAAGCGATTTATGGGAAAAAAGGAATAAAAACAGGGAAAAAAGCGCATCCAAAAAGATTATTATTACAAGCAGCAGAAAATCTAATTCAACAAGGCGCAGAAGCAATAATTTTAGGGTGTACAGAAATTCCTTTGGTTCTCAAACAAAAAGATTTTGCAATAAAATTATATGATCCAATGGACATTCTTGCAAAAGAAATTGTCCAATATGTAGAATCTGAAGAAAAAACAGAGGTTATAACTGTAAAATATGTCATTACAAATCCTTCAAAACAATGAAAATTGCGATCATCTATTTCAAAGAACTACAATGGACAGAAGAGCAACTAATTTTATTCTTTAAAAAACAAAATATTGAAACAGACCCAATTGAAGTAAAAGAACTGGATCCTTCACGACTCAAAGAATACTCTTTAATCTTAAACAGAATATATGCGAGTACAGCCAATGAAAACCAATTTGATTTTAAGGAATTCATAGAAAAATTAGAGGAAATAGAAAAAGCAGGGATCAAAGTGATAAATTCTAGTTTTTGTTCAATGTGTGATTATAGCAAACACTTTGCTGCACAAGCAATGGAAAAACAAAATATTCTCACTCCAAAAACAATAAAGGTATCATCTCTAGAAGAAATTAAAAAATTTCTCTCAGAAGAAAACCCAATAATTTTTAAACCAGATACAGGAGGAAGGGGTGCAAGTATCTATAAAATAGATTCAATTGAAAAAATACCTGAAGATATTTTTTCTCAAAAAGACACAAAATCCCAAGATTTTATTATCCAACCTTTAGCAAAATCAATAATTCCTATTGATTATAGGATATTTGTATGCGGAGAGTATGTCTTATGTGTTAATGCAAGAACTCTTGTAAATGGTTGGCTCGGAAGCAGAAGTCAAGGCTCAGAAATATCATTATTAGATGAATTTCCAAAAGAACTTAAAGAAATAGCAATTAAAGCTACAAAAACAATAGATGCAGAAATAAATAGTTTAGACATTGTCCAAACTAATAAAGGGTTTTCAATAATAGAAAACAACCCAACTCCAAATTTTAATCAAAATTATGTTGATTCTTTTGGATTTAACCCCATAGAAATTTTAGTAAACCATCTAATTAAAAATTATCTTCAAATCCCGCTTCCAAAAGAAAAATGAATCTAGGAATTATTGCCAGAATTGATTATATTAATGAAATTCCAAAAGGAGACAAAATAAATTATATTAAATTCATCACAGATTATCTCAGGAAAAAAAGAGAATTAGTTTTAATTGATTGGAGAGATATTGATAAAAATCTTGAAACATCTAGATATTTATTTTGCAATAAAGAAGGAATTCATTTAAAAGAGAGAAAAACTCTTCTAACTAAAATTTGTGATAGTTTGTTTATTAAACAACTTGGAAAAATTCATAAAGAAAAAGAAAATTTCTTAAATTTTCTTGATTCTCTAGAAAAATTTAGAGGAAAAATTATAAACCCTCCGCAGACAATAAAAAACAATTTATCAAAACAATATCTACTAGACTTCCAGGAAAAAGGATTTCCAATAATTCCTACAATTGAAATAAAAAACCAAATTTCACTTAAAGAATTAAAAAAATTAGATTTTTCTTTTAACCAACACTATGAAGATAAAGCAAAAGACCTAGTAGTTAAACCAAAATTATTTGGAGAACAGGGATTTGCAGTAAGAAAATTAAGTTCATTTAAAGATCAAAAAGAATTTAAAAGATATTTAAAGCAAAATTCACCAATAATAGTCCAACCTTTAATAAAAGAAATTTCTGAAAAAGGGGAAAACTCTCTTATATTTCTTAAAGAAAAATTCATACATGGAGTAAACAAATTTACAGGAAAATTCAAAATAAATTGTTGTGAAGGAATACAATGCTCTATTTATAACCCCTCTCAAAAAGAATTTGAAATAAGTAAAAAAATATTAGACTTATGGCCAGATCAAACAGATTATATGAGAATAGATTTAATCCCTTACCAAAATAAAGCTCTTATCAGTGAGATAGAAGTTGTTAATCCTGCATTTTACATAGAAAATGTGCTAGAACTAAAAGATAATTTTGCAAAAAAATTAGAAGATTTTTTTTATAAATAAAATGACAGAAGTAAAATTAATTGTTGGGGCAAATTCAATAGAAAGAATCACAACAAAACACAAATGGTATAACCCAGAACGTTATGAAGCGTTTGTTGAAGTTTTTGGAGAAGGAAATTTTGGATTAGTTGCATCACCAGGACTAGAAAGAGAAATAATCACAGGAGAACTCTGTGAAACCGTTGTTTTAAATAAAGATCTAGAAATATTAAAAACAGAAAGAAGTGGAATTAAATCAAAATTAATCTTAGCAAGTACTTTTGAAAATCCAGATGAGACAAAAGTCTCAAGAAAAAACATGGAGAGATTTATGAATTACCTAGAAAAACAAAGAATTAAAGGTAATATAAAACACTTAGTAAACTCAAGAAAATCAAGCTTATACGAAGACAAATTAACATGCTTAGATCTAAAAGAAAAAGGAGTCAAAACACCTCCAACATATCACTTTAATACATTTAAGGAACTTAAAGCACACGTAGAAACAAATTCAAAAAATTATATTGTCAAACATAGGTTTGGAGAAGCAGGATCACAAGTATCAAAAATTAATTCCTCAAACATAGATTCTGTTCAAAATTATAATATAGAAGATTACATTGTTCAAGAAGAAATAGATCTGGTTTCTGAATCAAGAATGATTTTTGTCAACAAAGATTTTCTAGGAGCAAGAATAATTCACGATAGAAATCGTCCGTGGGACAAAAATAAGGATATCAAAAGAAAACACCAAGTTCTACCATATAAACCTTCAATCCAGGAAACAAAAGATTCAAAAAGAATCATGGAAATTACAGACACAGATTTAGGTTGTGTTGATTGGGCTTTTACAAAAAACAAAGAAAGATATTTTTTAGAATTAAATGGGGTTGGAACAGGATTAGGATATACTGGAGGACCCTATAATTTTAATAAAGAGGCAGCAAAAAGACTAAAAGAAAAATATCTAAAATGAGTTTAGTAGCAATTATAACTCCTTCAAATCACTGTCCAAAAAAAGAAATAAATCAAGCAAAAAAGAATCTAAAAAAATTAGAGTTCACAGAAATATTGGATTTTACTTCTAGTAAAAAATTTCTCGATAGATGGGCTGGATCTCCAAAAGAAAGATTAAAGTTATTTCAAAAAGCATTAAAATCCAAATCAAAAACAGTGTTTGCTTGTAGAGGAGGATCAGGAGTATTTCATTTTATTTTTAAACTAGATTTCAATGAAATAAAAAAGACAAATAAAACCTTTGCAGGATATAGCGATCTAACTCCCTTACTCAATAGTGTTTATCAAAAATCAGGATTAATTGCACTACACAGTCCAATGCCTACAAAAAATCTAGATAAAAAAAGCCTTCAAGCACTAAAAGATGCTCTTAAAAGAAAAAATTATGGTATAAATTTTTCAAAAAAACACATTATAAATCTTCCTAATAAAAAAATAATTCAAGAAAAGATTATGGGGGGAAATCTAGAGAGGATTAGAGATCTTGTTGTTAGCCCATTAAAAATCAATTTCAACAATAAAATCATATTTATAGAAGAAGTGGATAAAACAGAACAAGGCATATTCAACTTATTAATAACTCTAAAACAATCAGGATTGTTCAAACCAAAAGCCCTCCTAATAGGACACCTAAATATAAATAACAAAAGACTAATAATCAAAATGTTAAAACATCTTTTTCCAAAAATCCCCATTATTCTAGATCTCCCCTTTGGACACACTCTTCCAAACATAACAATTCCAATAGGAGCCAAAACAACAATTAATTTTAAAAAAGGGAAGATTTTATTTTCTTTTCCTTGATCCAAAAATCCTTTAAACCCTCTCTTCTTCTTTTCCCTATGAGAAAAAGATATAGTTTTTCATCAAGAAGAACAGGCCAAGCCAAAGATGCAAAAAACATCAAAAAACAAAAACCCAAATTTCCAGAAGTAGTTGAAAAACTCATAAAAGAATCAGAAATAATACTCCAAATACTTGATGCTAGATTCATAGATGATACAAGAAATTTAGAAATTGAAAAATACCTAAAAGATAAAAGAAAAAAATTAATCAATGTAATAAATAAATCTGATTTAGCTCAAATTAAATACATTAAACCAAGATTAATCCCTTATGTGGTTACTTCTTGCAAAAAAAGAACAGGAATAAAACAATTAAGAGAAAAAATAAAAACAATTTCTAAACAAATTAAAAAAGAAAAAGTAATTGTGGGAATTATTGGTTATCCTAACACAGGAAAATCTTCACTAATTAATTTACTTATAGGGAAAAAATCTGCTGGCACAGGAGCAGAAGCAGGTTATACAAAAGGGTTACAAAAATTAAAACTAGATAAAAAAATATTATTGTTTGATAGTCCAGGAGTGATTCCAAAAGAAGAATACACATCAGTAAAAAACAAAAAACTTACCAAACATGTAAAGGTGGGAGCAAGAACATGGAGCCATGTTAGAAACGCAGAACAAATAGTGGCAGAATTAATAAAAGAATTTCCAAATATATTACAAAATAAGTATAAAATTCAAACCAAAAGTCCAGAGCACCTTCTTGAAAAACTAGGTAGAAAAAAGAATTTCCTAAAAAAAGGAAATGAAGTTGATATTGACAGAACAGCTAAATCTATCTTAAAAGATTGGCAAGACGGAAAGATTAAAATTTAATTTTTCTCATCAACTTCTAAAATCATTATTTTCAAAGGGAAATAATAAGAACATTTAGGATTATTAATTATATCATAATCACATCCATAACAAGAATCTACAGGTCTTCCTTCAATAAAGTGTGTTTTAGTTTCAAAAATTTTTTGCCAACACCTCTCTTGTAAATCCATTTTAATCTAAAAAATCTAATCCTCCAACCCCTTTAAATTCACCACAATACATCACTCTAACTCTTCTATTCTTATTTCTATTTATTTCAAATAAATTATCTAATAATTTATCATAATCAGAGTAACCTTCAGAACCATCACCAAAACTATAAACTAATTTCTTAACAAGATTCTTTGATTCAATGTTCCCTTTTGAGTTAACAACCATAACCTTTTCATCTATCTCTATATAAACTTCAACATCTAAAGAAATATTTTGATCATAAACACAACTATGGAATTTCCCTTCTAAAACTTTTTCTCCAGGCATACTAATAAAGGTATAGATTTATTTTTAAGCTTTAATATCTTTAACCATATAGGTCTTTTCTAACTTATACCCAAGTCTTTTATAATATTCTCTAACTCCAACTCCACTTATCACACTTAATGTTTTTATTTTATTTTTCTTACAGATTTTTTCAGCTTCTTGCATTAATTCCTTTCCAATTCCAGTGTGTTGCCCTAACTTCCCTATTTCGCCTAGTTTCAACGCTTGCCCATAAACATGAAGCTCCCTTATTATAGCAAACTTACCTCGCTTTAGGTCAACCTCGCTAGGGAGATCTTTTTCATTTTTTTTATTTGTTCGGAAATTTTTATTACTATTAACATTAACCTTACTTTGAGTTTTAGTATTAACAGTTTGGGGTGGGTGGCTGGGGAGTTGGCTGGTGGGACTATTTTCATCAAACACTCTCAACCTTAACAATCCAAATAAAATATCATCTTTATTTATTATTTCTAAAAAATATTCATCACCATCACTGGCTTTGTATTTTGTGATTTTTAATTTTAAATCCTTACTAACTTTTCCTCTATTCAATGCAAAACCAATTTCCCTATAACGAATTTCTTTCAACTTACTCTTATTTTTCCTCAATTCAGCCTCAATATCCTTACGAAGATCAATTCTAATTGTCCCTGCAACAAGATAATCAGGAGGAATTTCCCTCATTACTCTCATGACTCTACAATATCTAGGAACTAATTTCAGCATCTTCATTAATAATTTTTCTGTTTGTTCTTTGGTATAAGGTTTATATTTTTTCTTCCAATAAAGTTCTTCAAGTTCTGCTCCAGGAATAACCTGACAAGGATAAAGTTTTAATTGATCTGGCTTAAATCTATTATCTGAAAAAAGCTTCTTAAATAATCTTAAATCTTTTTGCAAATCACTTCCAGGTAAGCCAGGCATAATATGATAACCTATTTTAAATCCAGCATTTCTAAGAGCTTTTGTTGCCTCAACTACCTCCTTAACTGTATGTCCTCTTTTAACTTTTTTATAAATTTCATCATCAATAATTTGAACACCCAACTCAACTCTTGTACAACCAAACTCCCTCATCCTATCAATATACTCAATACAAACATCGGGTCTTGTTTCAACACAAAGAGCAACACACCTGTGTTTTGATTTTTCATTTAATTTTTGAGCAGAAATCAAATCTTTAGATCTTTTACTATTAAGAGCCTCATAAAGTTCTTTAATAAATTTATATTGAAACTTTTTACCATATTCTAAAAAAGTTCCTCCCATGATAATTAATTCAACCTTATCTGTTGGATGAATCATTGCTTGAAATGCTTTTATTCTAGCTTGCACTTGTTTAAATGCATTATACTTAACTCTTCTAGCCCTCATAACAACAGGAGATTTAGGGGTATAACTCTGAGGCACATTTAAACTAGGACAATAAACACAACTACCATGATTACATTTCCGGGGAGGAAGCATAACTGCTATAGGAGTTATACCTGATATTGTTCTTGTTGGCTTTCTAATCTCTCCATGTTTTGGAATTAACATAAAAATACAGAATAAAGTTTGTTTAAAAAGATAGTGATTGGCCTATTTTCTAGAGTAAATAATCTGCCCAATCCAAAATAAGAGCTTATAAAGAAAGGATAAGAAATAAATAATTACCTGATTTTTTACACTATAATAATATTTAAAAATAGGAAAAACAACAAAAAGTTATATGGAAAATAGGAGAAGGATACTATCTCGCGATAAAAAAACATTGACTTTAGATGATTTGGATGTGACATCCTCTGTCACCTAAAGGTTTGATGCTTCGCATCAAATCCTCGCTTTGCTCGGATGACAGCGTCCTTAATATGCATGGTGCAACTCTTGATTCTGAACATAACTTA
>JAFCGC010000014.1 GCA_017608305.1 Candidatus Pacearchaeota archaeon
TGAGATACAATCATTTTAGACCACATACAAGCTTAAGCAATAAAACTCCAGATGAAAGATATTATGATTTTAGTTTATTATTTTAGGGGGTGACATATGTCACGTGGGAGCACAGTGAAAAAACAAACAAGAAAACTTATAAACCTTTTTTCTCACAATCTTTTATGGGTGTAGCACTAATAACCTTAAAAGTAATGCCAACTTCACCAGAAGTTAGTTTAGAAGAAATCAAAGAAAAAGCTAAAGCTTCAATTGAAGAAAAAAAAGGAAAAAATACAAGATTTGAAGAAGAACCTATTGCATTTGGATTAAAAGCAATAAAAGCTTTTTTTGATCTAGATGAAAGTCAAGAACTTGAACCAATAGAAGAAGAACTTAGAAAAATAGAAAATGTTAGTTCTGTGCAAGTAATAGATATGAGGCGAGCTTTTGGCTAAGAGACAATTTAAATATATCCCTAACTACTTAACCAAGGGGGAGTAGAGCATTTGGTTAGTAATAAAATGATAGATAAAGCACAAGTAGAACAAATAAAAGATCAATTGTTTTCTCAACTAGATCAAACCAATCTTCCAAATAAAGAAGAAATCAAGGCTTCTATAAAAACAATGAATGAAGAACAATTAGAACAATTCTTAGTTCAAAACAAAATAATGCAACAAGGAGAATCTCAAGGATGTATTTTTTGTTCAATAGCAGAAGGAAAAGTTCCTGGCTATAAAATAGCTGAAAATTCAGAATCTTTAGCTGTTTTAGAAATAAATCCCATTTCAAAAGGCCATACAATAATAATTCCAAAAATCCACACAAAAGATTCTCCAAAAAAAGCAATTGAGTTGGCTCAAGAAGTTGCAGACAAAATAAAACAATTCAATCCAAAAAAAATTGATGTTATTCCTCAAACTCTTTTTGATCATGAAATATTGAATGTATTACCAATTTATGGAGATGAAACTTTAGATTCTCCGAAACAAAAAGCAGAAAAAAAAGAACTAGAAGAAATGCAAAAAATATTATCAGAAACAAAATCTGCAGAAATTGAAAAAGAAAAACCTCTTCCAGAACTCACAAAACCAAAACTCCTAACAGATAAAGACACCTGGTTACCAAAGAGAAAACCCTAAATCAAAAAACCAAATCCAAATTAAAATAACAAAAGCAATTAAAAAAACCGGTGAAAAAGGAATCCCTTGTCTAATCAAAATATTTTTCTTGTTTTTCAAGACCATAATTTCTTTTTTAGTCACTCCTTCCCAACTAGCCTTAATTAGTTTTTTGCCAACTCTAATTTCCTTATAAAGCCAATCTCCTTCTCTCAACTTATTTCCAGAAATTTTCTTAATCATACAAGCTTCATCAGCTGACTTAGCATAAAAATACAAATAAGGTAAAATAAACACAAACATTCCAAAAAATAAAAATCCAAAATAATTAAAACTCAAGACCATCAAAACCAAACCTATAACCATAGAAAAATAAAATAATTTTTTATTTGACTTAAACCTTGATAAAAATTCTTTCCTAAATTTTTTAGGATTCTTAAAAACAAGAACTAAACTAAAAATCAAACCATAAAGAGAACCTGTAACTAAAAATAAAACAAAAAATAAAATAAATGTTTGCAAATTCAAATAAAAATTAGGAGTAAAAGGTAAAATAGCTCCTAAAGCCATTAATAATTTTGCATCTCCTCCTGCAAAAATTCTAGAATAATAAAATAAATTTCCTAAAATAAAAAAGATTCCCAAACCAATTAAACCCTGATAAAAAAAACCAAATCCAGATTCTCCAAACAAACTATAAAAAAACCTAAATCCCAATGCAAAAACTATAAGAGAAAAATTTAACCAATTTGCTATTTCTCTTGTTCTTATATCTTGAACTGCTGCAAAGACCATCCATACAATTGCTAACACAACCAAGATTATAACCTCAAACATAATTCAATAAATTAAAAACAATTTATAAAATGTTAGTTAAAAATAATTGCTCATTCCATTCGCAAATTAATATGAAAAGTTAATGTATTCAATTCAAAAAGAGGGGATAAAAGGATGTGGGCATTAAACTTATTCTCTTGGATCAACAACCCTTCCCATAAACAAAATATTGCCAGTATTCTTTTCTTGAATTATAAAAATAAATGGATGGTCTGCTCTAAATATTTTTCTTTCAGTAGGTCCAGCAGAAGTTTGCCCCATTACAACAGCAGTTGCTGCAGCTGCTTCTGTCCCTTTTTCATCAACTTTAACATATGCTTGGTGAATTACTTGACTAATAAATAATTCTTCCTCTTCAGTTATACCTGAAAAATCTGCACTTCCATCAGTTTTAAAAGCTGTTGGCATTCCTAAACTACTAAGAGTTTCTGCCATCATATATTTTGTATCAAACTCAAATTTAGGAAAGTATATTGTATCTAATTTGGTTTCTTGCATTTCGCTTTTCCATTCATTTAAGTCAGAAAGTTTAATTTCACCTAAAGAACCTAAATCTTCTGTAGGTAACAAGATTAACATAGAAATTTCTTCCCCTTTATAAGGAAGCTCTAGAATTTGTAAATCTCCTGTATCAACATAATTAAATCTGGCTTTATCCGGATCCATATACATCATAGGGGTTTTTACAACATTATTGGGGGTTATTTTAAAGTCTCTATCTTCTGTATCAGATTTATCAAATTCCCATTCCCAAGTTCCTTTAAAATAAATAGCATTAGTCAAAACCATTCTTGTCATGGAATTAAGAACTCCTTGAGGAATCAAATCTTTAATTTTATTATTTGTTTGTTCTTCTATAAAACTATTAATTGTTTGTCTTGATTTTTCTGTTTCTTTAATAAAATCAACACCAGCAGCTTTTCCACCATAATAATTTTCTACTCTAGTTACATAATCCTGAATAAAAGGATAATCTTGCTGTAACCATAAAGCATTTCCAGTATTTAGTTGATAAGCATCATTTCCTGTATTAATATCATTATAAATTGAAGCAAAATTTGGTCTTAATATGTTACTTTCTGGAAAATAAAAAACAGATTTCATTTCTTCTGCTGTCTGTCCTTTTGCACCTTCATAAGTCATTACTAAAGCAGCAGAAATACTATAAGGAGAATAAAATGCATTACCTTGATTATTTTTACTTAATTCAGAATAAAGATCAAAAGCAAACTGGTTATTTGCATCTACTACCTTTTGAATTCCTTCTTGTGTTGCCCCAACATCATCTGCTACTGGAGGGTTCTCTGGTGAATAAGGATAAAGGAATATTCCTGCCCCAATAACTGCAATAGCAGCAATAACTATTATTGTAACAACAGTTGCACTCGCGGTTTTTTGTTTTAACATATTGTTTCTAAGGTTAAACTACTTATAAATGCTTTTTAGACTTCAAGGATGATTGAACTAATGCCCATCAAAACTCATTTCTTCTTAGAAATATTTCCTGTCCTATGTTTTCCACCTTTTTTATAAGGATGTTTTTTTCTCTCTTTAGATTTGTCTTTTTTCTTTTTGCGTTTTTCAGAAAAACCATAATCTGACATTTTAGAATTATTGAGCACAACAATAACTAGCAGGTGTAGCACTTGCATCTGCATCACTAGCCAAAGCAGTCACATCTATTTGACCAACAACACAAGCAGCAGATCCAACAACTCCTTTAATTTCTTTTCCATCTATAATTAAACTAATATCTGCACAAGCTTGTTTATCACATAATGTAGAACATTTTTGAATCCCGTAAGTATCTACATATTCTGGAACATTTGAAAAAACATTACAAGTTGTTTTTATCTTATTTCCTTCATCGTCTTTTAATTCTCTAGCAGAATTACAAAATTCATAAGTGGATCCTGTAGAACAAGAAGTATCACAAGCAGTCACAATTGTCTGCACATTGTTTGATTTAAATATAGAAGATATTTGACCCCAACCCATTGTAAATCCTATTATTAATACAACCAATACAATAACTGCTAGAATAATTAAAACAATTGCATTAGTACTCAATCCTTGGGCTCTTTTATTCATAGTACACCTTTTTATACTTATTCCAGGATAATTTTCTTTAAAAATGTTTTTATTATTTACACAGGATACTCTACTGAAAATAAAATTTTCTTTTTTCCTAAAATCTTATCTATAATGCCTGTATTGCCTTTTTTCTCTTGATAAAAAACACTCACCCCTTGATCATTAGTTGAAATATCCAATCCTCCAAAATTTCCTTTAGTCCCATATTCTTCAACCTGAGAGTTCATTTTCTCAATTAAATCAATTCCTATAAAAGAATCTCTAACACTAACAATAGACATAACAAAACTCAACATAGCGAGCATACAAACTATAAAAATTCCAATTACCAAAATAGTTATTGAAATGTCTGCTTTTTTATTTTTTATTATATTTTTCATTTTCTGAAATCCATTTATCAATATCTGATTTAGACTGTGAATCAATAGCATATGCAAAAGAAGTTTTCATGTCAATCCAATTAATATCTCCTTTATCTCCCTCTCCAAAAATCAAAACTTTTGAACCTCTTTCTATTTCCTTAACTCCTGCTATCAAAGATGAAGCATAAATAAAAATTAACAAAATCACAACTATAATAATAGTAGCAACTATCCAAGTTATTGTATCACTTAATTGTCCAGATTTATTTCGCATTTTCTTTAACCTTGCCAACAGCAGATAAAATTTTAATTAAATATTGATTTCCTGAATTATCAACAGAATAAAATCTTTTTTCAATACATTTAGGAAGATTCTCATATCCTTGTTTTTTCTGAACTTCACAATCTGCCTTATAATTTTTATTTCCTTCTATTATTTCAAAAACAGAATTAATTGTATTAGGAAATTCATAAAAATTAACTTCAAAATAATATTCGGGATCTTGATCTCCAAGAAGAAGATGGCAGTTTGTTAAAAAATCTTTTTTTAAATTTGAATCTAAATTAACAACTAAACTTCCTTCTTGAGAAACACAATCAGCAATATTATTTGACAAAATTCTAGCCTCAACCATCCTAACATCATAAGGCTGATGATAAAAAGTATAAACCATTATAAAAATTCCTCCAGCAACTAAAACTAAAATCGCAAACCAATAAACTGAAACTAATTTTTCCATACCTATTTTTTCCATTTTAATTATAATTATCTATTCGAACCACATAATTTTCATCATTATTTGCATCAGGATAAACACTCACATCCACATTATTGAAAAAACCATAAGAATATCCTCCTTTTTCACTAACTCTAACAGTAACTTTATTATCTGTGATATCCACAATTTTATCAAAATCAAATTTATTATCTTCTGCTAATTCTTTTGCATCTTCCATATTTAATTTAATCAACATTCCTGGTTTTGCAGAATCAATTAACAGTGCTATTTGTTTAGCATAAGACTGCTCTACCACAACAGCTCCACTTCCTTGCTTAACAACAAATAAAATTAGTATTGCTAAAAAAATTAAATTAAGAATAATAAAAATAATATTTTCTACCAAGATATTTGCTTTTTTATTTTTAATAAAAACCATTTTAAGCTAAGGTTTTAACTTCCTCACATTCAAGGGCCTTAAATTCTTTTGAATTTGCTTCTAAAATAGTTGGTCTTAAAAATTCATTTCCAGATTCTCCAGCAGCAGACAATCCAACATAAGCTCCTGCACCCATTGCGCCTGTTCCAACAGCACTCAATGCAACAACTGCAACAGGCAATCCAGCTCCAGTTAAAAATGATGCAGTAACTATTCCAACACCTACTCCTGTCCCAACAATCTTTACCCACTTATTAAGTTCACTCTTAATACCCATCATAATATAATATTGTTTATCTAAATCAATAGGATCAAACCCTCCAGAATGAACTTTTGAAATATCATCTACCCCAGAATATAAATATTCCATATAGGTTATTTGTTTATTAGAAAGATTTTGTTTAGACAAATAATTTTCATAAAACTCTTTTTGATCTATTGTTCCTGAAGAAAAATCTTGCAAATTTTTTAAACTATCATCAAAACCTATTTGAGTACAAATAGAACAATACTTGTTCCTACTCAAAAGATCTTTCCCAACATAATCTATTTTTCCTTCACCAAACATCCACCAACAATCTTGCATTTGTTTTGCTAAAATTTCATAAACTTCATCTTGAGTCTCTACTTTCTCAATTTTAGGATTAGTCATTTTTTCACAACTCCCATCTCCAGAAAAACAAAGATAACTTGTCTTACAATTTAAAGGAAGAGTGCCTGTAGGCAAAATAGAATTAGACCTCATAATAACAGAATTTCTGCAAAGTTCTTTATCTGTTTCTTCGCCTAAATTAAGTCTCCAAAACAAAATCAAAATAATTGTAAAACTAACTATGACTATTATC
The DNA here is from genome assembly GCA_017608305.1 of Candidatus Pacearchaeota archaeon. Lineage (GTDB taxonomy): Archaea > Nanobdellota > Nanobdellia > Pacearchaeales > GW2011-AR1 > JAFCGC01. The sequence continues at coordinate 6,400 of JAFCGC010000014.1, forward strand.
AATATAACTATCTGCCTTGTTGTCAATTCCCCTTTTTTAATCATTTTATTTTTTCCTTCTCTTTTGGAAACCTTTTCTAAAAGTTTATTTTACACCACTCCAATTTTTTTTAACATTAAATATAATGACCCTCCAACTATTATGAAAAAAGTAATCCATATTAAATATTTTATCAAACTATCCATATTCATTTTTTACTTATCCTAATAATATTACTTTCTTTTTTAATTGTAATCCAATTATCTCCTTGAATTTCAACTTTATTAAAAGTCTGGAAATTCCCTAAGACAGAACAAACTCCTTTTTCACCACATTTATTAGATTGTCTCTCATCTTCACTCTGCCAAAGCCTATATGCACTAAATGTAGAAGTTCCCTCACAAATACACAAACAATTTTGACCTGCACATTGATTTGGTTTTCTAGTCCCTGTAAATCCAATTAAATACCAAGATTTAGGATTAAATAGATGAACATCAACAGGATTCACAATATTCAGATTATTTATTTTAGCCATAATTCCTGCAGAAGAATTTTCTAATAAAGCTGCAGCTTGTTTTAATTTCTCAGCATCTTGTCTTGAAAAGTATAATTGAGTCAAAAAATAAATTAAAAAAACAATTGCAATTACAGCAAGAACTATTTTCAAAGTTTCTTCTGCCAATAAAAAACCTCTTTTATTTTTCATTTAAGATATTAAAGATAAAACAAAATTACTCTCACTCCCCCCTACATTTTGAAAAAAATCAAGAACATATTCTTTAAAGAAGAGATACACTCCAAGAATAACAACCACAATTACAACAACTCCTATGATAATCTTGATCAATTGATTGATGGTTAGTTCAGCCATTTTTATCCCCTAAAAAGACTTTTAATTTTATCTATTAGTGAAACTCCTTGATCTTTTAATAAAAAAATACTAATCATTATGATTGCCAGTACTGCAACAGCAATTAAAATCCAAGGAAGATACTCTGAAATAACTCCTCTTTTATTTATAAATTTCATAAAACTAAAACAAAAATATTCTTAATAAACTTAACTAAATTATTCTACTCCAAAAAAAGATTTTACTTCAGAATAATAGATTAAATATGCCCCAATTATTGCAGAAATAACTAATGTCAAAACATATTCAAAATTTCCTAAGATAGTTGCAAAAAGAGCACAACCCACTCCTAAAATAGAAAAAACTATTACTATAATTCTTGCCCAATTTTTCCCTTTCCATAAATTTTTAGCAAGAAAATAATGAAGAAGAGTCAATAAAATAAACAAAGAAGTTGCCATTAAAAGAAATGCTCCTAAAATAGAATCTGCAAGATTAAATGACTCTAAAAACAAAATTTTTGAAACATCAATAAAATCAGGACTTAAAAAAAGAAGGATTCCTAAAGAAAGACAAAATAATGTGAGGAGGCCAAAACCTACTGCTTCAGCATAATACAAAATTGAAAGAATTTTTACTCCTAAAGGCAAAGTCTTTTCATTTAAATTCCTTGGAGAAGATTTCTTTAACTTAATAGAATTTTCAAGGGGTTGCTTATCCTCATGAAGAGATTTTAAATTCATTTTATTTAAAATAGGTTTTAATTAATAAACTTAACTAGTTATCACAGGCCTGCTAAAACAACAGAAGATAAAATAAATAAGGCTAAGGTTGCTATAAGTGCTGTTATAAAATATAGGGTAATTCCCCGAACAAGATTTTTTCCTGTTTTATTTGTTTTTTCAAGTTTATCTTCTCCAGAATCAACAGTAACAAGAGTTGAAGTTAAAATAAAAATAATTTGAATTAAATAAACTCCTATTATGATCTGTAAATAATAAGGAGGAACCATTTTAGTTATATCAAAAAGTTGTAAAAAAGTAGGTAGATTTGACAACCCTGCTGCTTCAGAACCTTGTAATTCAGTAAAATTTAATTTACCCAAAATAGAAGTAATCATAGCAGCCAAACCCACCACAACTCCTGAAAGCAAAGGGGCTAAAAAAGTCATATTACTCTTCATATCAGAAACAATTTCTGCAAGCATATCTTTAAGCCTATTAGTAATTTTCTGAATATTTTTAACATATTCTGAAATACTCATTAAACTTACAGCGGCTATTTTTAATCCTTTTTTCGCAGATTCAATTAAAATTCTCATACTTGTTGCAATCAATCCAGAAGGATAATAGATCAAGGCCCCTCTCCTAGGATCAAAAATTGCTTTTTCAACACTCATCCCCATCTGCCTAATATTATAATTAACTCTTCTAAAAAAATCCTCAGTCATTAACCCTTTAGAAGACTCAGCAACTTTTCCAAAAATAAGTTCAGGAGGAGTTCCTGTTCCAATCCTATTTCCTAATTGGAATAAAGAATTATTAAATTCTTTTTCAAGCTGCATTGTTTTTTCTCGTTCTTTAATTAATTCTTTTGTTTTTCCCTTATAGGCTATTGAAAAAAACAAAGCCAAACCAAGAGGAATAAGCATACTCAAAAATAAAGCACCAACTCCAAAAGGCCCTTTTCCAGTTTCATCAAAACCAAAAATCATTTCATTTTCTCCTACAAAACCCAAACCAAGCTGAGAAAAAGAATAATCTTTCTGCATTCCCAACATATCAGGAAGAGGAGTGTATTGAAAAATTAAAGGCAAAAGACCTAAAATAAAAAAAGGCAAACAAATTAAAAAAGCATTAAAATAAGGTGTCTTACTTTTATATTTAAAATAAAGAGGATTTCTTTCTAATAGTCCTGATTCTCCGTGGCCCCCTGGCCTTAGCAACATAATTTTATCTGTAAGATAAAACACAAAAAAAGGAATAATTAAATTAAACAAAACAAAAACATGATAGAATTTCAAATAATCCCCAATCATTGCAGAGGCCAAAGGAAGTAATGCCAATCCAAGAGTAGGCAAAACAACCCCAAGCATATAAACATTAGTCAAAGGACTCCTAACCCCGTGCGTAAACTTCAACATCTTATCATAAACTCCTTCAAGAACAACTTCCAAAGCTTTTTCTAAAGAAGAAATTCTCCGAGTATTATTTGGCTCATATAAACTCCCTTCAATCAAATGAAAAGCTTCTATAAATTCTATAGAATAATCTCTCCAAGTATCTAAATAGTTATCAAGACTCTCTTTAATTGTTGAAAATTTTCCAACTTTCACATTATAAAAAACTTTTTTAAAATCAAGAGCAAGAGGATATTGCAAATGTTCTGAAGCAAAAGCGATTGCTTTTTCTAAATTAGATGTGTGCCTCATATAAACAACAACATACAAAATTGCAGGAACCATTTGAGTACTTGCCTTTAATCTCCACTTATTAGCCAAACGAGTAGGATAACCATTCACAAAATAAAATAAAAACAAAGAAAAAATAATTACTAAAAAGAAAAATAAAAAGGGAAATGCTCCAAGACTTCCTTTTATTAAAACCACTGCAAGAGAAATCAATAACCCTAAAACAAAAACAACTACAAAACTCATTATGCTTAGAGTCATAGGCTGCCAAGCTTCTAAATCTAGGTGTGCAATTTCAAGAGATCTTTGAATTTTAGCCTTATCTTTTTCAGAAACTCTAAGCTTCACAATATTTCCTAAACTATGGCACCATTTTTCATACCTTGTAAGATCAGGAGCCATTTCTTTTTTAAAAGTAATATAAGACTTACTATAATCTGTTTTTACAGGAGAAAAACCCTTTATCTGCCTCTCAATTCTAGCACTATGTTTTCTCAGAACATCATCTACATTAGGTTTATAGGGAGGCATTTTATCACCAATTTTGTAAAAATACTAATAAAAACTAATTAATAAATCTTTAGAAAAAATTACTGTCCATATTCAACAGGAGAAATTGGTTTCTCAATTCCAACTTTTTTTCTCTGATAATGACGGAATAAAATAAATCCAACTACAACAACTACCCCTCCACTCAAAATCATTAAAGCAATAACCAAAATCTTAAAAATTCTATTAGGAGAAACTCCTTCGCTCACAACAGCTCCTGTAATTGCAACAGGACCAAGAGAATCAATCTTTGCTCCAAAATAGAAATACTCTTCATCATCTATAACTGGTTGTGTTTGTTTTTCTACCCAAGAAACATCACTTTCTAAAGCATAAAGGAAAATATTTTCAGAATCAACATTATTCTCTGCAATCCAAGAAGCAGGAACCTTAAAATTAATTGTAGCTTCAATAAAATTCTCATCTCCTTCCACTAAATAACAAGCATAAATTACTAATTCATCTGATACAAGATTTCCACAATCATGACTCAAAAGATTCAATCCTACAGAAACATCTATATCATGTTCAACAATAATTTCATAAATAAAATCATCAAAATTAAAATTTGTTTCAGCAAGATTTTCATCTGTTAAATTTTCTGTGCTAACATTTGTTGGAGACACATAAGCTCCTCCGCCTCCACTGCTTCCTCCACCAGAACTTGGAGGAGGACTAGGTTCTTGTGAAACAAAATCAGTTGTTGAAATCTTAAATGCTCCTAAACTATTATTTGCAATAAAAATTACATTATAAGGTCCAACTAAATCAGGAATAGTATACAATACCTGATATCTGATATCACTAATATTAACTAAATCTAATTTAGTCACATCATTAAAAGGAGAAATCACATTCACATAAACAGTATCAATCTCAACTATTGGTGAAAGATCCTCAATATCTACACTAATTTCAATTTCAGTTTGTTTATCAAATCCACTTCCTGCACCTGGCACAATATTTGTAATAGAAATATTAACTGCATCTAAAGGAGAACTTGCAACAAAGAAAGTAAAAGATTCATTAACATTATTATAACTATCACTTGTAATTACAAGAACATCATACTGGCCTGCTAAACTAGGAATTAAATAAGTGTTAGAATATTCTCCATCTCCAATATCATTTAATACAATTTGATCTACATTTAGATCTGGCCTTGTCACATTAGCTAAAACATAACTAATAGGGGAAGCATCTGAAATTTCTACAGTTAAACTAATAACTTCACTAAGATTAAAATACTGTCCAAGAACAGGATCTGTTATAATTATAGAAGGTGCTTCTAAATCTCCAGCACTAACACTTAATTCTTGGGCTGAATCTGAGATTACTTCATTAGAAACATTAGTCATTTGATGGGCCCTAATATAATATTCTGGAGGGTTACATAATCCTCCACAATCAGACTGCCATACAGCTTGCCAGACAAAACTCACATTATTTGGGCTAGTAAAAAGAGCTGTACCTGCAACTTCAACAAAATCATCACTTACATCTTCTCCAGGAGTAATATCATCCTCCCAAATAGTAAGATTAACTTGAGCAGTATCACAATCAATCCCTTCCACAATTATTTCAACATAATCTCCTTCTATAGCAGTGGTTGTATTCCAATAAACATTTGTCAACTGACATGTTACACAATTAGGCGCAAAGGCACAATCAGAATCTCCACAATCTATTTGTCCATCACAATCATTATCATGGCTATCATCACAAGTTGTTTCAAATAAAGCTTCAAGAGGATTATCTTCATCAGAATCATCTCCACAACAATTAGAATCTCCTCCAAGACCTAACCAAACATCAGTGACTTCACAACAAGCTTGTAATGTATCTGGATCTATATTTAAATTATCACAAGTATCTGCTGTTTCATTACAACTATCAAAAGTACAAACATCTACATCAACACAATCTACTAGTATTCCTGCTTGACAATCTAATAAAGCATCACAAGTCTCATCACCATCACAATATAAACCATTATTACAATTAGCATCATTAGCAGTATTATCACAACTATCTGTAATTTCATTACAACTATCATCTGTACAACCTACACTATCACTACAATCCACACTAGTACCTGACTCACACATCAAAGTTCCAAGATTACAAACCTCATCTCCATTACACCATAAACCATCAATACATTCTGCGTCTGTTCCTCCAGGACATCCACATGAACTCACATCAGTATCACAAGCACCTAAACTATTATTACAAAATTCAGCAGTACAACTTACACCATCATCAGTACATGTTATTGGAGATCCTGCTTGACAATCTAAAAATTGATCACAAGTCTCATCACCATCACAATATAATCCATTATCACATAAACCATTGTTTGGAATATTATCACAACTATCTGTAATTTCATTACAAGTATCATCTGTGC
>JAFCGC010000015.1 GCA_017608305.1 Candidatus Pacearchaeota archaeon
TTCAATATAATATATTCCTTCTTTTGCGTCTGAAGGAATTTGTAAAATTGCATCGAGTTGTTCACTATCAAATTCCTCTATTTCTCCGATTATTATTTTTTCATTGATATCTAAACTTCTTTCAGTAATAATAACCACAACATCTTCTTGTTCATCCTCCCCGATATTCCAAACATCTGCTGTTACTTGAAGATCTGTTCCACATGAAACTGTTTCTAAAAACTCAATATCATCTAAAAGAACAAAATCATCTTCAATTATAACATCAACAGATTCTGAATCACTAGCACAAGTCCTGTCTCCATCAAACTCTTCATCTTCACCTGTAGCCTTAACAATAAAAATAAAATCTCCTCCATCTAAATCTTCAATATCTTCATCTAATTTAAACTCAATAGTTATTGTCTCCTCTTTTCCATCTTTGAGGTCAAAATCTTTTTCAGAATCATCAACTATGAATTTTCCTGTTTCTCTATCATATAATCCCCATTCAACTTCTATGTCTTTAATCTTCTCATCTCCATTATTTTCAATATCAACTTCTACTTCAATTAAATCAAAAGCATACCATTCATCATCGTTTCCAAATCCTCCTCTCACATCTAATTCTTTTATTTCTATGTTCAGATTATTATTATCATCATAATCACAATATTCTCCCTGAGTATTAATAATTCCAAAATCACTTGTATTATCATCAGCTGTTGCAGTTACACTTATAGAGTTTGTTCCAAAACTTAAATCTTCTAAATCAGAAGTCACAGTAACTTGTATATTTTGAGAATCTCCTGCATTTAAGTTAAAATTATTAGTTGAGAAAGTTACATCAAAATCTCCTGAATAAGTTAAGTCAATACCTGTTAAAACAGTGTTTCCATCATTTGTTACAGTAATGCTTGTTGAATCTTGTCCTTGAGAAATTGTTGAGCTTGAAACATCAAGTTCTGGGGAATCATTAATAGATACTTCTATAGGATCTAGAGTAAATTCTCCTCCCGACCCACTAGCATCTCCACTAATATCTATTTGAATATCTCCATTTTGTTTATCATCAAAAGTAACAGTAGCAGTTATAGATTCTGTATTTGGTTCTGTAGTAGTTCCTTCTCCTAAAATATCTTGAGAAAATGAAATTGTTGCCCCATGAGATGCAGTATAATCCCAATTAAGAGTTGTTGCTTCGGCTCCTTCATTTGTTAAATCAAAAACAATGTTAAAAGATCCCGCATCATGATTTATAGTTGATGGCGAATCAATCTTAGAAACTGTAAGAATTGCAGCGCTAGCAAAAGCTGTAAATAATACTAAACTGAATAAACTTAGACTCAATAAACTTAAAATTTTGGCCATTTTTTGTTTTCATTCTGGAGTTACTATGGTTTATAAAGTTTTCTGTCTTCAAAAATATATTAGAAATTTATCTAATTAGAAACAAAATTAATCTTCTTTATCTTCTTGTCTTAGTTTTATTAACTCTTTTTCATAATTTTCAATTTTTTTCTTAAGATGATCTTTTTTAGCTTGTTTTTTTGCCTTTAGTCCTTCTTGGCCCCTTTCTTTGAGTTTTTTTATTTCATCTTGAGCTTCTTTTATTTTCTTTTCTGCATCATCTATGACATCCTTAAAATCATCAATTTTCTCTTTTTTTGCTCCATTTACTTCACTTAGTTTTTTAACTCTAATCTCTTTTGTTTTTCCTATTTTAGATTTGATTATTCTTGTCCCAAAAAAAGCTATAGCCAATAATACTAATCCCCCTATTATGTAATAAAAAGCATTGCTTGAAAGAAGGCCGCCTTCACCAAAAATTGCAAATCCAGTTACAGGAGCTTTTGCTATTTCTCCCTCTTCTTCAACTATTATTTCTTCAGAAGCTTCTCCTTCAACCACTTCTTCAACTACTTCTGTAATATTGGATTCATTAGAAGGAGTCTCAATAAATTCAAACCAAGAAGGGGCAAGCTCTAAATCCAAAGAATTTCCTGCTATATGGCCTGAAATTCTTTCAGCAGGAATTATTTTTTCTCCATCACTATCTTTAACATAAATTGCTAAATTAAATTCTTCTACATTTGATTTAAAAATAAATTGAACGTCTCCATACTCATCTGCTATTGCTTTAAATTTTCCTCCTTCAAGAACTGAAAAAGAATCAGAATTATAATCAGAAATAGTTATTTGTACTTCAGTAGCAGGAATTGTTTTTACATTTATTTCAGTATCAATTGCACTTGTAAAAGGAATTAACAAGGCTAATACCAATACCCATAAAACTAATTTTTTCACCATCTTTTTAATATATAATATAAAGAATGTTAATTTATAAAGTTTTTTACAATGGAAAATAGGTCTTTCAAAACATTTATATATTTTTAATGCCTTGATTTGATAGGAAAATGGCGATTACATCCAAAGAGAATTCTGCAGGTGCTTGGGCATTTTTAATAGGGGTTATTCTTGCTATTATTATTGGAATAAGTGCCTCTTCATTTTTTTCTCTTCCAATGATAACTCAATATAGTCCACAAATTTATGCTATATTGGTTATATTGGGTATTTTTGTTGGATTTTCTATAAATGTTACTAGCAAAGATTCTCAGACTTTTTTATTGACAGGAGCTATCTTGGTGATTGTTAGTAAATTTGGGATGGAAAGTGTCACAGGTTCATTAATAGGAATTGGAATTGGTGATACGGTTGCATCAACTTTTGCAGCATTATTGAGTTTGTTTGTTCCTGCAACAATAATTGTAGCATTAAAGACTGTTTTTTCTATGGCTAAGATATAAATAAGTGTAAAGAAAGAAATTATTTATTTCTTAGAACCATCAATGATTTTTTGCACCACAGGACCAGTATCTCTTAAACAGTTAGATAACTCTTTTCTTTTTTTATCCAAATCTAATTTTTGGATTTCTTTAAGAAGCTCTTCTCCTTTAGTTTTTGCCTCTTCTTCAGCCTTAAAAATTGGTGTTGAGGTTATATGGGGCCTATACTTTTCTCTAATAATACTATAAAGTTCAAAACCATAACCCTTTCCTTTTTCTTCATATACTCCAACTTCTGCCCCATTTGCTTGAATAATTAAGGCTGTTATCAATGAAACCATAATTCTTTTTTATTTCCTACTCTTTTTAAAGATTATGGTCTTCTAAATCTTATCCACATTAACAATCCTAACATCCAGGTCTAAACGGGACATGCAGTGTTTACCCAAGAAGATCACTTAATCCCATTCTTGTAATAATTCTTGAGGAACAGGGACTAGAATTTTATGTTTAGTTAAGGGTATAATTAGTTCTCTGTTATTATTTATCACTCTTATAATTCCCCCTCTTTCTTTAAACTCTCCTAACATGGGCGCTGTGTTCTCTTTACCACAGTCACATTGATGGGAAAACAAAGGTTGATTAACTTGATATGCTAAGTTTATTTCATTAGGATCTAGACCCAATTTCTCAGCATCTCTCGTTTTATAAGCATATATTAATGCGATTACCATTAAAAAAGAATATTTTTAAATCTTATAAATATTTATGTAAAAAACCAGAGAATTATTTACTTTCAACCTTATCTACATTAACAACCCTAGCATCCATGTCTAAACGGGGACATGCAGTGTTTATCCAAGAATCAATTTTAAAGTTTTCAAACTCATTGCTATTTATATTATCTGCGAGAAATAAATAAGAAGTTTTATCTTTTAATTTGTTTTTGAGTGCCAAAGCATCTTTTAGTTTTTGTTGGCCTTGTTTTGTTGAAGTGATGATTCCTATTTTATCTGCATGAAGGAATTTTAAATAAGCTGCTTTTGATTTTTTTTCATGATTTTCTAAATCTTTTTTAGAAATTTGATATAATGTGTTTTGTTCTAGTATATAAATAGGGAGTTTTGTTTGAGAAGCTAGAGATAAAGCATGAAATCTACCAGATCCTATTAAGAGTATTGCTTTTGTGGTTTTTAGAAAGTTTGGTTTGCTACATCCTAAAATCTGAATAAAACTAGTTATTTTCTTGTTTTTAGAAAGAATATCTTTTATCTCTTTAGCAATATTTTCATATTGGATAGAATAAGCTATTGCTAGATCTTTTGGTAATTTTTTTGAAATTCCTAATATTTTTGATTTATTAACTGTTGATTTTATTTTTGTGGGAATAAATAAAGTTTTTACCATATAAAGACAACCAAAGGTTTTCTTTATTAAACTTTCCTTTCATTTGACTTGGGCGAATGAGCTAAAGGCTCAGCCTTTTGTTTAAGCTAGACTCAAGGTTGATGAAAACCTAGAAATAAGGGTTTTTAAAAGTATTTTTAATCAAATCTTCCTTTAGGTTCTTCTTTTGGTTTTGTGGTTTCTTTATGAATTGTTGCAAAAGAAGGGGTTGCGAGAATCATATTTTCTCCAAAACCAGCAATACTACCATCAAGAGCATCAACTGTTTTTTTAATTTTTGAAACCGCTCTCTTTAACTCAATAGAATCTCTTTGCCTCAAAACTTTTATATCCACAATAGCAATTGTGTAACCTTCTCTTAGGGCATTTAAAATTTCAGTAACATCTTCATATTGTCTCAATACAAATAATTTAACAAGAATTTTATTTTCTCTCTCTTCTTGATCTAAATCAATTTCTAAATATTCATTACCCATAGATTCTTCGTCGCTCGGAGCTGAAAAAGCTTTTTTTATCTTATCAAAAACCATGGTAGTTTTAACTTGCTGATATTTATAAAGATTTCGGGGTTCTTTTGTATATTTTATTTCTTCACAGTCTTCATAACCTCTTCTCGAAGCTTATCAAGCTGTTCTACTAAGGATTTTTCTTGTTTTTCTAAAGTTTTAATCCTTAGATCAAGCATTTTTTCTTTGTTTTGAAGTTCTTCTTTTACTTTTGATTTGTCTGTTTTTAACATTAATTGACCAATAATTTTAAAAACTTCTTCACCAGACTTTTCAATTTCTTTAAGAGCAGCTTGAGTTTCAGATAATTCTAATTGAAAAGCTTGTTTTTGCATGAGCAGTTGTTGGAGGTTTTGATCTAACATCTGCATTTCTTGTATTTGTGTGTCCTGATTTTTCATTTTAAACTTATTCTCCATTATGTTTTCAGTTTATCTGAAAAGAGGGTAATTTATAAATTTATTTATTCTGCCTTTATTTTCTTTACTTTTGTTCTTGGTTTGTAAAAAATTTTACTTCCACAATAAGGGCAAACAAATCTTTTATCAAGAGTAGAACTCTTGATTTTTTTCCCACATTTAAAACATTTATAGTCTGTCATTTTTAATCTAAATAGTAAGTATTTGATGCAAATTTTTTATTACATTTTGAACATTTCCAGATTCCTTTTGACAATCTCTTTGCTCCTAATTTTTCACAAAAAGGACATTTTTGTTTTTTTCTTTGTTTTTCCTCGACTTTTACAAGTTTATTTTTAACAGTCTTTCCATATCTTGCACCAAAACGTCCTGCTGATTTTGATTTTTTTGATTTGCTTGGCATTTTTATATTTATAAATTATAAAGGCGGTTTTTAAATCTTGGGATGGGAGAGCCCGGATTTGAACCGGGGTTGCTAGGTCCCAAACCTAGAGTCCTAAGCCAGGCTAGACTACTCCCCCTTTATGAATTTTAAAGGTTTAATATCATTAATAAAGTTTACTACTTCATTTTTCCTATATAAACACCAATTATTTTTATTGGCTTTAGCAAAATTATAGTTTAATTTTGAGGTAAGTTCTTTGAAATCCCTTAATAATTGTTTATTAAAATTAGTAAACTTAATATAAATTTGTTTTTCTCTTTTACATTTATAAATACATCCGTCTGTATCTATTAAACCTCTTACACAAGCTTTTGAATAATCTTTATTTTCTTTTATCCACTTGGGAACTCCTAAATTATTCTTTATCTTAGATCCCCTCAGTAAACCTAACTCAAATAATTTTTCAACTACAAATCTGTTAGTGCAGTATAAGTAAGCTTGATTGGTTTTTTTACTAATTTCTTTATTCAAAGAAATCCCAAAGATTTCTTCAAAAAGATTTGAAACATAATTAATATATCTTATATTTCGCTTATCAAAAGCTATTCTAACTCTATTATTCCAGAGATTTCCATCTCCTAACATAATTCCAATAAATTCAGATAATTTTTTATTAGGTCTGATTTTCTTAATGGGTTTTGAAGAAATATTTTGTCCAAAATTTTTCTCATATTCTAAATAAATTGGTTTTAATCTAAATTTTTTATTTAATAAAAGAGATATTTTTCAAGATGATTTTTATTTATTGTTAAATTTTTACTTAACACATTCTTAATTTCGAATCCTAGAAGATGATTGAGTCCCCTTAAAGTGTATGAACTATCTCTTATTGCTCTCTTCAAAGTATTTGTAATAATATATCTCTTCATTTTAGTCTACCAAAATACACCATAATAAATATAAATTAAGAAACATTATAAATCTTGTTATAAACCTAACCTTTATTTCTTTTCTTCTTTAACTTCTTCTTGCTTTTCTTCTTCGGGTTTAACCTCTCCTTCAGCTGTTTCTGCAGGCTTTTTGGCCTCAGCTGCAGCTTCTTTGGCTTCTTCTTCTTGTTTGATTATTAGTTCTTGTTTAGTCTTTACATCTTCAAGGAAATTATCTAATTCTTCTCTTTTTTCAGGAGAAGTTTCTGTTTTTTCTTCTTGAATTTCCTTTTCAAATTTTCCCCCTGCAATTTGGTGGCCAAGATGTGCAGCATCTTGATTTTCAATTAAAATCCCTAAACTTGCACAAGTACCTACAACTGTTTTAACAGCTGCTTTGATGTCTTTACAAAGCAAATTTGGTAATTTTGTTTTTGCAATAGAAATTATTTGTTCAATTGAGGCATTTCCCACATATAATTTTTTTTGAGTTCCAGATCCTTTTTCAATTCCAAGTTCTTTTTTTAATAATTCTGAAACAGGTGGAGAAAATATTTTTATTTCAAACTCTTTTGTTCCGGTATCAACATCTAGTTCTACAGGAACTTTTAATCCTTTAAATCCTTTTGTTGCTTCATTTACCTTTTCAATGACTTGCCCAATATTAATACCTGCAGGACCTAGTTTTTGACTAAGTGCAGGTCCTGGTTGCATGTTCCCTCCTTCTACTAAAATTTTAACTTGCATTTTGTATTTTAAGCTCTATTCTATTTAATTTTCCCTGAAAAGTATGCATTAAATACATTCTTCTAAAATATCTTCCTACTGCTTCACTGATTAGATATTCTTCTCCAGTTCTTTTTGTTACATCTCTGGCACGTTCTGCTCTTTTGAAGGACCGCTCGCTTGCTTTTAACAAGGGAATAAGAAATAATTTAGATATTTCTAAACCTACCCTATATACTCTATTCATCTTCTTCCTCCATTTCTTCTCTTCTTATCACTTTAACATTATCTAATTTAACTGTAACAGGTAAAGGAACAACTGCTGCTAATAAACTAACAACAACTTCTCCTTTTTGTTTATCAATTCTCACTACTTTAGCTTTTTCTTTTTTAAAAGGTTCTGCAATCATTTCAACAATATCTCCTTCTTTAATTGAAATTGATTCCATAGAAGGTTCAACCATGTTTTTTATTTCTTCATAACCAATTGTTTTTCCAATAATCCCTTTTACATAAGGAAGATTAAACACAGCTTCTTCTGCACTATCACGATCTTCTGCTTCTAAAAGAACATACCCTCTTAATCCATGAGGTCTTGATACTGAAAAAACATTTAGGTTTTTCTTTTCTACTCTTACAGATATCATATCTACTGCTCTTTCTTCTTTGTTTGTTGTTACTTTTATTATAAAAATCATTTTGTTCCAACTATCCTTTAGTATGTTAATAATAAAGAACAATAATATTACTTAAAATTAGGGGTTTATAAATTTGATGGTTAGATTCCATTAGAATTAAGAATATCTTCGAGGTATTTTTCTTGACATTTATTACTAATCTCTTCATCATACATCTCCTTTCTTATGAATAAACATTCTTCTTTTAGATCATAACTCATAAAACTTTTTAGTTCAGGGTGTCCATATTCTCCTTTAAAAACAATAATATGTCTCGGATCCTCATTAGACCTATTAAGTACTCCTAAATAAATCCCTCTAACTCTTCCTATTATATCTGTTTTATATACTTTGTTCAGCACCAACTCTTCAGAATTACTCATTAAAATCTAATAAAAAGGTATTTTATAATAATTTGTATAAAAAATTAGATAAAAGCCTTCATGACTATTGATACTAAAAAACCTAAAATACCTAATGCTGCAATTCCAATTGCAGATACTTTTGCAACTTGTTCATATTCTTTTCTACTTGGTTTTTTAAGTGCATGCCAAACTCTTTTACATTTAATTGTAAAAGATTTTGTTTTAGTCCAAAATGTCATGTTTTAAAGAAATATAATGGGTTTTTAAAATTATTCAAAAAACTCAATTCCTAATTCTTCCTCAATTTCACGGTGTTTTATATCTTCGATTCTTTCACCGTGTCCGAGAATTTGGGCACTTTTAACTCCTGTAACTATTAACAAAACTCTAATTGATTTTTCCATGTCTGCTGCAATTTGTGCACCCCAAATAAGTTTTGCATCTGGACTTAATTTATCTCCTATGGCTTCAATAATTGTCTTACATTCATCTAAACTCATGTCTGGGCCCCCTATTATATTTACCAAGGAACCTGTAGCATTAGAAATATCAACATCTAAAAGAGGATTTTGAATAGCTTTTCCAACTGCATCCATTGCTCTTTGCTCTGTATCTGATTCCCCCATTCCAATAAGAGAAACCCCCCCATTAGCCATAACAGCCCTTATATCTGCAAAATCTAAATTTACCAAACCAGAAGTAGTCACTAATTCAGTAACTCCTTTAACTGCATTTGTTAAAATCTCATCGGCAATTTTAAAAGCAGTATGAAGAGGTAATTCAGGAGCTAATTCTAAGAGCTTGTCATTTGGTATAACAATTAAAGTGTCTACAACAGATTCTAATCTTTCTAAGCCATCCATTGCATTTTCTAATCTTTTTCTCCCTTCAATTGTAAAAGGAAGAGTTACTACACCAATAGTCAAAGAACCTTGTTTTTTTGCTAAACTTGCTACAACTGGTGCGGCTCCTGTACCTGTGCCTCCACCTAAACCGCAAGTTATAAAGACCATATCACTTCCAAGAAGTTTCTTTTTTATCTCAGATCCAGATTCTTTTGCTGCTTCTTGACCTACTTTAGGATTGCTCCCTGCTCCAAGGCCTTGTGTTAATTCTTTTCCAATTAAAATTTTATGATCTACATTAGCATATAATAAATCCTGAGCATCTGTATTAATTGCAATTAATTCTCCTCCTTTGATCCCAATTTCTTTCATTCTACTCAAGGAATTTCCTCCTCCCCCCCCTATCCCAATTACTTTGATTTTAGCTGACTGTTTTTTTAATAATTGCTCGAGTTCTCTATCAATCTCTTTTAGTTCAGAGGCAACTTCAGAAAAAACTCCTGGAGAAGAACTAGGCTCACCAGGTTGATTATAAATATCATCCATCTACAGGAAATGGAATTATTATTTAAAAGCATTATTGTGATGATCTAGGGGAATTATTTTAGGGTCTTAAAATCCCCATTATTTATTTGCCTTTTATATTGGCCAAGAAGATTTTTAGCAGAAGGGGGGAGAGCTTTGTTATACAACACTTCTAATCTTTTATAACCTAATTTATTAGGTTCAGTAAAAGGGTGTTTATAATTGCCCATAAAATTTAATTCACCTCTATTATCAAGGACAATTTTGATTAAACTTTCCTCACTATCTCCTTCAAAAATAGTTCTTTCTAAGATTATTTTTTTATCTTTTTTATTAATTAAATAGACAACTCCAAACTCAAGATCTTTGAATTCAATTCCTTCATCTTTAATTAATGACATTTTTAAAAAAATTAAATAAGGTATTTATACTTTGTTGTTTTTTAGGGTAGTTTTATTTTCAACTTGCTTTATTTCTAAATCTAAGTCTAAAATTTCCTTAAATTTATCTTTAAACATTTCAACAAATTTAACCATTTGAGGCTCAACTTCAACTCTTAATTTTTTATTATTAACTTCAAACTTGAAATCTTTTCTAAATAAAAATTGGTTCATTGCTTTAATCTTTTCATTTAAATCCTCTACTTTTCTTAAAATCTTTATATCATATGCTATATCTTTTCCTGCTAAAGGATTATTAAAATCCACCATTACTCTTCCTCCTGAAACTGCTAATACTTTTGCTATTCTTCCGTCAAAATTAAACATTGCTCCTTGAACAGGATTTATTTTTTGTTCTTGGAATAATTTCATGGGCATTTTCTTAATGAGTTGGGAATTTCTTTGCCCAAAAGCTTTATCTGGAGAAAGTTCTATTTTATGTTCCCCTATCTCTTTTCCCATTAAAAAATCTTCAACTCCTTGTAAGAACATAGATTCACCTAAACAAAACACAAATGGCTTTGCTTCTCCTTTTAGTCCTGATTTATCTAAATCCTTTTTTATATTCGAATCAAATATTTCTCCGTCTTTGAGTTTTCCTGTAAATTCTATTTCAATAAAATCATTTTTCTTTAAAGCCATGTTATTTTTTTAATTAAAAATGTTTATAAATCTACTTCTTTTTCTTAAATCATGGTCTTAAAATTTATTAGTGCTACAGAAGCAAAAGTTGGAACCAATATTATACTTGAATGTGAGCTTTACACTATTAAAAAAATAGATATAAGTACAACAGGGAAACACGGACATTCTAAATGTAGAATAGAAGCTATGGGAATAATTAATAGTAAGAAAAAAGTTTTTGTTATCCCAGGACATGATAGATTTGAGGTACCATTAGTCGAAAAGAAAAAAGCACAAGTTTTATCAATAGCAGATGATGTAAATGTTATGGATTTGGAAAGTTTTGAAAGTTTTGATGTTGCTTGCCCTCCAGAAGTCAAAACTCAACTAGAAGAAAACTCTAATGTAGAATACTGGGATATTGAGGGTAAAAAAATAATTAAACGGAAATTATAAAAAACAAAGACAAAAGGCATAGCCTTTAGCTGCGTCATTTTGTCAAAACAAAATAACACAATGGCAAAAATACCTGAGGCTCAAAATAGGTTATTTAAGAATATGTTTGTTTGTAAAAAGTGTCAGAGTAAAATTAGAACAGAACCTCAAAAAATACTCAAGGGTAAGATTAAATGTAGAAAGTGTGGGAAAAAATCTTTTAGGCCTTTGAAAAAGAAATAAAGAGGTAAAATGAGTTTTATTGTTTATGACATAGGATTATTAGTATTGTTTGTTATATTTGTAGGCCTATTTCTTTATTTGAAACGAAGAAATTTGAAAAAAGAAGGTCTTTTATTCTTATATAGGACAAAATGGGGAATTCGATTAATTAATTATGTTGGAAAGAAGTACAGAAGAACTCTTACTTTTTTTAGTTATGTGGGAATTGGGTTAGGTTATATTTTAATGGCCGGGATATTATATTTATTTGGGAGATTAATCTGGTTATATATTCTTCACCCAAATATTGTCAGGGCAATAAAGGTTCCTCCTATAATGCCTTTAATTCCTTATCTTCCCCAGGTTTTTAAACTAGATTTTCTGCCTCCTTTTTATTTTATATATTGGATAATAATTCTGGCTGTAATTGCAATAACACATGAATTTGCCCATGGGATTTTTGCATCTCATAATCAAGTTAAAATCAAAAGAACAGGGTTTGGTTTTTTTCCTTTTTTTCTACCTGTATTTTTAGCTGCATTTGTTGAATTAGATGAAAAAGTCATGGTCACAAAGAAAAAATTTTCACAAATGGCTATTCTCGCTGCAGGAACTCTCGCAAACACCTTGACTGCTATATTCTTTTTTATAATAATAGGGATTTTCTTTAGTTTAGCGTTTACTCCTGCAGGAGTGACTTTTGATACTTATTCTTACTCGTTTGTAAAAGTTGCTTCTGTCACAATGGTGAATGGGATTTGTACAAATGAATCTGGTTATTATGAGGTCTTAGAAGAAATAGGGGAAGAAGATCTTTTAGAAATTCAGGTAGATGATAAAACATATTTTGCTACGAAAGAGTTTTTGAAAAATCAAAAAAAGAATCAAGAGCAAATTGTTTTATATGATGATGCACCTGCTATAAATGCCGGATTAAAAGGAGCAATAAAAGAAATAAATAATGTAGAAATAACAAGTTTAGATAAATTAAGTGAGGAATTATTAAAATACTCTCCTGGGAATAAGGTGAGTATAACAACAATTAACAAAGG